>CAZBWW010000015.1:0-23692 GCA_964496005.1 uncultured Candidatus Saccharibacteria bacterium | reverse complement strand
GGGGATATTTTTTCAGGGGTTTGAGGAAAAACTGAGCAAAGTGTTAGCAAAAGTGGTTCCGAGTATACGTACCGATGGGGTATTTTCTGCAAAAGGGAAAGAAGATTGGCTAAAAAAGTCATATGATACGTTTCAATACTATCATGCTGAAAATAAGTTTGATGTTGTTTTGAATCAAAGCGCAGTCGGGTTAGGAATTATTAATAATAAAAAAGTGCTTTCTGTGCCAGTAATTTCGATTTCCCACGGGACAATTTTAGGAGAATACAAAACCAGGTTACAAGAAATAGGTACCGTTAAGAGTTTTCTGAATCTGCGCAAAATTTTAAGTCTTGTTCGTGACACAGCTTATGTAGTAAGAAATTTTTTCGGTAGACAACGCCAGTTTATTCACGGATCAGACAAGGTAATTGCAGTTTCTCACGCAGTAAAAAAGCAAATTATTAACGAAACATATGTACTTGAAGATAAAATTGTGGTAATTAATAACGGTATCGACCCAAAACTATTTGAAAAAGCAGAAACCGAGTATTTGCGGGAAAAAAATGACAGTAGGGAGGTGTCATTACTTTACATAGGAAGAGTAGAGCGGCCTAAAGGCCTTTTTGAGCTAGTTGAGGTGCTGTCAGCTATTTATAGTTCGTTCAAAAATGTAGGTCTGGAAACTAAACTAAATATTAAACTTGATGTATATGGTGATGGTCCTGATCTGCCCGAGTTAAAAACAACCGCCACTTCCCTATCGCAAAACAATATTGTGACATTTCATGGAAAAGTTCCACACGACGTCGTTATATCTAAGTATTTTAGTGCGGACATTTTTGTCCTACCAACGCTACGTATGGAAGGTTTTCCTATGACGTTAGTAGAAGCTATGTTCGCCGGCCTCCCTATTATAGCTTCTGATATTGGTGGTATTTCTGACGCTGTTGTTGATGGTCAAAATGGGTTTTTAGTTCCGCCGGGAGACAAAAATAGTTTAAAAGAAAAAATATTGGAGCTTACAAAAAACCCGGGGTTAAGAAATCAGATGGCGGAGACTTCAAAAAAAATGGCTTACGAAAAGTTTACAGTGGATGATATGCTAGACAAGTATGAGCAAGTTATTAATGCTGTTTTGGAGAAATAATTTATGAAGATTTTACGAATTTGTTATGAATGGCCTCCTCCATGGGATGGCTTAGCACCGGCGCCATATGAAATGAGTGTAGCGCAAGTAAAGTTGGGGCATGAAATCCAAGTATTTTCGGGTAGATGGCCAATGCAGGGCGCAATTGAAAAACCAACAACTGTAAAGGTAACCGGCTTTTGGCGAGAACCACTAAAAGGAACTGTTTCGTTAACTACGTCAGTGCTGTTAATATTTTATTATTTATGGTGGCGGTTTAGAAATACACCGGAGCTCATTCATTCACATGGCCATTTTGCCATCTGGATTTACTTTTATCGATCACTTTTAAAAAAAATAAAACCAACAGCAAGGGAGCTCCAAATTCCACTTGTTGTTAATTTCCATAATACTGTAATTGGTAGAAAACAAGCTCAGTTGGATAAAGGAGAACCTATAAAATTTATATCAAAATACCTTGCCTGGCCACTCGCGGAATATTCTGACCGGCTTGCGGTTAAAGTTGCAGACGAGTTGATTTTCGTTAGCCAAGACACAAAGGATGAAGCGGTTAAATATTACGGAGCGGCTGAAAGTAAAATTACAGTGGTCGAATCGGGTGTAAACACTGTTGCGTTTTCTCCGGTAAATCCTGATGAAAGAGATAAAACCAGGCACGACCTTGGGTTTGACCCGCATGACATTATTATTTTAAATCACGGCGCAATGGTAGAGCGGAAAAATATTCATCTGATAGTAAAAGCGTTAGCGTACCTACCTGAAAAATATAAGTTGTTATTGGTAGGTCCGGTGCCGAACAAGGAGTATGAAAATAAGCTAAATGACATTATTTTTAAAAACGGGCTGCGCGAAAGAGTAAAAATGACAGGGTATGTGCCGTACAAAAACGTACCAATTGCGATGCAGGCAGCAGATCTTTTTGTATTGCCATCATCTTTTGAAGGTGTACCTAAAGTTGTAATGCAGTCTCTTGCCTGCGGTGTCCCGTCGTTGGTTTCCGGTTTTAAGCTAACCGAAGATATTGCCGGGTTATTTTATTTAGACGGTCTTACAGCTCAACAAATCGCAACCCAGGTCGATCAGCTTATGGTGCAAAGACCGGGTGTTGATGTGCAGAAAGTACGCGAACTTTATTCATGGGATAATCGGGCGCAGATCGTGGAACAAGTTTATGCAAAAATCAAGCGATCACATACATAAATACATCTCCAAAATTAGACCGGTTCACGTGTTTCTTTTTTTTGTAACAGTACATTTGTTTTTGTTTGGCATAAACGCAGCTGAATGGGGCGACAGCTACAGAATTTTGAGAGCCGCTGAATTTTTACGTGATGCAAAATGGGTAGACGAATCAGGTACGCTGGGCGAGCCGGAAGCAGTTTTTAATTATCCGCAGGATGAGAAACGGCCACCACTATTTTCGGTAATATTGGCATTACGTCCGCAGGCTGCAGAGCAAGTATTTTGGGGAAGAGTGGTTATGTTTGGGTTTAGTCTTGGCGCGTTTTACATTTATTACCGGTTACTTAGATTGTTGTTTGGAAGGGACGAGCTAAAAATAACACTTGCATTATTATTATTTGCTCTAAACCCGGTGTTTTTGTATTGGTCACTCAGAGTAATGGCTGATGTACCACTCGCTTTTTTTGCACTTCTGGCGATTTACGTATTAACCTTAGTTCGGGAACAGCCCAAGCAAAAAATAACCAAAACCTACTTAACTAAAGCTTTAAGGCTCTGGCCTGTTATTTTAGGTTTCATAGTCGGTTTATCAGTATTGCTCAGGTTTGAGGGGTATATTATATTCGGAGCCGTTGGACTAGGGATCTTATATCTTGACGGTTTTTCATCTGTAGACAGGTTTTTTGCAAATTCAATTACTGGTTTAAAAAAGCACTTTTGGCAGCTTTTTTGGTATGTGCTTGTATTTTTACTAACCATTTTGCCTTGGGTGTTATACAGAAATCCCTTAACTTCTTCGTATTTTGGTGAGCAAACCGGCAGGACTTTTTCGTTTGATACTGTGGTAATTTTTGCACTTTCAGCTGTTTTTTTATTTGGGTTTACATTTGCAGGTTATTTTTACGTGCAAAACTGGAGAGGTATACTTACTTTTTCGCAAAAAAATGTAGGTATTGCGGTTTTGGTGCTTGCTGAGCTTTTGTTAATTTTATGGTGGCCGGCGGCAATCCCTCGGTTATTTACCATTACTGTGCCTTTTTTGACAATTTTCCTTGCAGATAGTGTTGTGGGTTATTTTACTCGCGGCAGTATATTCAAAACAAAATACTTGGATTTACTATTTTTAGGCGGTGTGCTTGGTTTTTATATTCTTGGGCAGTACTACTATAAATTGCAGTTTTTGGTTTTACTAAAACCGGTGTTTATGCTGGTAGTAATTCTTGCTGTAGTACAGATTTATTTTATTTATAAAGTTCTCTTTAGTAAATTTTTAGTTGCGTTGGTTGTAAGTATGGTGCTTTGGGTCGGCGCAACGATTTACATCCACAAAGATATCTATCGCACAATAAAAGAAGCCGCAATTTATGCCGCCACCACTGTTTCGGGACCACTTGCGCATAATGACGGGGAAAGTGTGGCTGAATGGTACCTAAACTACTACAATTCAGGTGACGATCGTGTTGCTGATAAATTAGTTGACGTGTCAGACGTAGAATTAGTAGACAAGGAAGATTTCGAACGTCTCGGAGTGCGCTACATGTTAATAACTAGTGAGCCGAATCCTGATTTCGAGCTGGAAATAAACATCGAGGAAGTTAACAGATTAGCAACATTTAAACACTATATTAACGGTGCGTTTTTTTATTCCGAAGTACTCGAGGTCTCACCTTAACGCTGTAACTCCTGTATAATTGGCAGGATGAATAAATTATCAATTGTAATACCTGTTTATAACGAAAAAGCCACCCTAGCGGCAATTTTGACCCAAGTGCGGGCGGTAGATTTAGGCGAGATTCAGAAAGAAATTATCTTGATTGACGACGCGTCAACAGATGGTACAACCGCAATCTTAAAAGAGTTATTTGCAGCCGATCCGCAGCTAAAAATTGTGTTTAAAGAAGTAAATGGTGGTAAAGGTACAGCTCTAAAAGAAGGGTTTAAACAAACTACAGGTGATTATGTGATTGTACAAGATGCTGATCTCGAATATGATCCCACTGACTATAAAAAGCTAATCCGTGCGTTGGCAGAAGAACATGCCGATGTAGTTTATGGCTCAAGATTTTCAGGTAGTTATAAAGATATGTCTAATCTCCATTATTTTGGCAACAAATTGCTCACTTTATTAACAAACATGTTTTATGGGGTGATGCTTACCGATATGGAGACATGCTATAAATTAATTCCCGGTGAGTTTGCTAGAAAACTGGAAATAAAATCGGCGCGATTTAACTTTGAACCTGAAATAACAGCTAAGATACTTAAGTCCGGTATGCGCATTGTTGAAGTACCGATAACATATAAAGGACGAACTCGTTTAGAAGGCAAGAAAATTACTTGGCGAGATGGTTTGTCTGCTGTGCTAACACTGATTAAGTTTAAGTTTATTAGTTGAGCTTACGAGGCTTTCGGGTATTTATTGTAAAATTAACGATATGAAAAAAATGTTTTTGTGGCTTAAAAACAATATATATTGGCTGGTTTTGTTTGGATTTATGGTATGTGTACTAGCTGTCACAATAAGAATTAATGTGTTCAGATTTGTCAATTTTGATTTCGGGAAATTTGATCTGGGAAACATGGCGCAAATGGCCTGGTATACGCTGGAGGGTAAGCCTATGTGGCTAACCGATTATTTTGGTACAAATTTACCCAGATGGGCAATGAGCCACGTTGATCCTATATTATTATTATTCGTACCTATATTTGCTGTTTTTCCCCATTCTCTAACTTTGGTTTTTATTCAAGTTGTACTCGTGCTATTTTCAGCCTTATTAATTTATTTGATAGCCAATCTTGCTTTGGAGTCTAAGCTGGCCGGCATGCTGTTTGGTTTTACATTTTTATTTTATCCCGCAGTTGGGTTTTTGATCGCTTGGACCGGATATCATGGGGTGACCGTTGTAATTCCGTTTTTTTTGGCTGCTTTTTATATATTTGAGCGCATGTATAAAAACGGCAGTTATTCAAAAAAAGGTCTTATGTGGTTTTGGTTTTTTTTGGTGTTAACGATGATGGGTAAAGAACAACTTCCCTTGTATATTATGATGTACGGTTTGTTCATAATGCTATTTCGGTTTGTACAACCTGTTGATTTTCCACAATCCCGCAATGAGATTAAAAAGTGGGTGCGGAACTTATGGTTATATCAGAACATTAGGATTGGGTTAAGTATGGTGATAGTGGGTTTTGCTTGGTTTTTTATCGCATTTTTTGTAATTATTCCGGCTTACGCTCCTTTGCGGGTAGAAGGTTTCCAGGAATTTGCTGAGTCATTGGATATTAATACTGCGGTTGTTACAGATGTACAAAATGAAAATTACTTTTTGAGCAGGTATGAAGCGTTTGGTGACTCATATGCAGCTGTATTTTTTGGGATGATAAAAAACCCGGAATTATTAGTTACGGTAATTTTTGGCGGGGATAAGCTAGAGAACATGAAGCAGACTTTTGAACCGCTTGGTTATACACCGTTATTATTTCCTCCGCTTTTTGTATTAGCGTTGCCAGATTTACTTATTAATTATTCTACTTCCGCTGATGGTATAGGCACTGCTGAAATAACTAACCATCGTATTTCAATGATAGTGCCGGTTTTATTTCTTGCGAGTATTTACGCTGTTAAATGGCTCTCATCATGGAGTTATATTTTGATGCAGAAGATATTAACTAAAGTAAAAGTAAAAAAACAGCCAAAGGGGATAGTAAAATTATTGTTTAAAATTACTGCACCTTGGTTCGCAGTTTTATTTTCGGTCATTATATTAACATTTAGTATTAGTACATCATTTTCGTACGGTAATCCGGTATATATGTGGTTGACACAAGCTATTCAAAAGAGGTTGTCAGTCCTGCCGGTGTTTGCGAAATCAAATACTGAGCTTGCAGGTATGGAATTAGCTATTGGGGATCGGTTTACGTTATCTAAGCTTGAAACAAAAGATAGAGAATGTGCGCAAATAGTTGTCGAAATGATTCCCGATAGCGCATCAGTATCCGGACCTGATTATTTGGGGGCGCATTTACCGTTAAGGGAAACTTATGCAATTTTCCCTGCTTTGTCGCATGAGGCAGACTATGTAATTGTAGATGTGTTTGCGCAGAAAATATTACGGATTTTAGAGCTCGATCTTACGTTAGTTCGCGATGTAGTAGCCGATATGATTAAGTCCGAGGATTATGAATTAAGTTTAGGTTGCGGCAATTTGTTTGTATTTAAAAAGGTAGGCCCGCACAATAAAACGCAACTCTTACCGTTACAGGAAAGGTACAACTTTGCCGAAAAAACTAACCTGGAAATCTTTCAATCGCTAACTGTTGTAGATTATACGTTGCCTGCAGAGATAACACGCGGCACAGCGGTAGATGCTCAGTTAGTATATACAAAACGGGATGAAGCAAGACTTGATGATTACGTACTATTTTTAACCTTTGTACATACAAAAACAGGCGAGATATATCAAGTTGCCAATTTGCCTTCATACTCACTGAATCAGCCTAAAAATTGGAATGAAGACAGATACTATATTGAAGACCTAAAAATTGCCTTACCGGAGTTTTTAGACCCCGGAACTTATAAAAGTTTTATCGGCATGTCTAACGAAATTCGGACGAGAAGTATTTATCTAGGTGATATAGAGGTAAAATGAGCAAACACGGTAGTAAAGCAGAAAGTTTAGAAAAATGGCAAACTGTAAGCTTTATATCGCGAATGATTGCAATGTTCTTGGGTATTGCACAAAGCTTTATTATTGTGCGGATCTTAACAATTGGCGAATTTGGGATTATTCAGATTGCATTAGGTATTGGCGGGATTTTTGGAATTACTCAACATCTAGGGCTTGCAGCCGGCGCAACACGCGAAATTGCCGCAACCGATGATGACAAAGAAGCTTTTAAAATTTTTATTACTTCTCTTGTAATTAGGTACATGATTACATTGCCGTTAGCTTTTACTCTTTTGGTATTGGCGGAAAGACTGGCCATAAATACTTATAACAACCCATTGCTAATTGCACCGCTTAAACTTTACGCATTAGTGATGTTGGTGCAGGGGGCGCAAAGTATTTTAAATTCAGTAATAGCCGGAACTAAAAGATTTAAGCAATTATTTTTATATCAGGCGTTGATTCCGCTTATTAGCATTGCTTTATACATCCCTTTAGTTTATTTATATGGGCTAAATGGGTACTTTTATGCGCTTTTACTATTTACAACAATAGGCACAGTTGTGCTTGGACTAATTGCCTTTAAACCAATGAGGGGCTCTTTAGTATTACCTACAAAAAAAGAGTTTTTCCGGTTATTTAACGCGTTACTATCGGTCGGGTTGGGTGTGTATTTTGTTAAGATGTTATTTACCTTATGGGAAAGCGCCGGGAAAGTGTTGCTCGGAGTATCCGTTACACCTGAGATGGTAGGTATTTTTGGTTTGGCACTCTTATACGCACGAAAATTAATGCATGTATCCGACTCTGTTACCGACGTAAATTTACCTGTTTTTTCTGAAAAGTTTGAAAAAAATCTTGCGGAATTTAAGGCATTATTTTCTACGAATTTTAATAAAGTTTTTTCACTAATTGTTTTTGCAGGAATGTCGGCAATTTTCTGGTCGGAAGAGTTAGTTCTTTTTCTGGCAAGTGCTAAATATCAGCCGGCGCTGGCATTAATTTTGCCACTTACTTTTGTATATATTTTTTATTCGCTGATAAATATTTTAAAATCCAGTATTTTTGTACCCGCCAAGCTAATGAAAGAACTAATTGCTGGGTACATCTTATTATTAGTAATAACAATAGGATTTTACACCTTCACTACCGCACCGGAATATGTGCTCACGGCCGGAACCTTTGCCGATTCAGTAATTCGAACATTGCCCGGTGAAGTGCTGGGGGATTTCCGATTTTATCACTTTTTACTAAGTTTAAGATCTATTCCGTTTGTTAATGCAATGAGTTTGGGCATGCTGCTGGGAGTCATTGTCAGTTTTACTTATTTGGTTTTAAGTTCACAGCGAAAACTGAAGTTTAAATACATTACACACGATCACGTACTAATTTTATTGCAGGCATTTGTAATTTCATTAGCAAAGGATATTGATAATTTTTGGTTTAAAATTTTGGCGTATTTGTTGTTTGCTGGGTTATTTGTAAGCTCACTGTTTGTTACTAAATTTGTAAGTAAAAAGGACGTTAATATGCTTGTTGGTAAAACAAAAAGGGTTGTAACTAAAATCGCGGTTCGAAAGTAGTGGAAGTATGAAAAAAAGAAAAAAAATAATTATTAAAATCGTAGTCAGTGTATGCCTATTAGTTTTTTTGATCTCTAAAATAGATTTTGCGGAAGTAGTACCTGTAATTAAGCAAATGAATTTAATGTACGCGCCATTAATAATTTTGTTACTTGTACTTAATTATGTGGTTAGCTCGATCAGATGGGAAAATCTGCTTATTTTTGAACACGGTAAAGACGTAACCGTATTTTATTTAACGAAACTTTATTTTATTGGAGCGTTTTTTAATAATTTTATGCCTACAAGTATAGGTGGTGATGTCTATAAAATTTTTAAATTAGGGAAAAAAATTAATAGTCAGGCAAACGCATTTTCAGCTACTTTTATGGAAAGATTTACCGGTGTCCTGGCTCTTGTGCTAATTTCCTACATAGGACTGATTCAGACCTGGGATTTTTGGTTATCGTTTTTTCCGCAAGCTGTTTTAGCTAATACATTATTGCTCATTTTTATCAAAATAGGTATTTTTGCCGGATTTTGGGTTGGTATAGCTGGGGGTTTTGTTGCATTAAATTACGGTGCTAAAAAAATAAAAGGAGTGAAAAAAATTTTCGATTCACTGCTGCTATATCGTGGTAAAAATGCTGTTTTACTTAATGCGTTTGGTACGTCTTTTATAGTTCAGTTGATCGCAATAACGACACAGTATTTTATTTTTAAGTCGTTGGGTGTTGATTTACCTATTTTATATTCTTTATTTGTTTTTCCGATAATTACACTTGCCAGTTTTTTTATCCCATCTTTAAACGGTATTGGCGTTCAGGATTTTTTATATGTTCAGTTATTTGCGGTTGTAGGAGTGCCCGCTATTGTAGCTATAAGCGCATCTTTGTTATATCACTTTTTTAGGCTAGTGGTTAGTTTAGCGGGGGGCGTGTTTTACGTACTGCAAAATGATAATGAACCCCTACCCGCGAAAAGCTAGTTTTATGTTAATGACCATATCAACAAAATGGTATTTTAAGGTCTGCGCAATAATATTGTTTCTTGCACTTTTTTTTGCGACTAGGTTTCCACAGCTTGGGTATGATGAGATTAATCCGGATGCGGTAAATTGGCATTATCGAACCGAACAGTTTTTGGTGGGGCTAAAAAGCGGCCAGTTCGAAAAAACTTATCAGCACTATCACCCTGCAGTGACGTTAACGTGGGTTGCAAGTGTGCCTATAGAATTAATCAAGCAATTAAAACCAGAGTTTGCGGTTTACTCTCATGAAAATTTTTTAATATATCATACAGCTGTTAAAGTAACTTTGGTAGTTGTGCAAGCAGTATTGTCAGTTTTTATTATTTTTTTACTGGCGCAGGTATATAAGTTAGTTAAAAATCCACATTATTTTTGGCTGTCTTTGTTTACCGTTTCGTTATTTTCCTTTGAACCATTTTTTGTTGGTAATTCGAGGTTATTTCATATGGATGTTTTGGTAACATTATTATTATTCGCGGGTTTGCTTTTAAGTTTTTTGGCAGTTTTAAAATATAAGTGGATTTATGCAGTTGGGGCTGGTGTTTTTCTTGTGGCGGCATTTTTAACTAAAAGTGTAGCAATAGGTGGGGTTTTGTACGCAGTATTTTTGGGCGGTTTTCTTGTATATCTTAAGTACGGTGTAAAGACCGGCATCAAATACTGCATATTGTTGCTCAGTGCGTTTATAGTTGTACTTTTCGCTATATTTCCGGCTTTGTGGGTAGAGCCGGTTTTTGTATTAATTAATATTTTTGATGAGGCAGAACGGGTGGGTGGCAGAAAAGGGCATGAACAAATCTTTTTCGGCAGATTTTCTGAAAATCCCGGCCCATTTTTTTACCCGGTTGTGCTCATACTTAAAGTTTCTCTTGTAACGCTTATTGGGACAGTACTCTACACTGTTACAAGGTTTGCCGTTACGGTAAATACCTGTAAAAAACTTAGTTTTTTCGCGAAAGCACAAAATAAAGCGCGACCAAAACTATTTTTTACCAGAGTTACCAGCATACTAACTAGATCACCTGTGTTATTTTTAGCACTTTTTTATATTGGGTATTTCGTAACTATGACACTTCCATCAAAAAAATTGGATAGATATATGTTGGTTGTTTATCCGTTTTTGGCATTGATAGCAGTGTTAGGGTATTATGAAGTATTTTTCCGACTAAAAGGCCATTTACGTACAATTTATGTTGGCGCACTGTTTGTACTGCTTAGCTGTTTCATATTATATCCGCTAATTAAGACGCATCCTTATCAATTTACATATACCAGTCCCATTTTTGGTAATGCTGTGTCTGCAAATAATATAATAGCGCAAAAATCTTTTGGTATTGGTATTCCTGCACTTAGAGCTCATATTTTCGCCACTTATCCGGAATTATTTGATGCGGAAGGGAATTTTCCACGCCTTGGTTTTATTGACAAAAAACCGATGGGTGCTATTTACATGAATTCAAGAATTTATGATATTAGGGTAAATGGACTTAGTGATTATGATTTATTAGTATTGGGTATTAACGAAGATTTGCCGGAAAATGTAGTGAAAGATTTGGTCGGAAGTCCGTTTACCTTCGAACATCATTCAAGTATGTATATAAACGGGTTGGAGTATTGGAGAATTTATGTTAAACAAGCTAAAAACTAAAATTACGCCTGTAAGCATACTTTTGGCATGCATTTTTTTGCTGGCATTAGTGTTAAGGTTAATTGGCTTAAAACACGGATATCCATTTATTTTCCATATAGATGAACCGGCACTTGTCAGATCAGCGACCGGTATTTTATTTGACATAAATCCCGGGCATTTTGACTGGCCGCACTTATATTTTTATTTGAATACCGGGCTTTATATTCTATTTATAAAACTGCGTGGGTTAGTACAGATTTTAGGCTTCCACGAGTCGGTGGAAGGCGTATTTCCAATTTTCTGGCGTGACCCATTAATTTTTTATTATCTGTCACGTGTATTTTCGGCATTTTTAGGCGCATTAACTATCTTACCCGTATATCTTGCAGGAAAAGAACTTTTTAGCAGTCGGGCCGGTTTGTTCGCCGCGCTTGCTATTGCATTGACACCGTTTCATGTTTTTCATTCTAATTACGCCTTGATCGATGTGCCGATGACATTTTGGGTTGCATGGGTAGTGTACTTTTCAGCACGTATTTTATCTTCCAAAAATTGGAAAAATTATATACTTGCAGGTTTGTGTGTGGGGCTTGCAACATCAACTAAATACAACGGCGCGTTTTTTGGATTTACGGTAGTTTTAGCACATGTATTTAGAGTTATACACGCAAAAGACGAAAAATTATTAACACCTGATGGACTAGTTAAATTACTTGCCTCGGGTTTAATTTCACTTGGCGCATTTCTTTTAGGTACACCTTTTGCGTTATTTGATTTCCAGACTTTTTTAATAAGTACTTCTCCGAAAGGAGCACTATGGCAGTTTCATAATGTCGGAAAAGTTAATTTGGATGAGCACGTTTTTCAATTTATTACAGTACCGGTCTCAAAAATGGCCGGCGATTTAGGGTACACATTTTTATTAGCTTTTTGCGCCACTTTTTTTTATGCGCTAGTCAGGCTTGTGAAAAACGGAAAAAGTAGCTTTGTTTCTGATAAGAACTTATGGTTAATTATAATGCCTGTAGTATTTTTTACCTGGTATGTGTCGGGTTTTGACAGAGTTAGGTCGCATTATTTTATAGCTGTATACCCGCTTTTTGCACTTAGTGTAGGTTTTTTTGCAAATTTACTTATAGAAAAAATACCCTCCAAATATGTAGCTCATATTTTAGTATTTTTAGTGTTTGTACTGCCGGTATTCTATTCTTTCAAGGTCGCATATGTCAGATTACAGCCGGATACTCGCAATAGTTTCTATGACTGGATGCTAGCAAATATTAAAGAAAGTGACATCTTATTTTATGACAGTAAAGATCTAGTCCCGGTAATGGAAAAATTTTCGCGTAATCCGGTTGTAAACGAATTTGATTGGGATAGAGTGGGGGCCGGCAGCGGGTACATAGTACTTGACTCAAGAATAGAAGCTATACAAGACAGTTTAAACATACCTCCGACAATTAATATACTTTTTGTTACGGAATTTAGACAGACCGAAATAAATGGCGGGCCTAATATATATATTTATGGAATTTATCATACCGATTTACCAAATTAATGCATTGTATTATGTTAGGATTAAAAAATAGCTTTGAGAAAGTAAAATGCAGAAGTTAAGACAGATACTAAATACATATAAATATGAAGTTACAGTTTTCTTTTTTTTCGTGTTCTCAAGGTTGCCCTCACTAGGAAATGATAATTTTAATACCGATGTGTGGAAGTGGAAAACGCGGGCATTTAATTTTGGTGGTGGGGTGTTTGGCTTGGATTTTAAGGAAACGTTGCAATTTTACCACCCGGGCGTAGTTTTAATGTGGCTCGGTGCTATTGGAGTAAAATTTTACAATTTGTATTACGAAGTATTTTTTGGGGGATCTCCTCCCGATAACGATGTTACAGCAATTTTTGGTTTGGATTTCACACAGAAACTGTTTGTGGTTTTAGTAATTGCACTTACTATTTCTGCTATCTTTTATGTTCTCCGCACAGAGTTTTCGGTGAAATACGCCACCGTCTTTACTCTATTAGTAATTTTTGAGCCCTTTTATCTTGGTCTAACAAGGGTTTTTCACCTAGAGGGACTAATGTCAACCTTCATGCTTGCAGCGGTTGTGTGGTTTTATTATTTTCTCAAGCATCCGACACACAAGAAATATTTATTTGTATCTGCCATGTTTACTGCGTTGGCGGTATTAACTAAAACCTCAGCACTATTTTTATTAGCTTTTTGTGGGCTGGCATTAGTACTTGACAGTTTGCGAAATGGGAAAACAATACTGTCTGCTATAACACAAGCACTTAAACCGTTCGCTTTTTGGTTATTTAGCGGAATTTTTGTTTTTATTTTATTGTGGCCTGCAGTGTGGGTAACGCCGGTCGCAGTGTTCCAAACTTTAGTAAGCGGGATTTTCGATACAGGTGTAGCAACAGGCCATGAGCAGTTTTATTTTAGTAAGTATGTGTTAGATCCGGGTCCAACATTTTATTTTGTCGTTTTTCTGTTTAAATCCTCAATTTACCTATTAGCGGGACTTGTCGGCTACGCGGTTACAAATAAGAAATTCGCAGACTCTAAAATAAAAGACTTTGCATATTACATATTATTATTTGCAATTTTATATGCGGTGTTAATGACGCTCCCATCAAAAAAATTAGACAGGTATCTATTACCAACCATACTAAGCCTACTGCTTGTTGTGAGTTTTTTTTATACGTGGTTGTTATCAACAGTTTCAGCCAAGCTAAGCGTTACTCACAAGCGGTTTAAAAACAAAACGAAAGCATTTCTTGTTGTGTTGATTGTATTTTTTGTCCCAGCCGCAGTAAATACAATATTTTTGCATCCGGATTATTTTTCATATTACAACCCCTTGCTCGGTGGGTTATACACCGGTATGCGAGTAATAGAACCAAAGTGGTTAATAGGGCAGCGGGAAACAATTGACTATTTGACTACAGTAAAACAGCAAAATAATTATGTGGATTTTCCTGCAGAAGCTTCGGTAGATGAATATTTATATACAGATGAAATAAATAACATGCTTGTTGTTGGGTTTCCGGAAAAATATTACACACAAATTTGGCCATTTGTGAAAAGAATAGGCGGCAGAGCGGTTATAAAAGAAATTAGAGGTTTCGCGGAAGTAGCAAATTATTTTGTGTATCCGGTGTGGGAGGATGATTCAGAGCTTGAGGACCGGTTTGAGCTTGAGTATGTGGGTGATATTAAGATTAGAGGAGTGCCGGCGTATCGGGTATATCAGAAAGTGAAATGACCAAGTATTTCTTAAATTTCTCAGCTATAACCAAGAATATACTCAAAGACCCTGTTTTTTTTGGTACATTCGTGGTAACCGTTGGAATTTTTGTGAGTAACCTTTTCGGTTATTTGCTTCAAGTGTCATTAGGCAGGCTTTTGACAGTGGAAAATTTTGGTATTTTTACGGCCGTGTTCGCCTTAGCTGGTATATTAGCAATTCCTGCAACTGCATTAACACAATCTCTAATAAAAAATTTCGCGGAACTAAAAGCTGAAAATCAGTATGGTGTAATGACGCAGTTGTTTTTTAAATTAAGTATTTATTCGTTAATTTTTGGTTTTATTACTTTTATTATTATTTACAGTCTTAAAGATTTCTTAGCTAATTATTTAAATATTTCTGAGCCACAAATATTCTTTTCATTTGGTATATCAATTGCACTGTCTTTTCTTTTAGTACCGTCCCGGTCATATTTACAAGGAGCGGTCAAATTTTATGCGCTGTCATTTTTTATTGTGTTCAGTAGTTTTGTCAGATTGTTATTTCCTACGATTTTTATGTATATCGGATTAGATTTTACATGGGTATTCTGGGGATTTTCACTTAGTATTGTCGTCTCATACTTGGCTTCATTTTTGCTAATTAGAAAAGATTTTGTGAAGGAGTTAAACTCGGAATTAAAACCGTATTATAAAAAGATACTTAGTTTCGGGTATGTTACCTTATTTACTTTAATTGGACTTACATTACTCAATTCGGTGGATGTATTGCTTGTGAAACATTTTTTTGATCCACTTACTGCAGGACAATATGCAGGTGTAATTACTGTGGGTAAAGTTCTTCTTTTTGGGGCGGGGGCGGTTTCCGTGTTAATGTTCCCACAGATTTCAGGTATGTATTCAAAAGGTCAAGACTATATGCCCAGATTCAAGCAGTTTTTAATTTTGCAAGTGGTGATGGTTGTTGGAGGGGTAATTGTTTTTTGGATTTTTCCGGAATTTATTGTACGTGTAATGTTTGGCTTAGGATACGTATCAGCTCAAATTTACATTCCGGCGTATGCTGTATTTATGGGTTTATATATTCTTGTAAATTTTATGCTCCTGTTTTTACTGGCGATAAACAAGACACGTGTATGGTTGTTGTTACCTCCTATAATTTTGGCCCAGTATATTTTAATTAAGCTGAACCACGACAGCTTATATGATATTATTGCGGTAAATATTATTGTAACCACAGCTTTGCTGGTTGGTACTGTATTGTACTTTGTAGTTAGTCGAAGTAATAAGTTTTCAACTGCCCAATCTTAAATAATGCTTGTAAGCGTCATAGTGCCGGTATATAAAAAGGAAAAAACCGTAAAAAAACATTTGGAAAATATACATACTGCACTGGTAAAGTCCAGATGGGATTTCGAGCTGATCGCAGTAGTTGATGGTTTTTTGGATAGATCTTATGAGAGGGCAAATAAGATAGAAAAGCCCAACCTTCGCGTTTACGGCTACCAGAATAACAGAGGTAAGGGGTATGCAGTAAGGTATGGAATGGCACGTGCAAATGGTGATTATATTGCTTTTATTGATGATAGTGGAAGGATCAGCCCAAATGGGTTATCGATGGTTTTAGAACATATGGAGTGGTACGATGTTGACATAATAGTTGGTAGTAAAAGATATTTGGCCTCGAAGGTTAAATATACACGTATTAGAAAAATTTATAGTTGGGTGTACTACCGGTTGGTCAGATTGCTATTCGGCTTAAGATTGACAGATACCCAAACGGGTTTAAAGGTTTATAAACGGAAAGTACTGGATGTTGTATTACCAAGACTTGTTGTTAAAAGATACGCATTTGATATCGAACTATTGGCTGTTGCGCATTACTTAGGCTTTTCAAAAATATATGATGCGCCAGTAGAATGTACTGTTAATTTCTCTAACTCTGGTTTTTTGAGAAATAAACCTATGCTATTGGACCCGGAAATTAGAGGTATGTTGTATGACACTATCGCAGTTTTTTATAGACTAAGAGTTTTAAAGTATTACCATAATAGTAATAAAAGAAAATGGGTACACGATAAGGAGCTGCAAATGCGAGTTAATACAGGAGAGTCAAAATGAAAAAGCCAAAGATTTCTGTTGTATTGCCAGTATTCAATGCCGAAAAATATATAGGTGCTGCAATTCAAAGTGTCTTAGACCAATCGTTCGCTGATTTCGAACTTATTATTGTGGATGATGCGTCAACGGATTCAACCCCGCTAATAATTAATACCTACGCAAAATCAGATAGCAGAATAAAAGTAATAACAAATAAAAAAAATTTATATATCGCGCAAGCATTAAATAAAGGAATTTCTCATGCGAAAAGCGCTGTTATTGCACGAATGGATGCAGACGATATTTGTTTACCACAAAGGTTTAAAAGACAGTACTGGTTATTAACACAAAATCCAAACGTTGCGGTTGTAGGCTGCAATATAATTATTATTGACGAGGACGGAAATGAAATAGGCAAAAGAAAATATTATTCCGATTCCGACATGTTAAAAAAAAGAATCTTTAGATATTCGCCATTTGCTCATCCGACCACCATGTTTAGAAAAGCAGTGTTTGATGAATCCGGGGGGTATGATCCAAAATGGTCGCCTTCAGAAGATATTGATTTATGGATAAAAATAGGAAAAAAATATGAGTTCGCGAATATTCAAGATTTCGAGTTCAAATATAGAGTTTTTAGCGACTCACATAGCAACAAAAAATTGAGGAAAGTAGAATTAATGACAATTCAATTAAGGTATAATGCAGCAACACGCTATGGATACAAGGGTAGTATTGGAGATATTTTTTACAATATTGTAGAATTGCTTACCGTGTATCTAATTCCTGTCACATTTAGATATAAGTTATTTAATTTAGTAAGAAACAAGGGCATTATATGAGAAAAACAGGAAAAAAAGTGGCATTAATTACCGGAATAACCGGGCAGGACGGATCTTATTTAGCTGAATTATTATTGAGCAAGGGGTACGAAGTTCACGGGGTTATTAGGCGTGCCAGTTCATTTAATACAGATAGGATAGATCACATATATCAAGACCCACATGAGATTGGTGCCCGACTACATTTACATTACGGAGACTCTGTAGATACATCGTTAGTAAATACATTAATGGATAATATTAACCCGGATGAAGTCTATAACCTGGCGGCGCAAAGCCACGTTAGAGTCAGTTTTGATATGCCGGAATATACTAGCGATGTAGTTGCGCTTGGTACTCTTAGATATTTAGAGGCTATTAGAAGGCAAAATAATGGCACTCGTTTTTATCAGGCATCTAGTAGTGAGATGTTTGGTGAGGTTGCACAAATCCCGCAAACTGAAAAAACAGTTTTCCGACCTCGCAGTCCATACGGAGTTTCAAAAGTATATGCGCATTATATCACCGTCAATTATCGCGAAGCATATAACATTTATGCGTGTTCGGGAATTTTGTTTAATCACGAATCCCCAAGGAGAGGCAAAACGTTTGTAACACGTAAAATTACACGTGGGTTAGCACGTATTATATTAGGTAAAGATGAAAAATTGTTTTTGGGAAATTTAGAAAGCAAACGAGATTGGGGTTATGCAAAAGATTATGTTGAAGCAATGTGGCTTATGTTACAGCAACGCAAACCTGATGATTTTGTGATTGCAACAGGTGAAAATTATAGTGTCCGGGATTTTGTAGAAGAGTGCTGTAAATATTTTGGGATTGATTTGGAATGGAAGGGCAGTGGTATGGAGGAAAAAGGAATAGATAGAAAGACCGATCGTGTGCTTATAGAAATCGATAAACGCTATTTTCGGCCGGCAGAAGTAGACTTGTTATTAGGTGATAGTACTAAGGCTAGAAGAAAACTTGGATGGAGACCGAAAACATCTTTTGCCGAATTAGTTAAAATGATGTGTGAATCCGATTTTGTTTTCGAACAGAATACTAATTTATGATGAAGAAACAAGCAAAAATTTTTATTGCAGGTCACAGGGGTTTAGTTGGTTCTGCAGTATTACGCAAATTGGTTAGTGAAGGCTATACAAACCTTGTTCTTACAACCAGAGATGAAACTGACTTAACTAATGATCTAGCTGTAAAAAGATTTTTTAGAAAAGCCAGGCCCGAGTACGTAATTGATGCAGCTGCGAAAGTGGGAGGAATACTTGCAAACAATAATTATCAAGCAGAATTTATTTTTGAGAACCTAAAAATACAAACAAATTTAATTCACTATTCATATTTGTATGGCGTAAAAAAACTATTATTTCTGGGCTCAACATGCATTTATCCAAGGAATGCTGGTCAACCTATGAAGGAAGAGTACTTGCTTACTGGTGAGTTAGAACCTACTAATGACGCGTATGCCATCGCTAAAATTGCAGGCATAAAAATGTGCCATGCGTACAATCTGCAATATGGCACCAATTATATATCTGCAATGCCAACAAATTTGTACGGTTCAAATGATAATTTTGATCTAACTACATCTCACGTACTGCCGGCCTTGATAAGAAAGTTTGCCGACGCAAAAAAGGTAAACGCTGATAAAGTTATTGTTTGGGGAACTGGTACTCCAAAAAGAGAATTCATGCATGTTGATGATTTGGCTGACGCACTTATTTTTTTAATAAATAATTACGATAAGTCTGAAATTATTAATATTGGTGTTGGCGAGGAGATTTCAATTTCAGATTTGGCTGAGCTGATTGCAGGTGTAGTTGGATACAAAGGAAAAATTGTGTATGATTTAACAAAACCTGACGGTACGCCAAGAAAACTGGTTGATGTAACGAAATTATTTGGTCTTGGGTGGAGGCCTCGCATCCAGTTAAAAGATGGAATCGAACAAACATATAAATGGTATTTAGAAAATTATGAAAAATAATTACACAAAACACTCAACGGTAATAGTAGCGCATAAATTTTTAAGTCAACCTGATGACGAGCTTTTTACCTATCTTAACGAAAAAAAAATGGTCAATGTTATGCAAATATGCCACAGTTTTAATGAGGCTGCTGATCGTGTCTCTTATTACAGCTGGTATAAAAAAGGTAAAGTACATAAAGAATATAAATCAAGAGATTACAAGAATTTACCAGAGCCCTTGCTTTATTTAAAAGAGTTTTTTTTCACAGTAAAATTTATACTTCAAAGCGGAGTTGCGTGGGATACATATATTGGAATGGACGGGTTATGTGTTTTTTTTGGGACAGTATTAAAACTAACAGGAAGAGTAAAAAAAACTGTGTTTTGGGTAATTGATTTTGTGCCAAAAGGTAGATTTTCGAGCAAATGGAAAGAAAAAATTTATCACTCAATAAATATTAATAGCGATAAGCATGCAGATGAGGTGTGGGATCTTTCCCCTAGAATGGCAGAAGCACGGGAGATAAATCTGGGTCTTTCAGAAGCTGATTACAAAACTCCACCAAAAATTGTTCCGTATGGTGTTTGGTTAGATAAGATAAAAAAATATTCGTACGCGGAATGTGAAAAAAATACGCTCGTGTATATGGGACTGTTAATAGAAAAACAAGGCGTACAATATGTAATAAATTGTATACCTGAGATAGTTAAAAAATTTCCAGCATTTAAGTTTAAGATTATTGGGGGCGGTGAGTATTCTGAGGAGTTGAAAAAACTTGCTGCTAAACTTAACGTGGAGAAGTACTGTAATTTTGTAGGAAGGGTACCAAACAATGAGTATGAGCGTCTGCAAAAGGAAATAGCAAGCTCATGTGTGGCAATTGCACCATATGTGAAGGAACTCGACACGTGGACGTACTATGCGGATCCCGGGAAAGTAAAAACGTATTTGTCATGTGGCGTCCCGGTTTTACTGACAGATTTACCATGGAATTCTCAGGAAATTGAACAACATAAGTGTGGTAAGTTGATATCTTTAGAGTGTGAAGATATCCTAGAAAAATTAACGGTGCTTATGGATCCTGTTACAAATCAAAAATATCGTGAAAATGCTGTAATGTACGCAAAAAGTTTTGATTATGGCAACATGTTTGATTCACTTGGATTGTGACTTTTATGAGAAAGCTTGATAGCCCAACTAAGAATTTTCTTTACTTTTTTTACCGGATTTTAAAACCGCTGTTTGACCCAGTTAAATTTTTTTTGGGGATTTATGGCTACTTATGGTATATAAGGGATTATGTAAAATTTTCAAACCTTTCGGAGCGAAAACTAAAACTAGGAAACTTGTTTCCAATTTTAGATGAGAAGACCAGTCTAACACAGTTTGATGCGCACTATTATTATCAGCAAATTTGGGTATTTTCTAATGTTCTAAAGAGAAAACCGACGGAGCATATTGATATTGCTTCATCTTACGAACTTAGCGGCTACTTGTCTACTGTTGTAAAGTCTAAATTTGTTGATCTGAGGCCAATTGAAGCAACACTTCAAAACTTGGAGATTGTTAAAGGTGATATTTTAAATTTGCCTTTTGAGGACAGTAGCCTGCAGTCAGTTTCGTGTTTGCATGTGATTGAGCATGTGGGTTTAGGTAGATACGGTGACCCGATTGATCCCAAGGGGTTAATTAAAGCGTGTAAAGAATTGTCGCGGGTATTGGCAAAGAACGGTTATTTATACCTGTCTACACCCGTTGGGCTAGAGGCTATCTACTTTAATGCGCACCGTGTTACTCCGCCGGAAAAAATTCAAGCATATTTTCCCGACTTAAAACTTGAATCTTTTAGTATAGTTGATGATAACAACAATTTTGTGCAAAATGTAAGTCCAGCTGAATACAAAAAGTCAAATTATGGGTGTGGAATGTATATTTTCAGAAAATAAAATAACATGAGAATACTTTTTTTTGTTCCTCACTTAAATGTTGTTAATGCCGGTCGTACAATTTATCATGGGTACAAGAATGCGTTTGTGGATATGGGACATGATTTTAGATTCTTGACTGCTGAAGATAATCAAAATGAGGTGTTTTCAGATTTTAATCCGCACATTCTTTTTACCGGACTTAATTCGTATATTCTCAAATTTCTAAGTTTAAAAGCGCTACAGGAGCAGAAAAGGAAGGGTATGAAAGTATTTGTAAATACACCTTATTGGAATTCGCCATTATCTAAATTACGGGTAAATGAGACACCCAGCCTTTCCGACAATATGGAAAACATTAAGCTAATAAAATCCGGGAAATATGGAGATGTATACTACAACGTAGCAATGCAAGGTGATAAAAGAATGGAGGGTTTTGAAAAAGCTACAGGTTATAAACATTATACAATTCCCCTTGCAGCAGACAAAAAACTGCATTTTTTCGAATATGCAGACAAATTCAAGTGTGATATTTCGTTTTTAGGTACAAACCTACCTGACAAAAGAGAATTTATAAGAGAACTAATAAAACCAATTAAAAAAACATACAACGTCAAATTTTTTGGACAAGGATGGACAACTAGAGATAGGGTTATCGGCAGTATAAGCATTGCAGGAAAATATTTTAATATTCCCGTATTAAAGTCGTTACAAAAGCCAAAACTGGCACTTGAGGATGAGCGGAGAATTTATTCTTCTTCTACCATATCACTAAATATCCACGAAAAGTATCAGCGGGAGTTAGGTGGCGATTGTAATGAAAGAACCTTTAAAATCCCGGCATGTGGTGGTTTTGAACTATGTGATGATATTAGGGGCATATCCGAGTATCTTAAAATCGGAAAAGAAATAGTTGTTGCCAAGAATTTAGATGACTGGATTGAGAAAATTGAGTATTTTATCGATAAACCTAAAGAAAGACAAAAAATAATTCAAGCAGGGCAAACCAGAGTTCTACAAGAGCACACCTATAACAAAAGAGTCGAATATGTCTTGGAAATTTATAAAAAACTATAATGCGTATTTGTGGGTTGTTTTCTAGTTTGCTGTTTTCCAGGAACTTAAATCCCTGTCAAGCAGTTTTTCCAAATTAGAAATATCTTCCCGGTATATTTCAATACACTTTTTTCTTGTTTCAGAATTCATCGGCGGATATTTACCTGGTTTTTTATTAATAGCTGTGTAAATTTTCTGCAGCGTTCGAGATTCAAATATTTTTATTCTGAGCCAATCAAATCTTAAATTATTTATAATTACCAAAGTTACATGAGTAATGTCTTTAATAAATTTGTATTTAATTGTAAAAGCTTGATTGACTTTAATTTTTAGATTTTTAGGAATAAAATCAGAATCAACACCCAAAAATTTATATGTTTTTTGTATTGTAGTCAGCGGATTAGCCTTTAACTCATCAAATGTCAATACCAGAATATTTTCTTTAGGAAAGGTATCAAAATATTTTTTAAGCCCCTTATAATAAAATCCTTTATCAAGAAAAATTCCTTTGTCAATTGCTTTTTCGAAAGAGTCAGGCAGATTAATCACTGCTCCGTTGTAAAAATACCAATATAGTGAGTAAAGCATTTCAGCCGGATTTCTCAGTAAAGCAATTAATTTGACATCTGGCAAATAGTGATAAATTCTTTTGTATGCAATAGGATCCGAAAGGTAAGAAACACTAAACTCACCAATAGCAAGTTCTTTATCATGTTCTGGAAACTGGTCTGAATACCAGTCAATGCCTCTATCAAAATACGACATTCTACCAGTAGAATTATCTCCCCAGACATCGTCTTGATTAAAGAAAAACACTTCTTTTCTATTTGTTTTAGTAAAAGAAATTGCGGGGTGTTCTTCTAAACATTTACAGAACCAAGTAGTACCGCTTTTTGGTGCCCCGATGCCTATAAAGTCAATTTCTTTTTTTGGCTTTTTTCCTTCTGTCATTGGCATTAATCATATCATTGATGTACTATTATTGGGTATGAAAAAGAACATCATTAATCTCGGATGCGGTAAGACACGAATTCCCGGTTCTATTGGTGTTGATAGTATAAGAATTGAGGACTATGTAGATATCGTACACGACCTAAATCTTGTCCCTTACCCTTTTGAGGACAATTTTGCCGACGAGATACATATGTATCATGTTTTGGAGCATTTGGAAAAGCCCCTAGCGAAGCTGGAAGAAATGCATCGGATTTTGAAGCCCGGCGGGACACTTTTTCTTCGTGTACCACATTTTTCTTCTATGGGTGCGTTTACCGATATAACACATATTCGCCCTTTTGGGTATTTGAGTTTTGACTGCTTTATGAAAGGTGATTACAAGCATT
>CAZBWW010000014.1:0-25906 GCA_964496005.1 uncultured Candidatus Saccharibacteria bacterium | reverse complement strand
TATTATTGCCCAAGTAGTATACCTGGTCGCAGCGTTTTTAATTACCCGCGAGGTTGCCTTGATGAACAGAAGTTTTAAAACACAACTGGCACCTCTTTTTACCGGAGCAGCGTATCTACACCTTCTCGCTTCAGCTGCAATTTTGGTTTACAGTTTATTGGTTGTGCTCTAACTAATATGGATAGAAAACTAACAGCAAAAATCCAAAAAATTAATCCTAAAGTACCTGATACCTCAAGTAGTATTTCGAATTGTCTGGTAATAGAACCTGATGACGATGTAATGCTTGAGAAAAAAGGGGTAGTGTACACAGCTTTTGAAGTTTCCGGCAAAAATCTGCTCGACAGCCTGCTTGTTACAAAAATTGTAAATGATATCCTACACGATTCTTATTTTCAGTCCGAAACTGCATCACCTATACAAGCGGTAGAAAAAGCAATTTTAAAATTACGGGATAATATCACACAAATTTCAAAAGATGCAGGCAGTGACGATATTAATTTAACTTTTAGTATTGCTGCAGCTGTGTTATGGGGAAATACGCTGTATTTAGTGCAATACGGTAACACTAAAATATTTCTCATGCGGGAAGGGAAAATTAAACCGGTTGAAGCCGCAACAGAGGGAAACTTTTCTGTAGCGTCTGGGGTAGTTAAAGACAGTGATGTGGTTATTTTAGCAACAAATAATTTTGTAAACAGATTTCCGCCTGAAAAGCTTATTAGCGCGGTAGGTCTTGCAACCGACACGTTAAATCCGCAAGAAGCATGCCTGATATTAAAATTTGATGTTATTAAAGAGTTTTCAAGTGCGGAAGTTATTGATTTTGGCGGTGAGACCGACGACCAGGAATCTGCGGCAACAAAAAACAATAAAGTTGATGGCTTAACAAAAGTAGCCACAAGTGATTTACCAGCCGCTGTTATTGCCCAGCCTGCTGTACCTAATACAGCAGTACCGGATCAACCAAAAACTGCAAAGCCTACGACTACTAAACCCGACCCGTCTACACAAACGCATTTATCAGCTGAAAAAGCAAATACTGATACTACATCAAATACACCAGCAGAAAGCATTAATAAGCAAACTTCGGAAAATAAAAGAAAAAAACCCAAATGGCTGTTAATAATGGGGATTGCGCTTTTAGTTGTAGGAATAGTTGCAATAGGTAACATGGTGTTTACTGGTCGGGCTGATGAGGATGTTAACGGCACTATGGATAACGGTTCGGCGGTAACTGACGTTGGCAATTCGGATGAACCTACGGATGATACCACCATACCGGTTATTGATGTAGCCGAAGATGAAAAAAATAAAGTTGTGCGGGTACCTCAAGAAGTGTTTTATGACGTTAGAATAACTGATAGCACCGCTGAATCATCGGGAATTGCAGTAGTTGGTGATAAAGTTTTTGTAAACGATACGGTTGGCGGAAAGATATATGTTTCTGACGTAACTACTCCTAAATTTACCGCGTTACAAACCACATTTACCGGTGTGAAAAATATCTTTGATTATGATGGTAATTTGGCACTTGTTGATGCCTAGGGGTTTAAATTACTAGACCCAACCACATTTGAGGTAATTGATAGTTATGCGGTAACTGATTTTGGTGCGACCGCGACATACTTGGAATTTATTTACTCTGTGGGCGGTGACGAACTCACAAAATATACAAAAGACACTGCCGGCGTTGACGGTGAACTAAGTGGGGAGTTATGGACTCAAAACGCAGAGTTAACCGGAGCAAAATCACTTGGCATTGACGTTAGTATTTACGTTTTGAATGGGGCCGGGAAGTTATTAAGCTTTACAACCGGTACGCAGGATAACTTTACTCTGTCCGGATTAGATAAGCCGTTAAATAACCCTATCCAAATGCTTACTACGGTAGATATGCAAAATATTTATGTTGCTGATAAGGGTAATAATAGAATTGTTGTACTTAGTAAAGCTGAAGATACTTTAGGTGAAGTGGTCACGCAGTACAGGCTAACAGACGAGGCTGTGTGGAACGATATTCGCGGGTTTGGGGTAAATGCTGAGGAAACAAAAGGGTATGTGTTGAATGGGAATAAGGTTTATGAGTTTGAGTTACAAGAATGATTGAGACGAAAACTTCTATGGCGGCGCCATTTAACGAAAATGCTCTTGGAGAGCTTGTTGGGGAAGGGGCCGAAAGTAAAGTTACGGAAATTCACCCGGGTTACGTTGTAAAAGAGCCAAATACTCAAAAAATGTTGGACAAGTTCATAGAGGGGTTTAGACCAGAAAACGTAGATGAGCAACAAATGCTTAGGGATATTGCATATTATTTTGAGTCTGACGAACATTTTAAAAATTATAAGAAGGACTTCGTACAACTTAAGGAAATTTTTGGTGCGATGCTTACAGATACCGATTTTGTGATAGGTGAACCACGAGAAGGGAATAAATC
Organism: uncultured Candidatus Saccharibacteria bacterium; assembly: GCA_964496005.1. GTDB lineage: Bacteria > Patescibacteriota > WWE3 > UBA101185 > UBA10185 > CAZBWW01. The sequence goes on along the minus strand of CAZBWW010000014.1, from coordinate 23,469 downwards.
CGGTCATTACATATTCCAAAAAAAAGTAGATGGGGTGGTGTGGACAGATTTTTCTAAATCGCTAACGCCTCAACAGCATGAAACTTTTTTAAGTGACCACAGAGCGGAATTACTTACATTAATAGGTGGTGCTCGCAAAGTACTGGTTGAATTTGGCTCTCCTATGGATCTTTGGGGAGGTAATGTAATGGTTGAACAAAAAGGAAAAAACGAGAGGCTTGTACTTATAGATCCAGGCGCCCCGTCAGAATTTCGCACACTTATTGATGGTGGACTTGTAGCTAAATTACCACAAAGAATGCGAAAACTTTTTTCGAATATAATTCTCGAAGCTACCTCTAGTCTGGATGAATATATTAAGGCACTAGATTTATCAGAAACGGAACAACAAGAGATTAATAAGCAATTCGGAATTACAGATGACTTATATGAAACTGCAAAAAATGAATTAAGACAAAAACTCATAGACTTGGCGTCTCGAGAAGACCAAGAAGACTAGCCTTAACCACACTCAAAAAAGGTATAATCAACTTATTATGCTACTTGCAAAAAACCGAAAGGCACTATACAACTACGAACTGGTAGAAAAATTTATGGCGGGAATCGTTCTTAAAGGGTATGAGGTAAAAGCGATTCGCGAAGGGAAAGCTAACTTTGATGGGGCGTATATAAAATTTTTACAAGGGAAACCGTATGTTGTGGGTTTGCATATCGGCACTTACTCTAAACTTAGCCAAAAACCTGAAAGCATAGACACCAAACAAAGCCGCCAGCTCCTATTAACAAAAAGCGAAATCCGCCATTTACAGCAAGAGTTGGAGAAAAAAGGAAAAACCGCGGTCCCGCTTGCCTTGCTATTACGTAACAACATGATAAAATTGGAACTCGCAATAGTAAAAGGGCGCAAAAAATACGAGAAAAAGGCTGTAGCAAAGGAAAAACAACAACAAAAGGATCTGGAAAGAGACACAAAAGATATTCGCCGATCCGAAGGCAGTTAACAATTGTTTAGTTGAACAAAACCGCTATTTTAGTTAATTAGATGTGAATTTTTGGGGATGACAAGGATTAGATTGAGTGTTTAGGATACAATCGCAAGCCGAGGTCGTTAGAAACTCGTAAAAAACTGACAACCCTTAGGTGCAAAGGAAAAAGAAGCACTCGTAGCAGCTCCCGCTTACGCGCTAGTTGCTGCATAAGCCGGGTCATTGACTTAGGCTTAGGTTCCTAACTTTCTATCCGGAGGAGGTTATCGAATCTTATAAAACCGGAATGAGGTAGTTTTTGACTGGTTAACTAAAACACCAAACGCGCACAGCGAAAAGCTGGTGGGTAATACCTCCAGGTAACCTGTGATTAGGGTCCGCGGGCACCAATCCCGTACTAATCGAGAAAAACTTGGTAAAGCTTGTATAACTTTTGTATGGTAGGCATTCAAGACGTGGGTTCGACTCCCGCCATCTCCACCAAATTACTTTTCTGTGTTTGCATCTGGCTCGAGTACGATTTGAGTTTGTTCCTGCATCCTTCCATCCTCGTCAGGTAAATACTCCAAAAACCGCAGTTGTCTTTTTCCGGCGTAATACTTGTGCGCAGACATTTTAAGTGTACGCGGGCTTGTTCCATCTTTAAGATATACAACGAAAAACTCCGCCTCGCCGCCTTTTTGTGACGTATCGTCGTGCAGTTGTATTTTGGCGTCTTCCGATATAACTCCCTCAATAAAGGTCACAGCCATAACCTGTTCGGGAGATTTCCAGTTTTTTACATTTTCAAGTGCTTCGTTAATTTCAGTTAACATAGATTTTGCACTTTGGGCTTCCTGTGTGTTTTTTTCTAATGCGTTTGTGTAATGTTTAAGTTCATCTTTTAAAGTAGCTAACATACGATCAGCCATTTGTTGGTTTTCTTGCATGTTTTGAGGTTTTTGAGTTTTTTGCTGTACTGCGTCGGGCATGTGTATTGTGTTAACTATAATAATAGTAGATTATGTTCGATGGGATGTCTAATTTTGTTAAAAAAGTATTTTTATGAAAACAAAGTTTAATATATTATTTGCACCCGCCGAATTCACATTTTCAAATCGTGCGAACTCTAAGACTTCTTGGTTTTATTGGTACCTAAAAGCTTTACTAAAACTTGAGAATGTAACGGTTACTGCAATCTTTGACAACGTAGATCCAAACTCTGCCTTTACTCACCCGAAACTCACGACTGTAGTAAAAAACAAACGCTATAACCCAAAACCGTCAACATTGCAGGTTGTGGCGTTTCAACTTTGGCTAATACCAACAGTAATTAAACTTCAAAAGAAACAAAGGTTTACGCACATTCATCATTTCGGTACTTTTGGAAATCGAACAAGTTTTAATCTTCCGCTGTTGTTAGGGGTTTTCAAGCAAACACCTTTTATTTTTGGTCCTTTAGAGGAAAATGTAACCGAAAATGCAATGTGGGTCTCTGTTTTTGAAAAAACACTTATTAAAATAATATACCCGACAGTTTTAAAAACACTTGTCAAAAAGACTTTACATAAAAGTAACGATGTAATATGTATTAGTACTGTCGCAAAAAACTATTACAATGAGATTTATCCGAACTTCAATAGTTTTCACGTCTGTACTCCGGGTATTGATTTATCATACGCAAGTAATAAAAATAAAAACTTTACTGGCGGTATTAGAACCGTTACAGCATGTAATCTGATTCCATTTAAAAGGGTGGATTCTATCATCAAAATTTTTTCAACAATTAAACCGGAATTGCATGATTTATACCTAGACATAATAGGGGATGGCAAAGAACTACAAAATTTACTTAAGACTGTTGAGGCTTTACCGCCGGAAATTTCAAACCGAATTACATTTCACGGCCATGTAAAGCCTGAAAAAGTTTCTGAAATCTTAAGTTCATCGCATATTTACTTGAATATGAGTCAGTACGAAAGTTACGGGCAAGCAATGTTAGAAGCATCTTTAAACGGGCTTGTTGTTATAGCAACCGACAACCCGGGACCGAGAGAATTTCTTATTCAGCGTTTGCTGGTAAATCGGGATATGATGGCGAGGATGTCAGAGACCGCAACAAAATACATCAGAGAAAACTTTGATTGGGACATAATTGTTAAACAATATATTCAAATTTATGAGAAATCAACAAACCATATACTATGATTAATATCTTGTGCTGATGCCGTTTCTGGTGCACTTAAATACTAGGATTCCGGCATATTCTATATATTTTGTAATATCAACAGTAAAACCCAAATTTTCAATATGTTCTTTTAATCTTCCTCCGGTTATCATTACATTTGCTGTTTCCAACGTATGACATTCAACAAATAGCGTATCTATAATAGAATATATTTTTTCCGGTAGGTTATGTAAAATTTCATACTCTGCTCCCTCGCAATCCATTTTCAAAATAGCTACATGTTTGATATTTAATCTTTCAATTTCCTCTGTCAGAGATGCTACTTTTACTTTTCCTTTGTATTTTTTGTCTCCCAACTCGTCCATACCCAACTCAAAGCAAATCGTATATCCGGCAGAAAAGTCACGGGAGTAGAATTTTGCTGTCCCTGCGGTTGCACCAATTGCAAGTTCGTAGGTTTTAATATTTTTTTCTAGGTTGTTTAGCTGAATATTCCGTTTTAGTTGACTAAAATTATTCTTATTTGGTTCATAGCAAATAACAGAAACTTTGTTAAGTTTTAATGCCGTAGTTATAGCAAAAAGCCCTATATGCGCCCCAACGTCAATAGCTATTTTTTTACTGTCATTGCTGAAATAATCAAATTCGTACTCGGTGTTCAAAAAAATTTCGTTTGCAATACTGATGTCGCCTGTTTTTGGTCTAATATAATACTTGCCCAACCCTTTAGTAAACAAAACGTATTCCCTTGAAAAAAATGGCCAAAAATAGTCTAAATAAACACACAACCAAATCATATAATTAAGCGGAATTTTCCACGCCCAGCGAGTAAAAAAATACCAAGCTTGGTTAACCTTTAAAATAACTTTTCTTAAAAACATATAGAATTAGTTGATTTGGTACAAGAAATAATAAATATCTAGCAAAATGTAAAATAATTGCTTTTAAGCTAAAAAACGGCTTTTTGACTAACCACCTCCGCTGAACCGCCTGACTTAACGATAGTAAATTTTTAAGGTTTGCTTCCTTTTGCTGATTTTTCGTGACACGATACTTAAAACACACATTTTTTAAATTTTGCAACTTCCATCCGTGATACACCATTTTAAACCACATATCATAATCTTCTACACCGGGTAATTTTTCGTCATACAGCCCTAATTGCTCGATACTTGATTTTCTAATTAATACAGCTGGGTTACACATTGGTGAAATATTACTAATTATTTTTACTATCTCTTGATGAAAAACCGGATATTGTCTTTTTCCGACTATATCAGCGTTTTCGTCTATTATTAGAATTTGCCCACCAACAGCGCTGTAATCAGGATTTTTTTCTAAAAACTGCACCTGCGTTTCAAGCCTAGTAACATCGCATATATCGTCGTGATCCATATTTGCGATATATTTACCTTTTGCGGCTTTGATGCCTTTATTTCTATTTTTAGCTATTCCCAGATTTTTGTCGTTAAAAATATAACTAATCCTGTTGTCCTTCTGTGCATATTTTTCTATTATTTTCCGGGTATCATCGCTGGAACAGTCATCCAAGAGTAAGAGTTCAAAATTTGTAAAAGTCTGATTTAGTATACTGTCAATCGCTGCACTCAAAAAGCTGCTTGAGTTATATGTTGGTAATACAACCGATACGGTTGGTGTATTTGGTGTACGCATTACGGTCGAATTATAACATTCTCAAGTATAATAGCCGTATGCAAAAACTACATATTTTTTGGCTATTTCTAGGGCTGACTGCTGCAATCGGTACTTTAATCATGTTCCATACATACACCAAACCTCAAGAAAAATTAAGTCCGCTTGCCAAAACTACAAGAAATGTAATATCGGGTCTTAATAACACTTCCGACAAAAAAAGCGATGTTACCGTAACCCTAATCGCCACAGGTGATTTTATCCCAGCACGGTCAGTTAATTACCAGGCGTTGAAATACAAAGATTTTACCTGGACGGTAAAAGAAACTGCAAACACAGTTAAAGGCGCAAACGATGAAAATACCATAACTTTTGTCAGCCTGGAAACCCCAATTTTTGAAGACTGTCCTGTAACAAATGATGGGTTTATATTTTGCGGTGAAGAGGGGCACATCGAAGCGTTAAAACTGATTGGCGCGGACGTTGTTAATCTAGCAAATAATCACGCTGGAAACTATGAGGCCGAAGGTATAGAAAAAACTATAGCTATTCTGGAAAAAGCCGGAATAAAATATACCGGCGTGAATAATATTGTTTACATTACTGCGGGAGGACCGGAATGCGACAAATCCGGAACTAATAACTCAACAGAAAATGAAAGCGGCTGTACAAAATTTGCGTTTTTGGGGTATAACGATATTGGGTATACGCCAGAACCACTCTCACTAGCTACATTTGAGCTTATAGAAGAGCAGGTGACTGAGGCTGAGCAAAATGCTGATGTTGTGGTTGTGGGTTTTCATTGGGGAGTGGAATATACAACACAAATAACCGACCGCCAAAAAGAACTTGCGTATTTTGCAATAGACAACGGTGCTGATTTAATAATTGGAAATCACCCGCATTGGGTACAACCACAGGAAACATATAAAAACAAATTAATTGTGTACGCACACGGGAATTACGTTTTTGATCAAATGTGGAGTGAGGAAACAAAAGAAGGTGTTATTGGAAAATATACTTTTACAAACGGCGAACTGGTAAAGCATGATTTTACGCCAATTTACATTACGGATTATGGTAAATCACAGCTTGCGGATGAAGCACGGAGTAAAAAGATTTTAACTGTGTTCGATTAATGTCTTTGAGTAATTTTAATTTTTGGAGCGTTTACTAAACTCAACACATACCAAACAATTTCTTTATAGACCACTACATCCAACTGTTTACTCGTACCCCCTCTTTTGCAGCTCAAACGCGTGTTTATACTTGCCTTCGTGAATTTTCATTAAATCTTCATGACTGCCATCCTCTATTATTTTACCGTCATCCAAGACAATTATTCTGTCGGCATTTCGAACAGTCGAAAAGCGGTGGGAAATAATAATTACGGTTTTGTTTTGTGCAAACTCAAATAATTTCTCAAAAATTGCAAATTCGGCTTTCGGATCAATTGAACTTGTCGGTTCGTCCAAAATCAAAAGTTCCGCGTCTTTAAAAAATGCGCGTGCTAGGGCAATACGCTGCCTTTGTCCTTGGGACGGATCAATTCCGCCTGAAAACTGTTTACTTAATATTTGATCGTAGCCTTTTTCATATTTTTCAATAAATTCGTGTGCACCTGCCTGCTTTGCCGACTCCATAATTTTTGTCATATCTTCTATATACCTAACATCACCAACCCCGATATTTTCTTTAGCTGAAAAGTGGTAGAAATTAAATTCTTGAAACAATGCGCCAACTTTTGTGTACCAATCGGCTAAATCATATTCGCGGATATCCGTACCATCAAGTAAAATAGCACCCTCATTCACATCGTAAAACCGCATCAATAATTTTATTAATGTCGTTTTCCCGGCTCCGTTCTCTCCCACAACGGCAAGCTTATCTCCGGGATTAATATTCAAGCTAAAATTTTTTAACACGTATTGATCAGACAACGGGTATTTAAATGACACATCTTTAAATTCGATTACCGGCGGTCTGCCTACCAATTCCAATTTTTTACTCCCAGAAATAACTTTTTTCTCAAGATCTAGAAATGCAAAGAAATCACTTACGTACAGACCTTGTTCGTAAATTTGCGTAAGCGTTGTAAGAAAAGAATAGATTGAATTTCCCAGCCGGTTGGTCATCGCTACATAAAATGTAAGCAACCCTACAGAAATAGTACCCGCAATTGTACTTTGTATCAGGTACACAAAAATAAATCCATAACCAAGAGTTTGAATTAATCCCAATAAATATGCGTTGCGGGAAAATTTGCCGAAGATGGCTAAATTCTTTGCGGTCATAATGCGATCTAGTGAATTAAACCGCCTTACCAAATAGCTACTTGTATTAAATATTCTAATTTCCATTATTGACCTGGGTCGCTTTGTATTGCCTTCGGTCATGTTCGAATCACGAATCAATTCTTCGTTTTCTCTACGCAACTCATAAGTTTTTCTAAAATACACTATCGTAGCCATTGCTTCAGGAATGTTTGTTACTATGGTTATAGCAATAATCACCGGAGAAAGAGAAAACAGCGCGATTGAGCTAAGTATAATATCGAATACATCGGTTGATGTTTGAATTAAATACCTAACAAACGGAGTTAGAGACCCGGACCTGCTAAGAGCCCTATTTATTAAATTATTAGTTTCGGGGTTGTCATAATGTGCCATATCTACAGAGACAGAGGCTTCCCCGGATATTCTAGATAACTCTACGTTTGTATTTTCCAAAAGGATTTGCCGGGATAGTCTTCTGATTCTGTTTAGCAAATCCATACCTGCCATTAACAACAAAACAATTACAACTATTTTAATAATTTCCGTGGAGACCGAGCTTGAATTTTCTACAAGAGCTATCAACTCGTCAAATAAACCTGCCCGAACTTTATCGTTTAAAATTGCAAGGAAGGAAAGCACTAATCCCGAAAGAAAAACAATAATAAAATGTTTCGGAGAGATTTTATAAGAAAAGATCAGAGAGCGTTTTATTACAACCAACAGTTTTTGTATACTTTCTTTTGAGGAAATAAGCTTATGACGTCTACCTCGTGCTTTTCCCGAATTATTACCATCCGTATTAGAACCATCCTTGTCGTTTAATTTTTCATTTTCTTTTGGTACTAAAGTGTCTTCCGGCATTGATAGCAATATACACCCCCGGAAAATTTATTAACAGACTGCACAGTAAGCAAATTGTTTGGTAAAATAAGTAATGGAGAAAAAATCACACTTTAAAAATCTCCTCTATTTTCAGTAGACGTACCCTTCTTTATATTTTTTTCTTCTTCGATATAGTTTCAGTAAGGCAATAATAAATGAACGGTGGCAAGAGTTACGCTCTTGAACTATAGGTTCAACTTAATATAAGGCTATAGGTTATATGTATATATTTTGTTGTCAAACCAACAATTGCAGACTTGTGGATAACATATGGATAATATTATAAATAAAGTTTTTCCACCAAAATGTTTGTTTTGCAACAAAAATTACGGTAGCGTATTTTGCCAACACTGCCTCACAGAATGCAGAATAGTTTGTTCGACTAACTGTCTGGTTTGTGACACACCGTCGCCGTTAAACACAACACACTTAAAATGCACTACTGCATATACACCTATTTCCACCTTTTCGCTGTTTGATTACAACGGGTATGTACGTGCGTGTATTAAAAACTCTAAGTATTCTGCAAAGCAGTTTATGGCACTAAAAGTATTAACTACTTATGGCTTGCAGCTTGCTGCAAATGCTGGGTATAGCCCACCGGCAAATGTAATTGTTGTGTCAATACCCTTAAATAAAACACGCGAAAAAACACGGGGCTTTAACCAAGCTGAGTTGATCGCAAAAGTTTATGCAAAGCACTTTAACCTAACTTATGCGGCAAATTTATTAATAAGGACAAAAAATACGAAAACGCAGTTTAGTAATACACGCGCTGAACGGTTTACTAATGTGCAAAACGCATTTACAGTTCACCCAAAAGCACAAAAACTCATGCAACAGAAAAGAATTACTCTACTGGTAGTTGACGATATTAGAACCACGGGCGCTACATTACTCGAAGCAACAAAATGTTTATATGCCCACAATGCATTTGCCGTACATTGTTTTACGCTTGCAGTTAAACCCAAACTGCCTTCCAATGCTATAATCAACTCGTAATGTTTAACTTTATATACCAGGTAATTCGCACAGCTCGACCCCGGCAATGGTTAAAAAACCTAAGCCTTTTCGCGGCGCCTGTATTTGCTGGAACGCTGTTTACAGGCGATGTTCTGGCAAAAACACTAGAAGGCTTTTTTGTTTTCTGTGCAGTATCTTCGGGTGTTTACTTTATGAACGACATAATAGATGCCCCTCGAGACAAGCTTCATCCGATAAAAAAGAATCGCCCAATTCCATCCGGAAAACTTTCTATGGCGGCAGCGAAGATAATTGCAATACTGCTTATTTTAGGCTCGATATGGTACTCAATCACCTTTGTTGGAATGTATTTTACAACTACTGTGGTGGTCTATTTGGTAATCCAACTCGCTTACTCAGTATACTTTAGAAACGTAATCATTCTGGAATCTCTTTTTGTCGCCAGTGGTTTTATTTTACGTGTATTTGCAGGTGGTTTTGCATCAGAAAGTTCTATTTCATCATGGTTAATTTTAACAACTATAGGAGTATCTCTCTTGCTCGCATTTGGCAAACGGCGATCGGAAAAAACATTACTTCAGAACGCTTTAGGTATAACAAAAAGTCAAATTGATACACGCAAGTCACTCCGGCACTATCCGGACACTTTATTAGACAGTATGATTTCGATGTCTGCTACATTCTGTATAGTGGCTTACTCTTTGTTTGCGTTTCAAGTATCACCTGAGTTGCAGGAAGGCACGTTATCCGATTTATTACCGTCTATTTTGCAGTCGCCAAAATTCATGATGTTAACAATTCCGCTTGTTATTTATGGTGTTGCCCGATATCTATACGTCATATACGAACGCCAAGATGCAGAATCCCCCGAAAGAGTCCTATTATCGGACAAGCCATTACTTGCAACTGTCACGTTGTGGGGCTTGGCTATCATGGTAATAATTTATGGCATACCTTTACTTTTGTAATATCAGTTATATAAAGTTGCGAGACAAACTTAGGCTAACCTCAATCAGCTGATCACACGCAGCTAATCATAAACGGCTCAGATAATTTTCAGGAAAATATATTAAAAATCTTCGTACAACCGAGTAGAGCTTGTTGATTGGGTGGTCTGCCCAACGGGAATTATTCGCACATTAACTTTCTTAACTTCAACAGTTGTCTCAAACTCGGACTGCGTCCCTAATACCTCAACATTGCCTCCATAATTTGCGGCGTTGTTATACCCGGACAATCCTATTACGCTTACAGGCAACACTAGCATACCCAAAAAAAGCACAAGAATTAAACCGTCCACAAACATTCTCCCAAATGATGGTCTATCCAACTCAAACATCATCGCCTCCAAACTTTAAAACATACTCGTCCTTAAGCTTATTTGACATATTAGAAGTAATTGAATCCTCGCTAATTTTACCCGGGTGTAAAGAAACTTCATTTTCTATATCAAACACAAATAACACAGTTGTTATAACAAACAATATCAATGAAATAACAAATACCCAGGAATATATAAGTCCAAAGAAAGCCATCAAACCTGCTACTAAAACCATTAAAAACAGGTAAGACATCCAAACAGCGCCTTGAGAATATAAATCAAAAGAAGTTTGAATAAACGATGATAGGCGCAAAGTAAACAACCGCGCAGTATGATGGGGAGAAATGTGAGTATCGTGAAAAATATATGATTTTAATAAAATGTACAGCAAACCTACGGAAAGAGCTGCAACCATCAATAGGATTGAGTATGAGTTAATCAGAATGTAAGTTTCCTGGTTTTCAAAAACGAACCCCGAACTGCCAATTGATAATGTTACGTTAAAGTAATTTGCCAACAGCACTACAGATACCACCCGAGCAGTGAGGAGTAGTAAAGCCGGTACTATTGCTTGGTCAACTAATTTAATAAGTACTTTAGAAAACATAAGGCAGGGGACAGCCAACCGACACTAAGCCTCTGCGTTAGAAATTAGGGGCATGTGGCTAAGTTACAACCTTACAGCATTATGCCGAATGGCTAATCCAACTAGTATAATGATACTACTATGAACAAACCGCGGTCAACGAAACCTATAACAGTAAATGTGGAAGTCATATTGAATAAAGTACTCTGGTTACTTTTTGCGCTTTTATTATTTTTTACCCCCTTATTGTTTACAACGCGAACTGATGAGGCCTTTGAGTTTCCAAAAATGTATTTTGTGTATTTTGTTGGCTTTACCTTGATTTTTGTTTTTTCGCTAAGCCGAATATTAAACTCTAAAAAGCAAAAGCTGAAACTACCAAACATACTGGTTTTAGGTTTTATAGCTATTACGGTCTTGGCAACAGTGTTTTCTAGTCATTTATATACCTCTATCTGGGGTTACTATTCACGATTTAGTGACGGGTTGGTATCACTTCTTGTGCTAACAGGTATTTATATTGTCGGTATAAATGTTTTTGCTGATTTTGGTAAACGGGGGGTTGAGAAGTTACTACTAACTCCGGTATTTGCGTTAATTCCAATCAGTGTTTTTGGAATTGTTCAACACTTATCTATGGAGCCGGGTGAACGGGTATCCTCAACTTTTGGTCAGCCTAACTGGCTGGCGGCATACATTGCAATGTTATTACCAATAGTGTTTTATTTTGCACTTAGTGAAACGTATGCCAAATATTTCAGGTGGTTTTTGGTCGGCGTATTTGTAATAAGTTATGCGACCATGTGGTTTACATATTCGTTGTCAGGTGTTTTAGGCTTTATTTTTGGCATGGGTGCTGTTGTGGTACTTAATTTGGAAAAAGTACGCGCGAATAAATTTTTGGTAGGTACGTTGGTTGGGTTGTGTTTTTTGGTTTCGGCTTTAAATCCGGGGGTGTACGGCGCGCGACTCAAGGACATTGTAATTGACATTGGTAAAGTAAATGCGCAGACGCAAGAATTGCAGGGAAGCGGCGAGCTGCAAGAGAAAAACACGCAAGTACAAGGTGAGGTTACGGCTGATGCTACTTCGACCACAGTATCGCCCAAACAAGTGTCTGATGCTGGGTTCATTAGGTTAGGTATGTGGCGGGGAACACTTGACTTGGCACTATCATCCCCTAAAGTTTTCATAATTGGCACTGGCCCTGAAACCTTTCCTTATACTTTTCAGCAATTTAGACCGGCTGACCTTAATTATTCTTCAGAATGGGACTACATCTTAAACAAACCACACAACTACTATTTAGAATTGCTGGCGGAAATCGGTATATTTGGGCTATTAGTTTACTTGACTATTGTTGTGTGGTCACTAAAGAAAAGACATGCGTACATTGCACCTGCTTTGCTGGCATATTATGTGTCTAATTTTTTTGGTTTTCCGGTTGTTACTACCGGTTTATTATTTTGGGTGCTGTTGGCTATATTAGAAGTAGAACCTTTACGTAAATCTTTACCTAAAGCAGATACTTCTTAACAATAGCTTCAATATATTCATCAGGAAGTTCAAGTTTTGACAGCTCGTCCGGAGTCGGTCGATAGCGATACTTTTCAATGTCGACTTTTAATTCGTGTGCTAATTCAGTTACTACAACGCCTTCCTTTTCTAACAATTGTTTTTGCATTATTGCGGGGTGTTCCAAACAGGTCGTGCTTATTCTGCCGGCGTTATTTATTACACGCCACCAAGGAATTGGCGCGGTACTGGTGGTGTTAGTGTCGCTGGCATGGAGTACCTGCCCAACAGCTTGTGCGGCACGCGGGACACCTATCATTAACGCGATTTGCCCGTAACTTGCAACTTTACCTTTTGGGATGGAATGAACGGCTTGGAGTGTTTTTTGGGTGAATGTGGGCATGTTAGATTTTCATAAACCTAAGATTTAATCTTAATGGTACATCATCACGAGCTCGATAATTAGTTACTACATTTTTGTATTCTTCTGTAAGCTCAGGTTCATCTACACTATCCAACACTAAACCAACACTAGTAAACGCGTTTACATAATCGCTGATAGTTCGATTAATAAACTCGAATGATAATTTCCTCTTTTTTCCAATAGCTTTTGTCACCGGACCTTTAGAAAAATAGCCTTGATCTAGTTTATCAAACCCCTCTCGAATTCTAACACCAGATTGGTTTTCAAAATAACAATAAAACCATCTCATTGGATGTGTTACCGAAACAACAAGAATTCCGCCCATACTGAGAGTTTTGGCACATTCTAGTGCTAACAAATTAATATCATCAACATGCATTAAAACTAACTTTGCCGTAATTAGATCAAATTTACTTATGAATTTTGGAAATGGTTTTTTAAGATCAATATTCAGAAACTCAATATAAGGAAATTTTCTTTTTGCTACTTCTATCATTTGTGATGAGTAATCACTTCCAACAACGTTAGGAAAGTTTTTATATAAGACATAGGTAAAACGCCCGTCTCCAGATCCTAGATCCAACACGTTTTTTACGGATTGTCTTTTACATAAATTTAAAAGTGATGGTGTATTCACGAGTTCTTCATATACAAAAGTTTCGCTCTCTTGCGTTTTCGGATCGGAGTATATTTCGGCAACTTTATTCCAGGTTTTTTTGTGGTTCATTGCATCTAATGTGAGGCAAGCAAACACATCCGCATTATAAACCCAATCAGCTATAATACAAACATGAAAAAAAAGCTTCCACTCATTGTACTAGCCACCGGGTTATACATCATGGCCCTGACCACACTTACCTCCAGATACTCTGCCGACGTAGACTACAGAACAGCGCAAGACCTGCTTAAAGCATCCAAAATAACCGAATCATTCACTAAAATTAACTCTGCAATTACCAAAAATCCAATGGAGCCCGATTATTATAGACATAGAGCTAAGTTGTACATTGTCTATAACAAAAAAGAAGAAGCTCTCAAAGAACTTGAGGCTAGTTTAACTCTTAATCCTGCAAATCTTGCAACGGTGAGGGATAATATCCCTCTGTACTACTTTTTAGCGTCCAAAGACCTGACTCAACAGGCCTCACCCGAAAACATTGACCCGCAATATATTACTATCGTACAAAATTACTTTAGAACTGTGAAAAATTTATATCCATACGATGCGGGGGTATATGTGGCAATTGCAAAATACGAAAAACGGCTAAATCTACAAGACGATTATGCAAAAAGTTTGGAACGACTTTCAATTTTACGGCCAGATTTGTTGGAGTGGCATCCTGACCTTATTTATTAGACCACACATTTTCTAATCAGTTAGTTATTTCTACTTTTAGTAAGTGCAAGGTAATAAAATAATAAAGCAATATGGGGGAGTACAATTATTCCGTAGGTGTATCACCTTCGACCTCAACCGGGGTTTCGGTTTCTACCGGCGTCTCATCCGGTGTAGTTGGTTCGGTCTCAGTTACTGCTTCTGTGCCTTCAGCCTCAGTCGTATCACCGCCCGTAATCTCAACATACGTCGCTGATACCCAACCCTCAGTACTCTCATCTACTTTTATTTTTACCCACTCACCGTCTTCCTCTAACACCACAAACGTATCACCAACGTTAACGGTCGTAACTTCCTCACCCTCTAAGCTTGGTGCGCTCCTTACTCTAAGCCAGCCTGTTCCTGTCTCTAACACCGTCGCTTGTTTTGTGGAAGTAACTTCGGTTTGGCCCAAAGCCAAAAATGTTGCTCTTGCCGCATCACTTAAGCCAGCACCATCGGACGCTTTCCTTAAATATGCACCTCTGGTCGCATCTGCAACAAACCCAGCGTTCTCAATTGTTACTTTATTACCATCGCCGTCATACAAGCTACCTTCATAATCTATAAAATAATCAAAGACTTTTTCTTTATTAACACCGACACCTGCTAAATTTACTCCCCGAGTACCATTCCAATACACAACTGCTTTTGCCCACGAATCAGGGTCTGATGTTACGAGCAAATTATCCGAATTTACATCATATAAATTTGTCGATCCTTCTAATAGATCAACGGTATCGGGTACCGGTTTTGGAAATAAAGTCATAGAAATATTTAGTTTGTGTGAATTAGTGGTATCTATTCGTGCCGACTGTGATTCATAACCGCGCTTTTCAACTCGTAAATCGTAATCTCCTTCTGATAAATCACTTGAAGAATAAGGTGTTGTACCGACTTTTGTCCCGTCAATATATACATCTGCATCTGTGGGTTCGGAAATAACACTTAAAACAGTGCCGCCGTCGCTTTTTTCAAACCAAAAGTTCTGCCCTGAAGAAAAAGTCTGCGACACCCCGAGATCACGTTTAGAAACTACATCAGTATTCGCCAGAAAATTTAATGTTACTTCGTATTCAATTGCATCCCTCAAAAACGTTAATTTGTTTTCCCCACTTTTTATATTATCTGACGTGTAAGGTGTAGTACCTAAAAGCTCATCATTCAAATACACTGAAGCTTCCCCATAAAGAGATTCCGCAATTAATGATGACTTGCCCTTTACAAACGACAGATTTTTAATAAACCCATACCCAAAGTAAAGTAGCGCTAAGAGCCCAATTACTATTAGAATGTACACAATTATTGATGACCGTTTTCCTGAGGATTTGTTAGATTGGTATATTGATGATATCGCCATATCTATGTAAAAGATTAACACGCTGTATACAAAATATCAATGTTTACAAGGATGTTTTTAATTATTAACGGATTGTTAACTAATGCTGGTAGCTTTAGCTAATACCTTGTAAAATATGTCTGCCTGGCCTGGTAGCCAAGTGGTAAGGCGGGGGTCTGCAAAACCCCTACACGCGGGTTCGATTCCCGCCCAGGCCTCCAAAGAAAGGGTGGTCTTCGAGGCAGTAGAAAATTGAAGTTGAAGCACTAAACAAAAAAGGTGTAGAAAAGGAAAAATAATTTATGTCGACGCCAACACACATACTTGCGGGTGTAGCTTTAGGTACACTTGCAAATACAACAATGACAAATACAGAACCTTTCACTAGGGTTGGTATTGTGGTACTGGCTATTGTGTTTTCGATTCTTCCTGACATTAATATGCTGTGGAAAAAACGGCTACAGCTACATCATAAAGATCCGACGCATTATCCGGCAATTACTTTGGTGGTAGGCGGACTGTTGTTTTTGGCGGAACTGCTTTTAGGTAGTAGCTTCGTTATAACAAAACTGTGGCTGGCCTGCATGTTATTTCATCTGTTTTTGGATACTTTTGGCAGCGTTATTGGTGTACATTGGTTTTGGCCGTTTTCAAAAAAACAATTTTCATTTTTGAAGTTAAATTCTCATGTATTTGACGCGCATGTGTTTCACAGAACTTTGGCGTATATTAGGTCTGTAGGGCAAATTGAAGTCATGCTCGACATTATTTTGCTTTTTGTCGTTTTTACGTACTGGACTATATGACATCGCAAGAAATTATAAAAAACTATTTAGCTTTTTTTGGGGAGCGCGGACATAAATTAATTCCAAATGTGCCACTTGTTCCGGAAAATGACCCAACATTGCTGTTTGTGAATTCCGGGGTGTTTCCGTTAGTACCATATGTATTTGGCGAAAAACATCCCGAGGGGAATAGGTTAATGAATTTTCAACGTTGCGTCCGCTTTGATGATTTAGAAAATGTAGGTGAGTCCAATAGGCACACGGTTGCGTTTCATATGTTGGGGAACTGGAGCTTAGGTGATTATTTCAAAAAAGAGCAATTGCCGTGGATTTATGAGTTTTTTATTGAGGTACTAGGGCTTGATGTTAATAAACTGTATGCAACTGTGTTCAAAGGTGACGAGGACGCACCAAAAGATGAGGAGTCGATTGAAATTTTAAAAACAGTTTTTGCAAAATACGGTGTTAACGCAAAAGAGAATGAAAAAATTTTCGCGTACGGAAAAGAAAATACCTGGTGGAAACGGGGTGATGCTGTGGGCGAACCGGGTGGCCCAAGCTGTGAGACTTTTTACTACATAGGTAAAGACGGCACCGGCGCTGGCTTAGATCCGGAAGAAAACCAAGATTTATTTATTGAAATAGGCAACAGCGTGTTTATGCAGTATAAAAAGGGGGTTGAGGGGTGGGAGCCGCTACCGCAAAAAAACGTAGACTTTGGCGGTGGGCTTGAACGCATTGCGCTTGCGGCACAAGGCAAGCAAGATATTTTTGAAACCGACAACTTTTGGCCAATTATTCAAAAAATTGAGGAGCTGAGCGGGAAAAAATATGGGGAAGCGGGAGCTGAGGGTTGGGAAATAACCAAACAAATGCGAATTATAGCCGATCATATGCGGACCGCCGTATTTTTGGCAATGGATGAGGTAGTACCGAGCAATAAAGACCAAGGCTACATGTTGCGGAGATTACTTAGACGAATGGTTAGAGCCGGCAGAAAACTGAATATTCCGGCAAATATTGATATTTCGGTTGAGCTGGTTGGAACTGTGGTTGATATGTTCTCATGGACATACCCACAGCTCGAAAAAGCGCAAAAGGATATTCAGATTACGTTTACAAAGGAAGAAGTACGGTTTGCGGCTATTTTAGAAAAAGGTGCACGCCAGGTTGATAAATTTTTAAGTGCGTTTAAGGGTAGTGAGAATGATGATGCTGTGTCTAAAGGCAACGAAGTTGGTTTGGCGGAAAAAGCATTTGAATTTTATGAATCCACCGGCTATCCATTAGAAATATTTATTGAGGATGTTAAAGACAAGGGAATTGTTACCGCGTTTGAAGAGCTGGAAAACCGCTACAAGGAAAAAGCAGAAAAACATAGTGAAAAATCCCGAGAAGGCGCTGAGCATAAGTTTAAAGGTGGGCTGGCAGATCAAAGTGACCAGGTTGTTAAGTATCATACGACTACTCATTTAGTGCATTGGGCACTGCGAAAAGTACTTGGGGAAGGCGTTAAGCAACAGGGTAGTAACATAACAGGTGAGCGGCTAAGATTTGACTTTTCTCATGACAAGAAATTAACGGAAAGTGAACTCTCACAGGTGGTAAATTTGGTAAATGAGAAAATTAGTGAGAACTTACAGGTGAATATGGTGAGCATGCCTAGAGAACAAGCGGAAAAAGTTGGGGCGTTGAGCTTTTTTCAAGAAAAATATGGTGACATGGTTAATGTATATTACATTGGTGATACTTTGGAAACTGCGATTAGCAAAGAATTTTGTGGCGGCCCACATGTAAAAAACACTAGTGAGTTGGCGCCAATAGAGATTTATAAACAGGATAAGATTGGTGAGGGTGTAATACGGGTTTATGTGAGAGTGGTGCAGGAGCGCTGATTTTTTGGTTATACCAGCGCTCCCAATACCTCCGTGTTTAATCTGGGTCTTGAAAATCTCGAAACTGCCTTTCGGACCGTTTCCTTTGATAGATCTGCCAGCCGATCGCCGGCAAAAATACCAGGACACAGCCGAAGATCCACCCCGGAAACACTATCTGCGGCAATGATTCCGGAAACGATTTTGGGACCTCCTTCCTTAGCTTAATGAAAGCTATCCCCGAGCTGGTCTGAGTTACACCTTCGTACTCGTAATAAAACGAGTTCAAAAGGAACAACGAGAACCTCATTTCTTTGTCTTCAGTTACTCTAACGCAGAGTAGTTCGAATGGACCGGGTTCGCACTGCTGCGTAAACACCTCCGACGGTAAACTCTCTAATCTGAGGAATTTCTCCTCAGGCAAAAGAGTGGACACTATCAGCAGATATGCCCCGGCAAAACCTAGTACAAGTAAAAGCCGCGCAATTGTTTTCATTTCGAAGTAATCCTTAATCTTCAGGAATGGGGGACGCATACATAAAGTAAATCCCAAGTAGAATAACTGCCAGAATTGCGGATACAAACCCAGCGACAGGCCCGGGAAAGAAATATGCACCTAATGGAAGATGTCCTTCCACTTTATGCATTACAACCCCGTACTTACCACTCGTCCCCATTTCACCGTACTCATACCGGTAAAACTCTCCAAAAAGCTGGAGCATGATTCCAGCATTAGTACCGGTCGACGGAACTTCAGTAGCGAGAAGTGCGCGGGATCCGTCTTCAAATTCCACAATTCGATTTAATGTCCCAACGCAACTGAGATCCGACACTCCGTTTGCGCACGCAAAACTTAGTGTGGCGACACAATCATCGAAGTGCTCGGGATTCGCTACAGCGATTATAGTGTCCTGTGCCAACTGGCTCTCCTCCGTTGTTACTGAGCATTCAAGTATACTCACCCACTCACTTGGCATAGTCGTCTCGTAAGTAAGTGTATCCGGTAGAAAACGTTGTGCGATTGGCGCAAATATCGCCGTCACTACGAGAAATGTAGCAATCAGCAATATTATGGCCGCGCACCCCTCCCTTGATTCAACTTCATCTGTATTTATATTAGCCACCGTCCTGCTCCTTATCTATTTTGGCTCAGCGCTAATCAAAACAATTAGCATTTGGTAATACTATAACACAGATTGCTATGTTAATTTTATATGCACTCTTTTCCACGACACTAAAAACGGTGTGTATTTAGTTTGGAAAACTAAAGGTAGTCTACTGTTTTAAATTTAGAGTATTTGAATTGTAAAAAAGTCGCCGACTTAGTTTAAGGAGGGTGGGTGTGTCGATGTTTAAGCTACGTCACACAATCTCGACACACCCATCTCAAGAACTTCCGCTTACCGGCCTCGGTAGTGGGGATTCTTTTGCCTAGCGACCTTGGTGGCCGCTGACAGCTCGGGATGCTCTCGCTCGGCCCTGCGGTCATCATTCCAGTTTGATATTAACGAAAGTGGAATGATAGCTAGCACAAGCCCGAATATCGCCGCGAATAGCGTAGCTACTGCCCAGTAATCACGAGCAAACGCTATGCTTTCGGGCAAAATAGGTCGTACGAGATACGCGACACCGTACACGACGACAAAAGCGACTATCATCGAGACGCCGATTGCAAGGAACTCCAAACAGCCGGTCTCCTCATCCTCAGGGTACATTTCGCCTTCCATTCCAATGCTCCTTAGTATGTACGGCACTTATATTCTGTGTTCCACAGTTCGTATATTATAACACAAATTGCTACATTCTACTTCTAGCACCCACCACCAACTTTTCCTCTCACCTCTTGACACTCAAAAACTTCAAGTGCTAAAATCCAAAACGCGAAGGTGGTTCGATCTTGATCACTTTACTTACTATTCAAGATAGTTAAGAAAAAACGAGCACACCTTAATGCGTCTTAAAACGTGCCAAGAGTAACAAAATTAGTTATATTAGTTAAAAAAGGAAAACATGGCAAAACCAAAAATTAAACCACTATCCGATTATTTATTAATTATGCCTTTGGAAGAAGAAACTAAACTCCCGTCCGGTATTGTTATTCCCGATACAGCAAAAGAAAAACCACAAAAAGGTGAGGTTATTGCCGTTGGGCCGGGAAAAGTAGATGATGGTGAAAGAGTTCCGCTAGAAGTTAAGGTAGGGGACATAGTTATGTATAAAAAATGGGGCGGAACTGAAGTGAAATTTGAAGGGAAAGAATATTTATTAGTTAAAGAGGAGGATGTTCTTGCGGTTTACGCGTAGATTTTGGTCGCACTTTAGCTATCCTTCAGCTATCTAAGTCGTCAAAGTCTAAATCGTTTCGCAAACAAAAAATTATGGCAAAACAAATAATTTACGGTGAAGAAGCACGGAAAAAGTTAAAAGCGGGAGTTGATAAGTTGGCTGATGCAGTAGCAACCACACTTGGGCCAAAAGGGCGGAACGTGGCGCTTGATAAAAGCTGGGGTGCGCCGCAGGTAGTGCACGACGGCGTAACCGTAGCAAAAGAAATTGAACTTGAAGATAAATTTGAAAACATGGGTGCGCAGTTAGTAAAAGAGGCCGCATCTAAAACAAACGATGTTGCCGGAGACGGTACCACAACTGCAACGGTTATAGCCCAGGCGTTAGTTGACGAAGGGCTAAAAAACGTCGCGGCAGGCTCAAACCCAATGATTCTGAAAAAAGGGTTGGAACAGGCAACAACCGTTGTTGTAGATGAAATAAAAAAATTAGCAAAAAATATTTCAACAAAAGAAGAAAAAGCTCAAGTTGCTACTATTTCCGCACAAAGCGCTGAAATCGGTAATTTAATTGCTGACGCAATGGAACATGTAGGCAATACGGGAGTCATAACGGTCGAAGAATCAAAAGGGTTTGAAATGGAACTGGAATATAAAGAGGGAATGCAGTTTGATAAAGGCTATGCATCACCGTACTTTGTCACAAATCCCGACAAGATGGAGTCCGAAATAACAGACGCGTACATTTTGGTTACAGACTCAAAAGTTTCCAGTATGCAGGATTTATTACCAATGCTTGAAAACTTTGTAAAAGTCTCGAAAAACTTGGTAATTATTAGCGAGGATGTTGATGGTGAGGCGTTGGCTACTTTGGTGGTAAACAAGCTGCGTGGCACCTTTAACGCGTTGGCGGTAAAAGCTCCGGGATTTGGAGACCGTCGAAAAGCCATGTTGGAAGATATTTCAGTATTAACAGGTGCAACACTGGTAAGTGAAGAAACCGGTCGAAAACTGGAATCCGTAACTATTGAAGATCTTGGCCGCGCGGAAAGAGTAGTCTCAACAAAAGATGACACCACAATTGTCGGTGGCGGCGGCAAAGAAAGCGAGCTAAAAAAGCGGATTGCCCAAATTGAAACGCAAATTGAGCAAACAACATCCGATTACGATAAAGAAAAGCTACAGGAAAGACTTGCGAAATTAAGCGGTGGGGTAGCTGTCATAAAAGTAGGCGCAGCAAGTGAAACCGAACTCAAAGAAAAGAAACTACGGGTTGAAGATGCAGTTAATGCAACCAAGGCTGCTGTCGAAGAGGGAATAGTACCCGGAGGCGGAATTGCGTTTTTACGCGCACGTGAGGCAATTAAAAACCTAAAGCTGGAAGGCGATGAAGCCGTAGGAACAAAAGCGTTATACAAAGCACTTGAAAAACCCACCAGGATGATAGTCGAAAATGCGGGGGAGGATTCGGGTAGGATTTTGGGCGAGCTGGAAAGTAAAAATTCAAAGAACATCGGATTCAACGTAATAACAATGGAGTACGGCGACATGATAAAGCAAGGGATTATCGATCCGGCAAAGGTTACCAGAAGCGCGGTACAAAATGCGGTTTCTGTTGCCACAATGGTGCTCACCACCGAATGTCTGGTTGCGGACTTACCAAAAGAAGAACGAGACTCACCTGCAGGAATGGGTGGTGGCGGAATGCCAGGCATGATGTAAGCCAAACACAGGCACAAACAAAAAATCTTAATTAGCGAGTTAGACGGAAATAGTCTAATGAGCTATTATTAATCTAATTCATGGAGTCAAATAAGAAAAAGGTGTTAATAACCGAAGACGATATTTTTTTGGCAAACGCCTATAAAGTAAAACTTGAGCAAGCAGGTTACGAGGTAGAGATTTTGGCTGATGGCGAGGACGTAATGCAGTCTGTTTCGAAGCAAAAGCCGGACTTAATGATATTGGATCTAATGATGCCTAGAAAAAGCGGCTTTGATGTACTTAAAGAATTAAAAGCAAATCCGGACTACAAAGATATCCCAATTTTAATAGCAACCAATCTTGGACAAGACGAAGATAAAAGCAAAGCAAAAAGATTAGGTGCAACTGAATATGTAGTTAAATCCGAAATCTCATTACAAGATCTAGTACCTAAGATTAATAATTTACTAAGTTAATGCTACAATAACTACATGAATACCCCCTTCAAAATCTTAGTAGTAGAAGACGACGAATTTGTCGGTAAGATGCTTGTTGATAAACTAAATAGAGATGGGTTTATTGGCTTGGTAGCAAATGATGGGCAAAAAGGACTTGCGCTCGCAATCGCCGAAAAACCGGATTTAATTATTTTAGACATATTATTGCCGGTGATGGACGGTATTGAGGTATTGCAAAATTTAAGGCAGGACGAGTGGGGTAAAACCGCAAAAGTTATCGTGATGACAAACCTGACCCGTGATGACAAGCTTGGCGAGGCATACAAATATGGTGTAACTGATTACATGGTTAAAGCAAATTGGGATTTAGACGACGTAATTGAAAAAATAAAAAGTATTTTAGAATAAGTCATCTTATTCAATTTTTGCAAACTCTTCCAAAACCTCAACTGTATGATCTCGCTTGGTAAAGTGAATAAAAGTTTTAGTTGTTATTTCGGTGGTTCTTTTTTTGCGCATGTACCAAAGTTGAAACACCATCGCAAAATATTCCAATATATCGACAAATACACTTTCATATTTTGTTTTATTTACTACCCGCTCCGGCAGCCAAGTGTGAAAATTAGCAAAATAGTCAAAAACCCAGTCGTTTTTCTTTAAAAATTTAAAATACATGTTTTCACGGTTTATAATCGGGTGCATTAATAACACCTCGTGCGCGGTATAAATGTTTCTTTTAGCTAACGGCCAGGTAAGATTGTCTTCATCGACATAAATGTTAGGGCAGATTTTGTCATTAAAATCGGCGTCTGACCGCATTTTTCCAGTAGCTTTAAGCAGCAAACTCACAAATCC
>CAZBWW010000013.1:0-28320 GCA_964496005.1 uncultured Candidatus Saccharibacteria bacterium | reverse complement strand
TTGGTGGTCGGAGCAGGATTCGAACCTGCGACCCCTGCAATGTGAATGCAGTGCTCTAACCGGCTGAGCTATCCGACCTAAATACACCTAAATGCGGCAATTACTACCAGACCAACTGTTAACTGACATCACCATTCTACAAAAAAAAGCGGTATTTTAAAAGAAATCAAAAGAAATTAAAAAAACAGATAAAACCAAAAGATGCTTGGGGCAGTTTTGGTAGTATACTTATGTACATTTATGCCGAAAGTACAAAAAAAGTATTCGCAAATATTAGCTGATTTTTTTGAGTTACTGGTTGTTGCTGTTGGCATCTTCGCACTTTTGTGGTTTTTTTTAGCTGAACCGCTGGAAGTAACGGGTAAATCTATGGTACCCACGTTACTAGATAAAGAACAGCTTATTGCCGAGAAAATCTCTATAAACTTCGAAGAGCCAAAACGGGGCGAAATTGTCGTATTTAGAAGTCCTGATAAAAATGATGTGCTGTTAATTAAGCGGATTGTAGGTTTACCCAATGAACAGTTAGAACTTAAAGATGGGCTGGTTTACATTAACGGTGAGTTGTTAGTTGAACCATATCTACAAGCCGGAACCGCAACCGTAGGCAAGAAAGCTATTAAAGAGGGTGAAGAGTTTACTATTCCGGCCAACTCGTTTGTTATGATGGGGGATAACCGCGAAAATAGCAGTGATTCCCGTACTTTTGGGACTATTACTAGAGATTTACTTGTTGGCAGAGCTTTTTTAGTTTACCACCCGTGGGAAAATTTCAGGCTTATTTCGGTGCAGTAGTTTCAATAACATTAATCTTCTTTTGCCTTTTTGTGTGATTCTTAAATTCAACAACACCCGCAACTTTAGCAAAAATTGTAAAGTCCTTACCCATATCAACATTATTACCAGGTACAAAAGTACGACCACGCTGCCGCACAATTATTTGACCTGGTTTTACAACACCTCCACCAAATACTTTTAACCCAAGTCTTTTTCCGCTTACATTTCCTCGTTGGCGTGCTTTAGCGCCGCCGGCCTTTTTATGTGCCATATGTTATCCTTTTGCCTCCTTTTTTTTAGCCGTAGGTTTTACTTTCGCTGTATTTTCTTTTGCTTTTGGAGTAGTTTTTTTGGCTGATGGTTTAGCCTTTGCAACAGCCTCGACCTTAGCGTCCTTGCTCGCGCCTTTTTTGCCGATTTTTTCAATTTTAACTACACTTATAGGTTGACGGTGCCCTTTCTTCTTCCTATATCTGGATTTTGATTTATACCTGGCAATTCTAACCTTTTTATCCATTTTATCCTCAACTACCTTAGCCGTAACTTCAATATCGGCCAAAATCGGTTCGCCAATCTGCACCGTGCCGTTTTCGGAGAATAATAAAACAGCTATATTTAGTTTTTCCTGGCGTTCAATTTCAAATATATCTCCTTCAGAGACTTTCATCTGCTTACCGCCAAGCTGGATAATTGCGTATTTCATAAGCCTTGATATATTACAACAACAACTTATACATATCAACCTGTATCTTTGAGGTCATCAACTAGCTTTAAATCAGCCACCAACCGAACACTGTCGTCTCCCGCAATTCGATTTTTGCTTATTTTCAGGCATTTTTCGCATTTGTGGATTAGGCTTTCTTCGCCATCTTTTTTCAATATTTTTCCTATAGGTTTCATCAAGCCTTTACAAGTGGCTAATCTATCACCTACATCAATGTCAACATGTAGAGAATATAGACAGTGCGGACAATGGTTGCGGTTTTTTGTACCGGGTGCTATTTCCAGCACATTCTTCCCGCATTTTAAACACAGAAAAGAGTTTTTTGCCGACATACTAGTTAGCTCCGATCACTATTAATACATCGTACTCTAACTCCTCACCTAACCCCTGCTCAACCACAAGCTCATAGCTTTCTTCCATATCTTTAACAAGCAGATCCTTATACCCAAGTTTAGTATCTTTAAATTTAAGCATTGTATCCTGCCTATCCTGTTCATCCGCATTACCCACATCCAAAATTGTATAGCCCTTTTCCTCTAAAAACGTTTGAGCTTCGCCCGCGATTCCAGGTATTCCTGCCCCGTTTTCTATGCGAATCACTAATTCGGTTTTATCGAGTTCAGGGTTGTTTTCGTCCGATTCTTCTTCTTGAGTTCCTTCGGTTTCAGTACTTTCAGCGGTCTCATTTTCGCTTAAAACTGTAGGTGAGCTTTCCCCTTCAAGAGCAAGTTCGCCTTCTGTACTTCCCTGACCGGAATAGTACGAAAATGCCGCAAATCCGGCTAACGCTAACAACAGTAATCCTGCAGCCACACCGGCATAAACCATAGGCTTTGCGCTTTTTTGGACAACGGGTACAGGTAATAGATTTAGCAAATTAACTTGTGTAAGTAAGTAATCAGGATAATTTGCCAATACGTCATCTGTTAATAAATGTACTTCATATCCGGCAGCTTGTTTAAAATCATCAGATAATTCTATAAGTGGACTTACATCAAATCCATCTCCCATTTGTAAATCATTGTCAATGACTGTAAATACTTTGTGAATCGGTTCAGCTCTTTTATAAACTGATAATTTCTGGATCAAACCAAGTATTTCTTTTGGGTTGCGGTTAAGCTCAAAATCCTCACAATAGTAAATTCCGTTTAATTCAGCAAGTGCGACACTCTGCCGATCCTTGGTACGAATAATAAAGATAGCCGGATCATTGCTTTCCAAAAATTTAGGTAATAACAGCACCCACGGAACAACTGCTTTAAGTGATACCTCGGCAGTAGTCGCAATCTGTAAATAACTGTCGAGTATCTCTTTTCTCACACACACAAATTGATACACAAAAGGAGCAATCTTTTGATAGGAAAAATACAAGTCTTCAAGTTTTACATTTTCCAATTTGGAGCGAATCTCGGCAATTACATGCTCATCACTGTTGGCATCATCGGTTTTACCAATAGTTACAAACAACAAAAGTGATTCCCGCGGCTCTACCAAAAAAACCGCCTGCAACTGTTTCTTATTTATGTTTGGGAGTTGAGCTATTAATCTTGATAATTCCTGCGCAACTGTGTTGGTATCTTTTATACTGGAATCGTCAACCGCTTCCGGTGGTAAGTCTCCTGTTAATGCTTTAAATCCATCTTTTGTATTAACACTTAGCTTTAGCTTATTCTCATTTATAGATACAACCAAATCCATACCTTAAAATATACCAAGTTTTGGGCGTTTGTGGAAGTCTGGAAAAGCCTACTTAGGCTCTATTTTAAATTCTGTACCTGCAGTTAAGTTAGTGGCATTAGTTGTTGTTTTAATATCTGTTTCAAACAGCTTAATTGCCTTTTCGGTAAGGTCATCTGAAACATATACAACTTCTATTGAATCCTCAACATTTAACCCCTGTTTTTTGCGCAGCCCCTGAATTTTTCTAATTAAATTTCTAGCTGCACCCTCTACCAAAAGATCTTCCGATAACTCGGTTGTCAGCGCCACTGTTTGACTAGCATCAGTGATGGGTTTTTGCGCAGCATTTTCTTTTATAAAGTCAGACAGCGAAATTTCCGCTACCACACTTTTAACGTTTACCTCATCCATAATAAGTCTCTTGGAGTAAACTTTATTTGCAGTCGCGCACACGTCTAGCGGCTGCCTAACACCTATTCCGGTACTTACCCGTATCGACAGTGCGAGTGAGATGGTCTCCCGATCTTGCGCCATATTGGCTAGAATTTCCACTTGTTCGGGCGTAAGTTCGTTTGGTTCGGGGTAAAAATCTAAGTGTACAGATACCAAACCAGTCAATTCTCTTAACCCAAGGTTCTCATATAATGTTTCGGACACAAACGGCAGTAACGGAGCTAATAATCTCGTAAAATCAGCTAACACATAATGTAAGGTCTGCAAAGCCTCTGGTTCCCCACTGCTTATTCGATCCCGAGAACGTCTTATATACCACGCAGATAAATCATCTATAAACGGTCTGACCTCTCTAGTGGCAGGTAAAATATTATATACGTCCAAATTTTCGGTCATTACATTAACAGTTTGCTGCAATCTTGCTAGTATCCATTTGTCCAATACGTTTTCGACTGCGGGTTTTTTGCCTGTTGGCACAAAATTATGGAGATTTGCAAAAGTACTAAAATATTTCACACAATTCCACAAAGGAATAAAAAACTCTTTTCTGGCTTCATCTAAAACTTCGTTGTGAAACCTAGCACCTTCGGCCTGTACTATAGGTGAATTTAAGATAAAGTATCTAAGGATATCACCGCCGAACTGGTCTAGTACATCATCCATTGGCGGAAAATTCCGCTTACTTTTACTTAGTTTTTTCCCGTCTTTATCCAGCATTACCCCGTGCGCTACCACATTCTCATACGGCACTTTATCAAAAAGCGCGACGTTAATCACCAGCATGGTATAAAACCACAACCTGGCTTGTTCATGCATTTCACACACAAAATCCGCCGGTACTTTTTGGTCAAATAGTTCCTGACCTTCGAACGGATAATGAAGTTGTGCAAATGGCATTGACCCTGAGTCGTACCACACATCAATAACATCTTTTACTCTTTTGAATGTGCCGCCGTTCTTTTTATCTTCCCAGGTAATTTCATCTACAAATGGCCGGTGAGGATCTTCAAGCTCAACACCTGCCAATTCTTTTAATTCCTGAAATGAGCCAATAAACACTTTCTCGTTCGTTTTGTCGTTAACCCATACCGGCAACGGCGTACCCCAATACCTGCTTCGGCTAAGTGCCCAATCTTTAGCGTTTGCTATCCATTCACCTGCACGTCCTTTACCAACATGTTCCGGCATCCACTTAATCCGGGCGTTTTCCGCCACCATTTTAGCTTTTATTTTGGTTACTGCCACATACCAGCTTTTTATCGGTTTATAAATTAAAGGTGTGTCAGTTCGCCAACACATCGGCATGCGATGTACTATTTTACCCGTGTTAAACAACACTTCCTTTTCAGCTAATACTGAAATAATTTTTTCGTTTGCTGTTAAATAAAATTCTCCTTCATACTCCGGCACTAACTCTGTAAAATGTGCAGTGTCATCTAAATAGTCAAACAGGCTAATGCCTAAATTCATAAAAATTTCAAAATCCTCCGCACCGTAAGGGGCTAAATGCACAATACCCGTACCTTCTTCTGTAGTTACATGTTCTCCGGCTACAACTTTAAAACACCCCTCATTCTTTTTGTCCGCAAAATAGGTAAACGGCGGGCTATAGTCCAACCCTACTAATTCTTCAGCCGAATACTCTTTTAGGATCTTGTACTTTTGTTCTTTAAAAACGGTGTCTACTACTTCTTTTGCCAAAATATACTTTTCGGAATTTGCCTCAACCAAAGCATAAGTAATATCTTTTCCAACAGCTAGCAGCAAGTTTCCCGGCATTGTCCATGGAGTAGTAGTCCACGCCAAAAAGAAGGTGCCGGCAAAATCCGGTGCTAAAATCTTAAACTTGACGGTTACATAAGGATCTTCAATATCCGCATAGCCGCCGGCATTTACCTCATGAGTAGATAGCGTTGTACCAGCACGGGTTGAGTATGCGACTACTTTGTGTCCTTCATACAACAAGTCTTTTTTATACAATTCTTTGAGCGACCACCACATACTTTCGATATAATCTTTATCCATTGTGGAATACATATCGGTTACATCAAACCACCTACCGAGTCTGGTTTCATAATGAAAAATAGAATCTTTGTACTTTTCGACTGATTTTCTGCACAACTCGTTAAATTTAGCTATCCCGAATGCTTCAATATCTTCCTTTTTTTCAAACTTTAGCTCTTTTTCGACTTCGTATTCAACCGGTATACCTTGGCAGTCCCACCCCATATTGCGGGAAACAAAATAATTCTTCATACTCCAATAGCGGGGAACAAGATCTTTAATCGTCCACTGAACAGTGTGACCATAGTGTGGCATGTTATTTGCAGTAATTGGCCCATCATAATAAACTTTTTCCTCACTACCTGCTCTGGCCTTTTTCAACAGCTGTACAATGTCTAGGCTTTCCCAATACTTTATTATGTCTCTTTCCATGGCAGGAAAGTCCGGCACTGTTTGTAGTTCTTTAAATTTTTTCGTCATTTTGCCTTTATTATTAATCCTTTGTAACTTTTACAAGAAGCAATTCTGTATTAAAAAAGCCCTTACAAAAGGGCTTAGCGCGGAGAGTTCACCAACCCCGCTATCTAACCAATAATTATTACTGTTAATTTCTTGCTTGCCATATATTTTTAGATTATATATCAGACGGTATAAAAAATGAACTATTTAGACCAAACCTGCTAATAATAAATCAGTGGTATAGGCGCGGTACACAAGCCCAACAGTAATAATAATTGCTACTAATACTAAGACTAAAAACAAGATTTTGTATCTTAAACTCATAAATTCCCTTTCCAGATTTTATCCTTTACACCATTTTTTTTGTTCGCATAGCGCGCGAGTACAAATAATAAATCTGACAATCTGTTTGCGTAAATTAGTACCGGTTCCCTACCACTTGCACCAGGATTACGTGTAAAATATTTTACCGCAGATCGTTCCCACCTTCTACAAACAACTCGACAAAAGTGCAACCTGACGGCAGGCTCCGTACCACCGGGCAAAATAAAATTTGTTAACTTCGGTAGCTTAGCCTCGTAAGTATCGATTGTTTTCTCAATCTCGGAAACTCGAAGAAGAATAGGATCAAAGTCTTTTTCTTGTGTGGTTTTGTTCGCAAGGCGCGCCCCAATCCAGAACAAGTCGTCTTGAATACCGTCAATTATTTTAATAACATCCGTAAGACGTGATTTGGAAAGAAATCCTAAACTTGCGTTTAGTTCATCCATATTTCCAAGTACATCAAAAACCGGATCCGCTTTAGAGCATTCACGCGCGCCTACAAGCTCGGTATTACCTTTATCGCCTCTTTTTGTATATATTGCCATACGCTATGCATAATATCACCTATAGGTTAGTTTTGGAAATAAAGTCACGCAGCTAGTAGTTAACAAGAAAAACTGCTCACCTCTGTCTTAGCACACGCTATAACCGCATTCGTAGCATTTTGCACACCCCTCTTCTTTTATTAAAGAAGCGTTTCCACAGTCTGGACACATGTCTATGTGCGTAAACAGCTCGTTTTTGTAAGATATATCAGATTGACCCACAGGTTGCTCTGCTTGACTGTTATTTGCGCCGAGAACCTTCTCACTGTCATCGTGTCCAACATGCCCATTGCTCCCATTTCCATTATTCATAACTTCAATTCCAAATTCTTCCGCTAAAACTTTGGCCACAGCGTCTGGCATTGAGCTAACCTTACTTTTGCCGTACCCTATAGATCTTGCTCCACCAATTCCGCTTAATTGCGATATTATTTCTTTTACTGTAGAGATTGGTTCGTAAGATGCACGCAACCATCCGGATAGCGCTCTACCAAGAGCCTCGGACAGCGCCCCCAAATCCGTACCCGCCTTACCCACACTTACAAAAACTTCAAACGGTTGTTCATTTTGATCTCTATTCACTGTAATAAATGCTGTACCTTGAGGTGTACGCACTTTATAAGTGCACCCGGTTAATTTATATCCCCTATCAGTAACGTGTGGTTTAACAGGCGCGTCAATTGAGCTTTTCTTTTCTTGTGTGGCTTTCGTCTCTAAAACTACTTCTTGTCTACTTCCGGCAACGTAAACCGTCAAACCCTTGCACCCAAGCTCCCACCCGCGCATATAGGCTTTCGCTACATCGTCTTTAGTAGCCGTTTCAGGAAAATTACATGTTTTTGAGATGGAGTTATCTATAAATGCCTGGATTGATGCCTGCATCAAAATATGCTCGTCTGCTGTAACATCACCCGAAACAACAAACACATCTCTTAGTCTTTGCGGAAGCTCCTCAATTCCTTGAACCGTACCGGTTTGTACGACCTGTTCTATTACTTTTTCTTTTGCTTCCTTTGGCAGATCAAGTGTATCTATCGCATACTCGAATGCCGGACTTACATAGGTCAATGTTAGTTTTTCCTGATTTCCGGCCGCTTGATATACGTTTCTCATATATGCCAATGCGAAAACAGGTTCACACCCGTACCCTTCTACGCCTGCGACTGTTGAGATTGTACCTGTCGGGGCAACTGTAGTTGTTGCGGCGTTTCTTATGCCATATTTCTTAATACCCGATGAGATTTCAGCCCAATCAATCTGCGGTCTGCCAAAATTTCTTGTGTACGGTTTTAACGGCTGAGGTGTAACCCACGCCATATTATTTGGATCATAAATGCTTCCTCCAATTTTTAAATATGGTCCACGTTCACGTGCCAGCTCTATTGATGTTTTCATTGAATGGAAACGCATAAACTCGGTTACTTGGGCAGCAAATTCTTGGGCTTCTTCGCTACCGTATCTAATACCCATTGAGTACATAACATCAGCTAAACCCATAAACCCAAGTCCAATCCTTCTACAATTGTCTGCGGCCTCACGTAATTCCGGAACTTCAGGGACAAAACCGTTTGCGGTTACAACGTTATCCAAAAAGCGTGTGGACAGCTCTATTGATTCCTGATACGCATCCCAATCAAGGATGCCATTTTCATCTAAATGTTGACCTAAATTTATAGACCCTAAGCAGCAATTTTCGTAAGGCCCAAGCCACTGCTCACCACATGGATTTGTAGCTTCCAGTTTGTAAAGGTGCGGAACAGGGTTTGTCCTATTGGCAGCATCTATGAATAATACTCCGGGCTCTCCATTCGTGTATGCATACTCAACTATCATTTCAAAAATTTCCCGTGCGCGCGGAGACTCTATAATTTTACCTGTATTAGGACTTACCAAATTGTAAGTTTCGTCATTTTTAACTGCTTTCATAAACTCATCAGTAATTGCGACTGAAATATTAAAATTAGAAATCGAACCTTCTTCTGCTTTACACTTAATGAATTCTCTAATATCCGGGTGATCTACTCTCAAAACTCCCATATTGGCACCGCGTCTCGTTCCGCCCTGTGCAATTTCCCCAAATGCGCGGTCGTACACACTCATAAAGCCAACAGGCCCGGTTGCTTTCCCGTTACTGGACGAAACATTCGCACCTCGTTCCCTTAAACTTGAAAAAGAAAATCCGTTTCCGCCGCCTGTTTGCTGTATTAGAGCGGCAACATGCAAAGTTGTAAAAATTCCATCGCGTTCTTTGCCTAAATCGTCAGAAATGGGTAAAACAAAACAGGCTGCTAACTGCCCTAAAGGAGTACCCGCACCACTAAATGTAGGTGAGTTAGGAAAAAACTTTTTTGTGCTTAATAAATTATAAAATTCAATTTCGGTGGTTTTAACATCTCGGTAAGGTGCGTCAGGCGCTGCAACAACCGTTGCCACTCTCTCAAACATTTGCTCTACAGTTTCCGCAGGTGTTCCGTCCGGGTTTTTCAGTAAATATCTTTTTTCTAAAATTGTCCTGGAATTTTCACTTAATTCAATCGTGCTATTTTTTTCTGCTTTAGCTCCGGCTGCCAATTTTTTAACATCGGTAGACTTCGGCAAAGATTTTGGGTTTAGCCAATTCATAAAAAAACGAGGATATCACGGATCAATAAGCTTACACTGCCGAGAAGACTATTGATCTGGGAAATCGATTAACTTTTTAACCTATTTTTACTGCAAACCAGACTTATTAATATAAGCATATTAGAATCCCGTAAACCACTAACCGCAATTATAATGTTATGGAAAAATTATGATTTAAAGCTTATCTGCCACGCAAAAACGCCGGAATATCGTATTGACTATCTTTTTCATCTTGCGCTTCCTTATCTTGTTTGGGTTGGTTTGTAGAAGTTACCGGCGGTGGTGTTTGTTGCGGACTTTGTACTACAGTCAGCCTGCTGCGAAGCTGTGCATCCTGATCAAACCCGGTTGCAATAACTGTGATTTTTACCTGATCACCCATACTTTCATCAATAGTTGTTCCAAAAATAATGTCTGCGTCCGGACTGGCCTCTGCATTAATAATTTTCGCCGCATCGTTAACCTCTCTCATCGTAAGATTAGAACTTCCAATAACGTTAAAAAGCACTCCGGTCGCGCCATCAATAGATACTTCCAACAACGGTGATGAAATAGCGGCTTGCGCGGCTTCTACTGCCCGATTATCTCCGGTTCCGATACCAATACCCATTAATGCTGACCCTGCATCTTTCATAATTGCCTTAACATCCGCAAAATCCACATTTATTAACCCCGGCATTACTATCAAGTCGGATATTCCCTGTACGCCCTGGCTTAGCACACTGTCCGACATTTTAAATGCATCAATAATTGACATTTTTTCGTCAGCAATTTCTAACAGTTTTTCATCCGGTATTACGATTAGCGCATCGACTTCACGTTTTAGCTCAGCAATACCTGCTTCAGCATTTTCCAGTCTTTTTACACCTTCAAATAAAAACGGTTTTGTAACAACCCCTATAGTTAAAGCGCCTAATTCGTGTGAAATTCTGGCTACAACGGGAGCTGCCCCGGTTCCGGTTCCGCCACCCATACCTGCAGTAATAAACACCATATCCGAATCCGCTAAATTTGCGCGGATCTGATCTTCAGACTCTTCGGCAGCTTTTTTGCCAATATCGGGGTTTGCCCCGGCACCTAAACCGCCGGTAAGTTCCTGTCCGATTGGAATTTTGACAAAGGATTTATTAATTGAAAGCGCCTGAGCATCCGTATTTATTGCAATAAATTCAACACCCTGGATTTGTTTTGATTCTATAAGCGTATTTAAAAAATTACACCCGGCACCACCTACGCCTACGACTCTTATTTTTGCAAATCTTTCAATCTCTGGTTTAACAAACATTGCTCACCACACATAAAAATGTACTATCACCAACGAAAGTACATTTCAAAAAATTACAAACTAACATTAGGGCAGGAATGATCTTATTTTTTTAAATATATTCTTAAAAGCACCTACTATATTACCCTTGCCGGCATCAAATGACAAGTCGTTACCGCTTCTAATAGCTTTATAGCCATACAAAACAGCGCCAATTGATGCCGAAAACGCAGGGCCTTGAATTTCGTCAATTAACCCGGTAACGCCTTGTGGAGCTCCGACTCTAACCGGGGTTTTCAGTGACCGTTTCGCAACACGCTCCACACCAGCGGTAAGAGCCCCACCACCGGTAATAACTGCACCTGCAGGAAGCTTTCCTGTAAGCCCTGCTTTTTCAACTTCCAATGATACTAATTTAAAGATTTCGTTTAATCTTGCATCAATTACTTCATATAAAAATTTTTTGGGGAGCCGTTCTTCTTCGAGTCCAAATTCCGACACGTCTAAAAAGTCGTCGTCTCTGCCATGATCGATCGACATAAAGGTATTTTTTCCTTCGCTTAGCTTAAGTTTGATTCTTTCTGCCTCGTCCAACCGTGTACGCAAACCAATGGCTAAATCGTGTGTCACATGCCTCGCACCAATAGGTAAAACCGCAGAATAACATGGACTACCATCTGTGTACGCAATAATGGCAGTAGTTCCACCACCGATATCAATTAGTAATGTACCTAATTCTCGTTCGGTATCAGTCAATACCGCCTCCGAAGATGCTAAGCCTGTATACACCATGTCTTGTACCTCAACCCCCACCTGCTGTACACACTTTGCCAAATTACGCATCGAGGTTGATGACCCATAGATTATGTTTGTATCCACTTCCATCCGAATACCGCTCATTCCTACCGGATCTCGCACACCGTCTTGGGAATCAACCACAAAGTCCCGCGGAATAACATGAATTAGCTCTTCGGTAGAAGGTAAACTTATGGCCTGTGCAGCTTCGGTTACCCGGTATACATCTTCTTGTGTGATTTCGGAGTTAGGTCCGGAAACTGCAACAACACCGTGAGAATTTTGAGTTTTTATGTGACTTCCGCTGACTGTTACAAATGCCGAAGATACTGACACGCCCGCCATTCTTTCTGCGCGTTCCAAACTTTTAGAAATGGACTCTACTGTATCGTCTATATCAACAATATATCCTTTATTTACTCCTTTTGATGGAACAGCGCCTGACACCCCAATTACTGAAATTTTACTCTCATTTAGCGCAACAATTATGGTGCTGATTTTCGTGGAGCCGATATCTATACCTGTAATAATTTTTTCCCTGGGCATAAAGACAATATTTAATATTGTACTATTACTTTATCATACCGCAAATCAATTTTCCTGACGTCTTTTCCTTCTAAACCAAGTTGTTTCACCAATTCCGCAAGTAGTTTTATTGAGCTCATAATATCTTTATCTTTACCTACAAATACCTGAGTCGGTCCAGCAATATAAAAACTCACGTACCTATCGCTTACACTGACCGAACTTGCTGGAATTTTTTCGGAATCCAGGTTGGTCAACAATCCAAGATAAAGAGGAATTAGATCTTTGTCAATAAAATACCCAACATATAGCTCACCCTCATACGCAATTTTCGGCAGGTTTGTAGTTTCCGCATTTACTAACCCCAACACGTACCCATCTTCATCAACCATAAAGTAATCGTTGCCTTTCTCACTCTTCACAACAGCAAGCGGTACTCGTTCCTGAACAGTAACAACAACAGTATTAGGCAGTTTTTTTGTCACAGTTATATTTTTTGCACCAAGAAAGTTATCTTTAAGCAAATTTTGGACAATTTCTGTATTAAGTGAGGCAATATGTTTTCCACTCACCTTCCCATGCACAAGATTTTCCAAATCAGTTTCGTTCACAAAAGTATTAGTACCCGATATCTCAATTTTTGACACCCTGAATGTACCCGAATTCAGAACAATTTCATAAAATGCCAAAACAAAACCGCATATTGAAAGACTGATAATTAATGCTTTAACCACTTTGCCAAATTTCCGCCAAAAAATCCTTTTTTTATCTACCCCATGGGGAATTTTTCTTCTTTTTGGGGCTTTTTTTTCTTGATAGATCTGTGTAGTTCTAATCATTTTGAAAATAGACTTTTTTGGTAATTTTTATTTTAAAAACTGGGAAACCTGCTCAACTATTAAATCAACTGCATCTGACCTTACAAGCATTTTTGTCTCAGCGCTTGTAATTTTAAACTGATTCCTGGTAACAAGGACTTGCTTCACAGTATTATAAAGCGTTCGCGGGGTTAGATCCTTTTCTTCTAATATGACACCGAGTCCAGCTGACTCTACAATTTTTGCGTTCTCATACTGTTCGTTATGCGACACCCACGGAATCGGCACCAAAATTGCCGGTTTTTCTAAAGCAAGTACTTCCGCGGTTATGTGCGCACCAGCCCGTGTAAGCAATACATCAGCTTTATGAAACACTTCACCTATTTCAGTTTCAAAAATAAATTTTTTTAAAACGTATTTGCCAGCAGGTTTAGGTGTGATATTTTTGCATTGCTGTGTCAATGTCTCAAAGTCCTTATACTGTGAATGCGATCCGCACTGGTGAATTATGTTACATATACCTAGTAGCTGATCGAGACTGTTTTCAACAGCCAAATTAATTTTATGCGCTCCGGTTTTACCCGTAGTGATATATAAGGTGGGTAGATCCGGAGTTAATTCGAGTAAATCCGAGGTAGCCGTCATAATTTCCGGTCGTAAGGGAATTCCGGTAAAAACTACCTTTTCTTGTGGAAAATGCTTAGCAGATTGAGGCCAGGAAATCATAATTTTGCGTGCAAATTTAGCTATTATTTTATTTGCATAGCCCGCTACCACTGTTTGCTCATGTGTAAGTGATGGGATCCTTAATATGTATCCAGCAATAACCGTAGGTGCAGCTAAATAACCACCAAAAGATAAAATTACCGTCGGCCGTAATTTAATTAGTAAATATAAAGCATGCAAAACTCCAAAAGGTACTTTAGCCAATCTCACCGGATTATATGTACGATACAACTTACCCGCGTACAGATTGTGAAACGGGATACCCATACCTGTAATTTCCTGAAATTCAAGTGTAGGCGTTTTGTCACCCTTGGCAGAATGCTTATGCCCTAACCAGTCAATTTCCAGCTGCGGATACTTAAGTTTAAGTTTTTTGATAACTGGCAGTGCTGAGCTATGATGTCCACCTGTTATTACAAGTTTCATGAGTAGATTTTAGCACTTACTGTCGTGTTTTAGACACATTAGCTAGAACACCAAGTCCCATAAGCATGAAGACGAGGGACGAGCCGCCATATGAAATCAATGGCAACGGGATACCTGTAAGCGGAATTATTTTGGTCATCGCACCGACATTTACGAAAAACTGTAATGCGATCCAGGTGGTCACTCCAACTGCCGCCATTTTCTCAAATAAACCGTCGGTATTTTTTGCAATAATATATCCTTTATAAATTAACGCGACAAATAATAGAACTAAAAAAGTAGTGCCAACAAAACCTAATTCTTCTCCTATTACCGCAAAGATAGAATCCGAAAAGACTTCCGGTAAATATTGAAATTTTTGCCGTGATTGCCCAAAGCCTAACCCAAAAAAACCACCCGACCCAAGTGCGATTAAAATTTGTTTGATATGATAGCCTGTTGATAAATCAGTACTACCGCCGCCGAATGCAAAAAAGGTCATCAATCTTTCACGTGTATGAGAAAATGTAAGCATGGCAGTTAGTCCGATAACACCGATTATTGGAAAAGAAATCAAAATTGGTTTTAAACTTGCACCGGAAGCAAAATAAATAACAGTACCTATCGCAAAGACAAGCGCGGCAGTAGACAGGTTTGGCTGTAATAATATTAGTACCGCGGTTAATCCCGTAATTCCGGCAAAAACCACAAATGCGTTTCTTTTTTCTTTTATCGCTTTTTCCAGACTCGCGGATAAAAATAAGATTAGTGAGAATTTAGCAAGCTCGCTAGCCTGAAAGCCCAAAACACCCAAAATAGGAAGGCTAGGCAAAGGCGGTGGATTAAAATAAATCCATCTATTTGCACCGTTTACACATGGAGCGAATATAAAATCAACATCACACGGAAGAACACCAAAAAACGCCAAAACAATCAAAAAAAATAAAGTAATGCCAAACAATACTACAGATAATTTTTTAATGACTTCCAGGTCAAGTTTCAAAAACACAAAAAAACCCGCTAACCCGACTAAAATCCACGCCAGCTGCAATACCGCAAAACCATAAGCATTTCCATATAGCCCTTGAGAAAGCACAACTGTAACATCGTAAATAATAATTAACCCAAAAAGTAAAAAGGCTGCAATTAACGAAAGGAGTCCCTTGTCCACTTTTTTTTGCCCTGCATATTTTTTTCGGTTTGCGGTTCTCTTCATATAGTTGTAATTATGGAACTTATCTTACTAAGTTTACTACCTAACTCTTAAGTTGCTAATTAACTCTTAAGAATGGCACCTTTATAAAAGTGCGACAAAAACACCAACAAATGCACACATAACTCCAAAAAGCCAAAACCGTTCGGTTACTTTAGATTCTGGCCAACCTAACAGCTCAAAATGATGATGCAGGGGCGCCATTCTAAATAACCTCTTTTTTGTCAGCTTTACGGAAAGTTGCTGTAATGGGCTAGATAAACCATCGATTAGGAAAACTGCTAAGATAATGAGCATAGCCACTTCCCTGTGGAGCACAATCGCAAAAACAACAAGTGAAGCGCCCAGCACATGTGAACCTACATCACCCATAAAAATTCTCGCCGGATGAATATTGAAGTATAAAAATGGAATAATTGCACCAACAAACGTCGCTGCCAACGCCCCTAAAGAATTGTAAAACAAAATTACTGCTATTACCCAAAACGCGGTAAAGGCAATGGCGCTCAAACCGCCGGCTAACCCGTCAATACCGTCAGTGAAGGCAACAAAGTTTAATACTACTAAAAACAGAAAAAAGATAAAAATAGGATATCCGACTCCGATATGTACATCCCCGATTAAAGGCAGCCAAATATAATCCCATCCCAATTTTACATATACCCAGTACGCCACAAACCCTGCAAGAAAAACCTGCAAAAAAAGTTTCAGGGAAGAGCTCAGCCCCGTTCCCGGTGAACTGCCGAAAGTGTCCGCAACCCGTCTAAATTTGTCCCACGGCCACATAATAATTTTTACAATTCCTGTACGCGAAGCAGTACCACCCCTACCGGTTAACTCAAACACTCGAGGTAAAGCAGACCTGCTGTACACTTTTAAAAAATCTTCGAGCAGCCCAAATAGCCCTGCCAACGACGCAACAAAAATCGGAAAAAGCGTTTGGGTTCTGGAGCGGTTAAAAATAAGGGTTACTATCGCTACAGTTAAAATAAACACTAACCCACCCATTGTCGGCGTTCCTTGCTTTTTTGCATGAGTCTGTGGTCCGTCTCCGCGAATCTCCTCACCCATTTGGTATTTATATACAAAACTAATCCAAATTGGATAAATACAAAACGTGATAAGAGCTGTGACTAAAAGTAAAAGTAGTTGTTCATGCATTTAGTGTAAGTATATCAAATATGTACCTGGCATAAGATAGTGCCTTATAAATTCCATCCAGTATGGTGCTACGAAAATTGTCCGGATACGGCTTCTGTTCTTTAATAACCCTTTTATATGCAAGTGCCAAGCGATTATTCAGTACTTTTTTGTGTTTCATGAGTGTTTTATTGGTACTATTTGAAGGTGTTTCAGCAGCGCGCTTATATTCAAATGCCTGCCCTTTTTTGTCTGTGCCGTTTTTACTTACCTCACCAGGTTTTGTGTGCACAATTGCCCGCATTAACTGCTCGAGATCTGTAATATCTTGTTTGGCAATTTTTTCCTGCACTATTTCATTATTTTCACCGGTATTGTGTTTAAACTTGTTAGGCACAGCGAGAGTCACAATATTTGGCGTTAATTTAAAGTTAGAAAAAGACCGCGCATCGCATGACCCTTTTGTAATTCCGGTTATTAACTTTATTTTTTGCTCTGCCGCAATTGTCTCAAACGCAAGCTCTGCTAGATTGGGTTCTGTAAATTTATACCCATAAACACATCCGGACTCTCCAAGCTGAAGCACAACCCCGTTAACAATCTCCCGCTCACCTATAAAAATTTCTTTACACTCCAGATTTACAACAAAATCTTTGGCAGTAAGTCCAAGCATATTTTGTTTTGCCAATTGATACGAACTAATCTGGTGTGCTTCCTCAAAAAAATTAAACACATATACAATATGCCAATCACTACTATGCTGCGGATTTAGTATGAGCGATAACATTGCCGCAGTAGGCACGTCGTTGTCCGCGCTATATACATATACATGATCAGCTTTTTCTTCATACCACGGCATTTCCCATTGAGCCATATAATTTGGTTTTACCTCAACGCTGGTTTCGATTTGCACATCTTGTCTGGCATCAGTACTTACACCAACTAATTTTCCTTTACCGGCAAAGTTACCTTCTGTATCAAAAATTGCAAGTGGAGCCGGTTTGTCTTTTAAAAATTCATGTAGCCTTTCGGTACCGATTGTCACAAAACCCGCTGATCCAAAAAACTTTCCGCGTGTTGCAGTTCTTAATGCTATCCCCGGATGATCCAAATGCGTCATAAATACCAGTTTGGAAGCCCCGGGCGTGCTGTTACTTTCAACTATTATTGAATATGCGTTTTGGGTATACGTTATCTTATGTCGTGAAAATAACTCGGTTAAATAATTAATCCGTGGTTTAGGTAAAAACGGCACATTTGGAACAGTTGCTAAGTCTGACAGAAAAGTAAGTGTGTTTGAAGTATTGTCCATAAAATGCGCTTAATCCAAAATAGTAATGTGAGCTCCAAGGTCTGTTAGTTTTCCAACAAAATTTTCGTAGCCGCGATCTACATGCTCATACCCAAACAATTCGCTTTTTCCTTCAGCAGCCAGTCCGGCTAATACAAGTGTTGCACCGGCTCTTAAATCAGGAATTTGCATTCTACCTGCCCTTAATTTAGTCGGCCCGTGAATCTGCGCAACGGTACTTGGCTCACCCATAGTTTTTACATCGTATGAATCTTCACTTACCGCCATTTCCAACCCAACCTCAGACGGTTTAACAATATTAATTTTTGCCCCCAAACCGTTTAGCTCCCGAACATATCCAAATCTATCAGTGTACACAGTCTCGTGTACTAAACTCTCACCGTCAGCTTGTGTAAGGAGAAGTGTAATCAGCGGCTGCCAATCGGTCATGAAACCAGGCGCCGGTGCTGTAGTTATGTTAGTAGGTTTAAAAAACTCACTTGTATGCCAAACGCGCATTTCATCACCTGAAAACTCAAACTTGGCGCCCATATTTGTTAATACACTAGTAAACGCAAGTAAATCCGATTTATTTACTCCTTGAATGTTTATATTACCGCCGGTAACAAGTGCTGCCACAGCATAAGTAACAACTTCGTTTCGATCGGGCATTACTTTAAATGTACCACCTGTAAACACATTTTTACCCGTAACTCTAATAACACCGGGCTCTTCCCTCACAACTTCTCCACCCAGTAAATTACAAAATTTAATCAAATCATCTACTTCGGGTTCTTGCGCAGCATTTTTTATTATTGTTTCATCACGCCCGCATAATGCAGATAAGATTGCGTTGTCCGTGCCCATATGTGTATTTACTTTAAAATTTATATTCCCGCCAGAAATAGTTTTAGCTTCCAAATACACAAATTTTTCGGCTTCTTTTACGTTATACCCAAGCAACTGCCAGGTTTCTATCCATCTGTTAATTGGCCTTGACCCAATTTTGCACCCGCCCGGAAGCGGAACAACAGCTTTTCCAAATCTATAAACTAATGGGGCTGCAAGTAATGCGGCTGTCCGATACTTTGCACCAAGCTCCTGCGGAATTTCGTAAGAGGAAATACCTGAGCCGTTAAGTCTCAGTTTTTCGCCTGCCAACCATTCATAAGTCCCGCCAAGTGCCTCAATAATTTCCAGATCTACTTCAACATTTTTTATTCTCGGTACATTTTCCAGCACTACATCCTCGTTACTAAACATTGCGGCATGAATAAGTTTTAATATAGAATTTTTTGCTCCTGCAGTTTTAACCGTACCTGAAAGCGGAATACCGCCCTTAATTTCAATTTTTGTCATTTAGCTTAGTGCAATAATAACAATGGAATTAACGACCAGTGCGATTCCCATTATTATTGTCAGCAAAAAAACTACGCGTTCTACGCCTCTGCGTGATCTATATGAAGTCATGGAACCACCTACAGAACTGGACAAACCACCACCTTTACCCTGAATTAAAACCAAAAGCACTAAAAAAACTGAGATAATTATTTGAATAATTTGTGCGCCAACTAATGCGGTCATACTTTAATTCTTACTGACACAGAGCCACCTTAAAAAATTTACGATTAAAACAAATACTAGAGCAGAAAATAACAGTGACTCGGTAGCACTTAAGTTTTTAGATGGTAGCACAACCCCAAAAATTAGCAACTCCGGCATAGCTGTCGGGATTACTGAGAACGTTGGAAGAAGGGTAGCAAGTACAAAAAATACCGCCGTTGTCAGAACAAGTAATAAAAAAGCAGATCCTAAGCCTTCAGACGGCAGTGAAATTAACTTAAAAATAAGAGGCGCAAACAAATAAAGCAGTGCGATAGCTGTAAGCACCAAAAATATTGTGATGTTAGTTTCTCCAGTTATTTCGAAGCCGTTTATAATGTACTGGGTTACATACAACGCAATACCGCAAAATGTGAAAATTCTTAAAATAGCCTTCATAATTTATAACTAACCACCTCACCTAAAAAAACGGCTACTCAGTGAGTTGTTTTAATCTTAACTTATGGTGGTAACTCTGCGCAAATCTATGTGCTTCATCACGCAAGCGCTGAAGCAACATTAACCCATTGTTATCACGCGTTAATACTAATTCCTTAAATTCATACTGACCTGTTGGAGTATCAGCAACATATACAATAGTTTCAAATTTCTTTGCGAGCCCAATAACGGGTAACTGCATATTCAGCTGGTTTAGAGCGTCTATTGCAGCGGACACCTGCCCCTTACCGCCATCAACAACTAGCAGGTCTGGCAACTCCCAGTCATTTTTTAGGCGGCGGACAAGTACTTCTGTCAACATTGCAAAATCATCAGGTTCGGCTTTTGTTTTAATTTTAAA
Organism: uncultured Candidatus Saccharibacteria bacterium; assembly: GCA_964496005.1. Lineage (GTDB taxonomy): Bacteria > Patescibacteriota > WWE3 > UBA101185 > UBA10185 > CAZBWW01. The sequence continues at coordinate 8,154 of CAZBWW010000013.1, read as the reverse complement.
CCGCTTATATTCTGATTTTTGTACTTCACCATTTATTGCAACTACCATTGAGCCGACTGCATCTTTCCCGGAAATATTGGAAATATCATAAGTTTCGATGCGTAAGGGCATTGTGTTTAAAGAGGGAATAGCTTTTACCAAATCATTTAATGCTTTTTCCCGTAAATCCTGCACTAAATACGGATTATCAATATATTTTTGTGCTGTTGTTGATCTGGTACGAACATATTCAAATTTACGGAGAGTATCTCTTAGCTGTGCTGCCCTTTCATACTGCTGTTGTTTAGCAGCAGTTTTCATTTCCCGTTCAAGCGAGGATAATAAGCGTACACTTTCACCCGCTAACATATTTTTTATTCTTTTTATGTCGTTTTTATAGTGTTCTGGTGTAATTTTTCCGGTACACGGTGCCTGGCACAGCCCTATGTGCCCATATAAACACGGCTGTCCCTGTTTTTTATATTTGGTGAATTTTGCATTGGAGCAATCACGATATGGAAAAACTTTGCGTATTGTACGCACAACGTGCTTTGTAGTACCTGAATCCGGATACGGACCAAAAGTTGCGTCAGTTTCTTGCAAGTCAGGTTCTCGTACTGCCAGCACTTTTGGCAAATTTACTTTTTTTCCGTTCAACTCAACTTTTTCAGGCCTGATAACTATATACAAATATGATTTATCGTCTTTGAGTGCAATGTTATATTTGGGCTTGTGCTTTTTTATGAGCTCAGCCTCTAAAATTAGCGCTTCCAATTCCGAAAAGGTCTCAACATATTCCACGTCAGTAATCTGTGTTACCAATACTGCAGTTTTTGACGCTGGATCGAGATTTTTGACAAAATACGACCCTACCCTACTTTTCAAGTTTTTTGCTTTACCGACGTACAGTATTTTGTTAGCACTATTTTTGAATTTATATACACCCGGCGTATGTGGCAGGTTTGCAACCTTTGTTTGTAAAGGACTTTGCTTTTCCAGGTTTTCTGGCTTTTCTTTTTTTAGTTTTTCTGTTTTTTGCAGTTGTGTGTGATTCACAGGTCTATTTTACAGTACGGAACAAATTTGGTCGGTTTATTCGCAATAAGACAAAATTTGTTAGAATTTACATGTGCCTACTGTACAAAGTAAACTGCATAACAAGCTACACAGCGCCAAAGCTATAAGCAAACAGTCCGTGTCCGGGATCGTCATTTTTTTGGCATTTTTAGCCCTAAACCAAGCACACGCACAGCAGGACCAACCCCCGTCTCATGAACAGTTTGCCACAAACTACACCGTGCAATATACACTTGCACAAAACGGTGAGGCTCAAGTAGACCAAGACATTCAAATAGTAAATAAACAAAGAGATGTTATTGCTACTAACTACGCGTTAACAGTTAGACACATGGTTATTTATGATGTATCGGCAGTTTCAGAAAAAGGCGACAAGCTGGAAACAACAGTTGTCGAAGAAGGTGATAAAACTACAATAGCTGTTGAGTTTGAAGACACAATTATAGGTGAGGGTAAGGAAAATAACTTCACAATAAACTACAAAACTAAGGATATTGCATCCAAAGTTGGTGAGGTATGGAATGTTAACATCCCGCGTGTAAATTTATTGGACACAACCGAAGCTTACAACGCAAAAATACATGTACCACTTGAGTACGGACCGGAAATTTTTGTGTCACCGGAACCGCCAATACGCGAAGAAAGCTCAACAGCTGTAACTTACGGATTTGACAAGGAAACATTAGCCAAAACCGGTATTACTGCGTCTTTTGGCAGTTTTCAGGTTTTAAACTTTATGCTCGACTATCACCTAAAAAACGACACCCATTTTACACAAACCCGGGAAATAGCTCTCCCACCGGATATTCCAGATGTCCAGCAGGTTGTGTATTCGGCTCTTGACCCGCAACCGACAATGCTAAAGCAAGATGTAGATGGTAACACGATAGCAGTCTACGAATTACGCGGGGATGAAGAACTGCTTATTAAATTAATGGGAACGGCAAGAATTTTAGGTAAACAGATAAATCCGGAATTAGGACTTAGCAAAGTCCAAATCTCAGATAAGCTAATTTCACAGTATACGAGGGGAAATAACTACTGGCAGGTTACTAATCCAAAAATTCAAGAAATAGCCCAGAAACTTTACGATCCTGCAAAAAGTGCGGCTCAAAATGCACAAAGCGCGTACAATTTTGTAGTTACAAATTTAGAATATGATTTTGAAATTCTTGATAACGAAACTGTAGAGCGAAAAGGAGCAGTTAGCGCGCTTGACTCAAAAGAAAACATTGGGTGTATGGAATTCACTGATTTATTTATTTCACTTGTGCGTGCAATGGGCATTCCCGCGAGAGAACTTAACGGATACGCTATTGCTAATGATAATGGAGCTTCACAACCGCTATCGATAAACCTTAAAGGTGGTGATTTGCTACACTCATGGGCTGAATTTTACGACGAAGAATTTGGCTGGGTACCTGTTGATCCAACCTGGGAAAGCACTTCGGGCATTGATTATTTCACAAAACTTGATACTAACCATTTAGTATTTGTAATAAAAGGTATTGATCCACAATTCCCGTTACCTGCCGGTGCATATAAATTTTCAGATAAGCAAAAACAGGTGGACGTTACATTTGCCCAAAATTCAAATCTTGAAGATTTTGAACCAAAATTAGCATTTTACAACACACCAAATACTAATGTGCTGAGCTACATCAAAAAGCACCAAAAATTCGCGTTAAAAAATGAGAGCGACAATACCGTATACGCACAAATTAATAAACGGGATGTGCCACTTTTGCCAGGAAATCATATAGCTGTATATGTACCCCAAGAAAAAACAGTTGTGTATGTAAAAGACGCGACTGGAAAGAATTACGAGATTGAGCCCGAAATTAAAAATGCTTATATAGAAAGTCCTTTACCTACATACTTGGCACTAGCTGTCTCAATGCTTGTGCTGTGTACGATTCTTTATTTTGGAGTAAAGTTTCTAAGGGGCCCGAGAAAACCAATTTCCCGCCTTCGTCACCGCCTTCGGGGCCTAAATCAATTATCCAATCGGCGTTCTTAATAATATCTATGTTGTGCTCAATTACTAAAATTGTGTGCCCTTTTGCCTGCAAGCGTTTGATAATGTTAATTAACCTTTCGAGATCTTCGAAGTGTAATCCGGTTGTGGGCTCATCCAGTATATAAAGTGAGCTTCCCCTGGCAACCTTAGATAACTCCAACGCCAACTTTACGCGTTGAGCTTCTCCGCCCGACAACGTAGTGGCCGGTTGACCCAATCTAATATATCCCAGGCCTACATCGTACAGTGTCTGGATCTTTCGGCGAACTTGTGGAATATTGTCAAAAAAAGCAAGCGCTTCTTCAATAGTCAAATCTAGTACTTCAGAAATATTTTTGCCCTTATATTCTATTTCTAATGCTTCTCGGTTATATCTCTTTCCTTCGCACACTTCACAATTTACGTACACATCGGGCATAAACTGCATTTCAATCTTAATTTGCCCCTGCCCCTGACATGCTTCACACCTTCCGCCTTTAACATTAAAACTAAACCGTCCTTGGCGATACCCGCGAATTCTAGCTTCCTGTGTTTTCGCAAATAGCTCGCGTATTCCATCGAATGCTTTTGTGTATGTGGCCGGATTAGATTTAGGAGTCCTCCCAATTGGTGTTTGATCTATTGCAATTACTTTGTCTAAATAGTCAATTCCGGTAACGCCGGTATATGGTTCAGGTCTCTGGTCGGTCTTTAATCCAAAGTCCTGCCGTAACGCAGAGTATAAAGTATCCATTACCAATGTCGATTTTCCGGAACCCGAAACACCTGTAACACAAATAAACTTTCCCAGGGGGAACTCAACCGTAATGTTTTTTAAATTTCTTCCTTTTGCACCAACTAATGTCAAACTTTTCCCGGTAATCTTTTCCGCAATTTTTCCCGGTGATTCGACATCAAGATACAGCTCTTCTTTTCCGTTTAATACAACCCCATCTCCCACAACTTTTTTCCCCGCTAAATATTTTCCGGTGACGGAATTTTTGTCTTTTTTTATGTTTTCCGGAGTTCCGTGTGCTATAACCTGACCACCATGCTCACCTGCACCGGGTCCAAAATCAAATAAATAATCGCTTTCAAGCATTGTTTCCATATCATGCTCAACTACAATTACGGTATTTCCAAGTCCGCGAAGGTGTTTTAATGTTTTAATTAACTTTCCTTGGTCACGCTGGTGCAAACCTATTGATGGCTCATCCAACACATATAACACTCCGGATAGCCCCGATCCTATTTGCGATGCTAGTCGTATTCTTTGAGATTCACCGCCGGATAACTGTGCAGACGCCCGACCCAATGTTAAATAACCAAGCCCCACATCCAGCAAAAATTTTATTCTATAGTTAATTTCTTTCATTATCGGTTCAGAAATTACTTTTTCACGGTCTGTTAATAAGCCCGGCAGGTTAGTTGCCCATTCCCAAAAAGCAATTATCGAAAAGTCCGACACTTCCCAAATGTTTTTTTCATTTATTACCACCGATAATGCCTCTTCTTTTAAGCGTGAACCTAAACATACGGGACAGGGATCCTTGACCATATATTTTTCGATTTCGTTCCGCACATAGTCTGATTTTGTTTCCTTATGCCGGCGAACCAGGTTTGGGATTACGCCTTCATATTTAGCATTAAACGTGCCGGAGTTGCCCTCGCGCGTTTTATAATGCACCGTAAACCGTTTGTTTTTTTGTTCGGGTCCATACAAAAGTAAGGTGTAAATCTTTTTGGGCAATTCCTTAATTGGTACATTTAACGAAAAAGCATACTCCTTCGACACTGCTTCCAATAACATTGTCATCCATGATTGGGAATCAAATAATCTGGACCACGGCACAATACCACCTTCGGCTAAGGTGAGATTTGGTTTAATGATTAGATTTTCATCTATATTCAACTGTGTTCCCAAACCATCACACGCAGGACAAGCACCGTGCGGTGAGTTAAATGAAAAATTCCGCGGTTCGTTGTCAGGCAATGAAATATTACACACGGGACAGGCAAAATTTTCCGAGAACAAATGATCTTCCAATTGTGTTGGATTTGTTGAGAAGTCAAAATTTTTATCCTTTACTACTGCAACTATTACATTCCCGTTACTTAAGCGTAAAGCTGATTCTAGCGTTTGATATATGGTACTTTCCAACTGTTTCTTCTCTTGCGCATCTTTTATTTTTTTATGGCTTATAATTTGCCGGCTTAATATTGCATCAATAGTATGTTTATTTGTTTTAATAAGTTGAAAATCCTCGTTCAAATCGCGGACTTTGCCATCTATGCGTGCTTTTGTAACACCCTGTTTCTTTAAGTTTGCAAATAGACTCGAATATTCACCTTTGCGGTCTTTGACAACCGGCGACAGTATCAAAATACGAACACCTTTTTCCGAATTATACCCTGCATCTTGTGAGACTAAACGAAAAACACTTGTCAAAATCTGTTCCGTGCTTTGCCGGCTAATTTCACGCCCGCACTGTGGACAATGCGGGTGCCCTATCCGTGCATACAACAATCTTAAAAAATCGTATACTTCGGTAATTGTCCCAACCGTTGATCTGGGATTCTTAGAGGTCGTTTTTTGATCAATTGCGATTGCAGGCGATAGTCCGTCAATACTGTCCACATCAGGCTTACCTAAGACACCTAAAAACTGTCGCGCGTACGCGGACAGACTTTCAACGTATCGGCGCTGACCTTCAGCATATATTGTATCCATCGCCAGAGAAGTTTTTCCCGACCCGGAAACACCTGTAAATACAACGAATTTGTTTTTTGGAATTTCGACATCAATATTCTTAAGATTGTGTTCGCGGGCACCTTTTACAATTATATGATCTAATGCGGAGGTCATAGCTGAATTATATTACGGGATTTATTCGGGTTTGTAAATAGCTCACCCGCACCACACACGGTCGTTTGGGGCAGTAGGTATGAGAACAGCAAGACCTATATGGCAACTTACTCCGTAGGACCGCAGTCGACCTTTAGCATTTGCCCAACTTTTATTGGCGCCCAGTTTACTGTATATCCGTTAGCAGCTGCGAGGTAAACATACGCCTCACCTTTACCACAAACTCTTTCGGCTACTTTCCACAAGCTCTCACCAGCTAAAACTGCAGCCATCCTACCCTCTTCTGTTGTGACTACTTCCTGCTCATTTATCTGTACCTGCACTTGCTCTTCTTCGACTGCACCGTTACCGGTCTCCTCACCGTTGGTACCAACAAGTTCTTCGATCTGCTCACCTGTTACAGGCACTATATCCGCAGAACCACCCGGCGATGTATCGTTTGAAAAGTACCACACGCTAAAAAGCGCGACTAATACTAAAATCACAACTCCGGTAATTAAATTTTTCCAATTTGCGTCTGGATTCTGTTTTTTTAAATTAGCCATCCAGCTATTAGATTTATTTTTTTTCTTTGCCATAATGTCACCTCCTCACTAACTATTCTCAAAAAATTTTATACTAGCCTAGTCGTCATTGTCATCGTCATCATTATTTCTTTGATCTGAATCATTATTGTTTTTATCTTTATCCTGATCCTTTTTTACACACAACGTCTTTGGTATTTTCGATCCTTCCTCAAAGACCTCCGTTCTCCCGCACGCTTTGTCTGTTACAACTATTATACCTTCTGGAGTTGCAAAAGGCTCGTCAGGAGTACCTTCCAGTATTTTTGTCATTATACTATTCCAAATTGGCGCGGCACCACTAATACCGGACGCAACCCTACTCATTGGCGAATTATCATTGTTGCCTACCCATACTCCAACAGTATAAGAGGGAGTATAACCTAAAGTTAAATTATCGCGAATATCGTTTGTGGTACCTGTTTTAACCGCAACGGTGTGTCCGGGTACCACCAGTTTACTTTGCGAACCGAATGCGGGGGTACGGGCAGCGTTATCAGCTAAAATGTTTGTGATTAAGTAGGCAGATGTTGGTTTTAATAGCTGTTCTCCTTCTCTTTCCCCTAAGTTGTGAATTTCAAACCCATATATATCCTTGATTGACAAAAAAGGGGTTGTTTCTTTATATACCCCGCCACGGGCAAAAGTTGCATATACGTTAGATAAGTCTAGTAATCTAACTTCTTTGCCCCCAAGCGTAACTGATAGCCCATATGTCCCGTCACCCACAGTCCAGTAATCAAAACCTAGGTTTTTCCCAAGTTGAACCATATCATCTACACCTACAGCATTTAACAGTTTAACCGCCGGAATATTATACGAGTTTGCAAGAGCTGTTCTTAATGATACTGTCCCGTGATACTTACCATCGTAATTTTTAGGTGAATATACCTCACCGAACGATTGATAGGTAATTGGACTATCATTTAATGTGGTTGCGGGTGTAAGACCTTTTTCAAATGCTAGAGCATAGGTAATGGGCTTAATAGACGACCCAGGTTGCCTGAGCGCGGTTAGTACATCGAATTTCCCATCTTGTTCAGAAAAGTAATTTGTTGACCCGACATAAGCTAAAATCCCGCCGGTGCGTGTGTCCAATACAACCGCTGCACCATTAGAAAAATTTAAATTACCGGCTTTTGCCACTTCATCTGTAACAATTTTTTGTACTTCATCCTGAAGATCTATGTCCAACGTTGTAGTCACAGTTAAACCACCAAAGTCTACTGTCCGCTGACCGTATTTTTTATATAACTCGGATCTGACGTACTCAACAAAATGGGGAGCTCGTATATATTCTATTTGCGGCGCAAATACAAGCTCCTGGGCTAACGCATCATCGTGCTCAACCTTTGTAATGTATCCTAATTCGAGCATTCTATCCAAAACCTGTTTTTGCCTTGCCTTAGTTACCGTAAAATCATTTTGCAGTGGTGAATAGACTGACGGCGCTGACGGTAATCCCGCCAAAAGTGCTGATTCACCCAAAGTTAGTTCGCCCACATGTTTTCCAAAATACTTTTGGGCCGCGGATTCGACTCCATAAGCTGTTCCCCCATACGGAATGTTGTTCATATATAGTTCTAAAATCTCATCCTTGGTAAATTTTCGTTCTACCATAATCGCCAACACAAGCTCCTTAACTTTCCTCTCCATAGTCCTTTCGGGTG
>CAZBWW010000012.1:0-30778 GCA_964496005.1 uncultured Candidatus Saccharibacteria bacterium | reverse complement strand
ATTTGACTGAATTAGGTAATGATGTATATAAGAACCGCGGATTCTTTACTTGGGCAATTGGCGGTTATTCCCCTTTATTCGAAGAAATGGACACATTCTTAAAAAATCCAGAAACTAGCTATGGGAACTATATAAGAGGTAACTTTGTGGCTATAGGATCGGACGAAGCAAACCAAGGTCTTATGAAAGACATTTTCACTGAAATTATTGGAAAGTATGATTTCGGTTGTGTTGCCGACCTTGGTTGTGGTAACGCAGGTAGATTAATAGGGTTACTTAAGAATGATGCTAGCCTAAATGGAGTCGGGATAGATATTAATCCCGCTGCAATAGAGGTAGCGAAGAGGTTAACTAAGGAAAATGGTCTGGAGAATCGATTAGATTTAATTTGTGAGAACGTTTTTGAAACCTTAGAAAAGCCATATAAAGAACTAGAGGAAGTAGAGTTTGTTACAAGCTTTATGATGCTACATGATTTATTCAACATTAATAAAATTAGAGGCTCTCTATTCAAAAATTTAAGAAGCGCATTTCCAAATGCTAAGTACTTTTTGTTTGCTGATACCTGTAAAAGTGACGTTGATTACACAAGTGAGACTATGCCTGTTTTTACAATGGGTTATGAATTGCTTCATGTTATGAGAGGTATTGAACTTTTTACACTCGATTATTATAATGAACAGTTTGAAAATTCGGGTTTAACCCTAGTTGAACAGGTGGACTTTGGTGTGCCAAATACCTATTTGTTTATACTTAAATCTGAATGAGTATATTTCTAGAAAAATACTTTAATCACTTGGACAAAGCTCCTGTGCCTAAAGTCTCCTTATCCAAAATAAGTTCCAAACTAAATCTCAATGAAATGCCTATGAACGTTCCGGAGAACCTTGTTGAAGAAATTGTAAAAAATCTGAGTGCTATTAAAGTTAATAGATATTCCGAGCCATATTATTCATCTTTGATTATTAGTATTTCAGAGTGGCAAAAGCAGAGTCCTGAGAATATTTTAGTAGGTCCTGGCTCAAGTAGTTTCATTACCCTATTACTAGACTATTTTGGTAATCAAGTTCTCGGAGATATTATAATCTTACGTCCTTCATTTGTTCTTTATGAACATTATTGTAAGACTCATAAAATAACTTATAAGACTTGGGATTTGGATAATAACTACCAGTTTGTTCCCGAAGATTTAGGTACAATAAAAGATTACTCTATAATTTTTCTTACTACACCCAACAATCCAACAGGTACTGTCGTCAAGAAAGATACTCTAAAGGAACTTTTAGAAAAACATAACACTTCTCTTTTCGTTGTGGACGAAGCTTATGCAGAGTTCGCTGAAGAAAATATGTTGAACTTAATAGACGACTATGAGAATGTAATAGTTCTTAGGACTATGTCAAAGGCATATCATGCGGCAGGATTACGTTGCGGTATATTGTTTAGCAAGCCTGGGAATATCGACAGATTAAGGAGACTAATGGTTCCATGGAATTTGAGCGTTTATACAGTTTCGGCAATTAAAGATTTAATTGAGTACGAGCAAAGAACTCATTGGTTTGAAGAACAAATTAATGGCTTGAGAATACAGCGAGAAAAAATCTACATAAGTGTTAAAGGCTCTAAAAATATAATTACTTATCCATCGCAGGCGAACTTTATCTTATTAAAAGTTAAAGATACCGAACTATTTAAATTGTTAAGTCAAAGACTATCAGAAAATGGAATCCTAGTTAACTACCCCAGTAATCTTTCTTTACTTGAAAATTGTTTAAGAATTACTGTAGGTAATAAAAAAGAGAATAGAGAGCTAATCAAAATATTGGCTGATTTCAGATAAATTCCAATTACAGTATGGTCTGCAAAGCCTAGCCCCTACAGATACTATAGGATACATGGCTCCCCCGGCTGGACTCGAACCAGCAACCTACCGGTTAACAGCCGGGCGCTCTACCATTGAGCTACAGGGGACCGTTTAGTATTTTATACTGCGCTACTTGCTAATTACACACGACATACTCATACCGCCTAAATAATTAAAAGCCACGCGACAGTAATTTATACTGCAACATTTTACCACTTACTACAGCACACATAAAGATTTCAATGCTTCCTTCCAGTAACCGCCGCTTTTATATTTTTTTAATGACTTTAGGGTTTTGTGCGTCCAGTGATCCAACTACAATAACACCAAGTAAGAAGTTAAAGACGAAAAACCACAGCGGCAAACCAATGGGGACCCCAACAGCGGTTGTTACCAGGTCTACAAGTAGTGGAAGCGTTATAGTATGCAGACCGATTTGATAGTATTGTGCAAACCCAAACCCTATTTTTCTAAATTTACCCACCAGAGAGAGCATAAGTGCTACAATGAGTAAATACGTTGTTCTAAATAATAAATAATAAATGACTTCGATTATAAATAGGCCTAAAAAAATTCCTATGGGAGCAAGTACTGCAAAGTTTTGACCAGTTTTAATAAAATTGGCAACCTTAGCTTTGGTTATCACTCCATCCGGGTAGTCACTAAGTGGATTAGAATAAATCTTTCCATTTTCTTTGTAGATGATATTCTTTTCGTTTATTAAAAAAAATGTGTTGTATGAGTCATATTCGTCAATAGTGGCACCCGGGCTTACTACAACAAGATTTTCACTTTTTGCATTATTTGAGTCAGGTTGTTTTACTATATATGGTTCAGCTCTATTCATACTTAGCAAACCGTTTTCAACTTTAATTTCAAGTTCAGTGGGGTAGCTATCGGCCAGTTTTGCAATTTGAGTTGTTAGGTAGTCGTGTGCCTCGGGGGCTAGTTGTATTGTTGTTATACCCGCCGAAAGCATTGCGAGCACAATTCCTAATGTAATGTAGTATTTACCGGAAAATCTGATTCCTACCTGCAATATGTCTTTGTAATAGGCAATAGACGAGATGCTTTTTGCGAATACGTACAAAAATGTGTTTATTTTCTGCAGGATTTTTTTCATGTTTTTCATTATAGCAGTTATAGCACTTATATTTGGTGGTTATTGTCGAAACTTTATTGTTGGAGTCATATTTTGTGAAGCGTTTGTATTTATTGTATTTATAGTATTAAAAATGTATGATTTTTTGGGATTTTATGGTGTGGAAATAGTGCGAAAGTGTGTTTAGAAGCCGGATGTGATGATATAATTTAGGCGTTATGAGACGTACCATCATATTTGCTGCCTCTTTAATATTTAACCTTACTTGTATCAGTGTTTTGGGTGAGTTTCACGAGCATGTCGAAGCCGCCCCACCTACATTTGATTTACAAGATTTTATTGCCCAACCGTATTTTCCAACACATACTTTAAGTACAGGAGAGGTCGTTTCATTTACTTCTGAAGGTGGGCCGGGTCCGGAAGCTCCGGTTAGACAGTATAAAAATGCTAATTATGAACAGCTTTATGTTGGAGCGTCGGGTATTTTTAGAAGAGAAGACACCAGCTGGGCTCCGGATGGGCAAGATGCGATTTGCAATAACGGAAATAAGGCTTTTTATACTTTGGACAAGAGTGACCCCTGTATACCTTACACTAATGGTGATAGTGTCGCGAATAATCCTGCGTTCTGGGCTCCTGCAACCGGCTCTTCAGTAGGTCAATCATGGAATCAAAGTCCGCACCAAGTAGTCACAATAGATAGTGCAGCTTTACCTGCACTTAAATACTGCACTTTAAGTATACCTCCGGGTATATATACCTCACCTTTAACCTGTGGAACCGCTCCATCCGCATTAATAACCGCGTATTATGAACCTAACACTTACACATTTTGCAGCGGTGTAAGGAATCCGGCCCCTGTAGTCAGCATTAAAGGTAATTCCGAGGAGTTTTTATACATGGAAGGATGCGGTTTGGCGGGCTATGAAGGTACTTTTATGAGTTCGGGTATTATTGAGGGTTGTGGTGTTGGTGCTCCGGTTACAAGTAGTACTTGTTATGTGAACAATGCTGATCCAACAGATGTACCTATACTATTTACCGGTAATGTTCGAAATATGAAAGCGACCATAGAATCTGATACAGGGGCAAAAGTGTCAAACGCGCCAATCCGTGGTGCTGCAGTGTGTACGTATCAAGGAACGTGGGACACAGATGTAGGTAATAGGTATGGGTTTGTTGATCAAATAGCTTGTACAACAACAGACGGTGATGGTAACTATGCTGTCCAGGGGGTTAGAAAAGCTGGTGGGCACAGTTTTGACAACGCAAATTATATCGGTGTGTGGGTTGGGAACAGTTTTGTCGATGGGTGGAAAATGGATCTAAGCCATGAGTATGTTAGTAAGGATTTTAAGGTGTGGTCAAACTTAACAAATGTTGATGCACCGCCAAGACCACCCTCAGCGTTGGATTTAGGTGGTTTGGGTAAGGGTGCTACGTTACAGCAAATTGATGATCCTGCCTCAACAACATATAAAGCTCCAACATTGGGGCATTCCGAGATTGCTCCTGGTATAACCAAACCCATTATTTTGGCTGTAGAAAATTTTGATGAAAGTTACGTAAATGATCGAGTTTATGATGAATGTAGCGGTGTACCGGGAGAAGGTTTACCGGCGGCTGAGGTAATTCCGAGTAACAGAGGTTTTCCCGGGAGAGGCGATATCACAGATGTTATGGGGAGTATGCAGGAAACGTTTAAATTAGCAGGTTCTTATGCTCAAGGGCAGATAGATCCGCTTATGGGCGACGAAACGATAGAAGACAAACTTGATTCGTGCGAATACATAAAAAGATGTAACGGTACTTTGGTCGACGAAGATTCATCCGATGGGCGAAATACGAAAACGTGCTACTCACTTGCCGCTACAATGATGTCCCCGGGTGGGTGGCAGCAGCTGTATGACAGAGCATTAAATTTTACGACCCCGGTTTGCAAGGACGAAAATGGCAACCCTGTTATGTTGAGTGACATTGAGCCTCCGGTGAGCATAAAAAATGCGCCTGGAGGACCTTATAAGTATGGTAGAGAAGATGGTGACTACTTTCCATATTTATTTTTGCTTGGCGATCCAATAATAGGAGCTGAAACAGATAATCTTCAAGAGGCAGTTCGTGATTCGTTTATTCCAAAGTATGATGATCCGGAACTTGTTACCCGTGACGAAAGGTTGCGTCCAGCAGTAGAAGAAAGTCAAAAATCTTTTTCTAGGACTCAGGCTCCGGCAGGAAGATCCGAATTCTCAACTGAAGCTATTGGGATGCTCGTAAATGACGACGTATCTAATGATATTGGTGAAAATAAGCCGTTAGCCGCACTTCTAAGTGATCCGTATGTACCTTTTGGCTATAGTGCAACTGAGGGCATGAATCCGGGATTAGAAACTGCATATAATAATGTATCTACTTCTTTGGCAGATGCACAGAAAAGTATTGGAACGCCTTCTGCTACGGGTACTAATGTAGCTAATGCAGCGGAGCCGGTGTCAGGAGATTACGATGGGTTAGGTGTTGTTAGGGTCGGTAGGTCGGATTATCAGTTTTGGCGTAGTTACACCTACAACACAATAAATAACTACGACTCTGCAGGTGAAGCGCCTTTTCAAGATTTCATCGCTACGTCAGGCAATGATGAGCAAGGAAAGGGTCATCCGTGGGTATCGGGTTTTAAATATTTACCTGATCAAGGTTTTTGGGGAAACTTACTTGATGCCATTTTCGGGTTTTTATTTGGTGAAACTATAAATCAAGATGTGTACGAGCCAGTAGGTGTACCGACTAATGTAGCTTTTCCACCTGGCAGTCCGACGTGTGATAAATTTCCGGATGGGATTCAGGATGAGGACGATTTACCAGCCGGAGAGTGTATAAGATGGGAGTCGATAAGCTCATGTGATGCTGCTGATGCGACTTGTAAGGCTACGTCTTGTACTATTATTAAAACAGGTCTACCTTGTGACCAAGATTACGATGTAATGTGCGCGACATTTCCCTCAGATGTAGTAGCTTGTACGTATGAAGTTCCATACTACACTTGTGCCGGCGATCTACAAGTTCAATACGCAGCCACAAGCTACGCACCACAAGATGCCGCTTACGATCGTGCACAGCTTGGAGTTTGGGAAGTATCCCGAGCCTTTGCAAGCCCATACGAAACAGAAAGGGTTGCAGGTACAGGCTATACAGTTAACATGGGTATTACCGACGAAAAAGACACTGAATACGCGTCTCAGGGGGCAAATAAAGGTGGTGTGGGGGCGACGCAAGAAAAAGTAGGCAGTATTTTACAAGCCGGTGCGGATCCTCTTGCAGGTTTGTCACACAGCCAAAAAGATGCGCCGGAATTTGTAGGTGAGATCCCGGTTGGTGGGGGCGACGACCCGGGTGCACCGAACGACTTTAGTGTATGTGATGGTGCACCAGATCCCGGAGGTGGGCATAATGTTAAACCGCCCGCGGAGTTGTTTGCACAATTTGAACTAGGTTTACCGCCGGAAGCGGAAGCCAATATTAACAGGTGTTATAACCATATAATTAACAGTGCTATGGCAACAAACCCACCTAACGATCCCGTAGCGATTATGACAATGTGGTTAGAAGAGTCAGGTGCGAGTACTGCTGACGCGCATGATTTCGGGTGTGTGTTAGTTCCAAGAAATAATTTTAAGGCGCAATTGTCATGCGCACTAGGAATACAAGCAGGCGTAACCAATCCGCAGGATTTTAGGTTTGTGGCATGTGCGCCTGTTCAGGGTCCAAACCCTCCTGCCGTGCCTGCAGAAGAGCTAAACGTTAATGAATATCTACAGCTTTTTGCCTGTGGACCCGGAATTAGAGGGGTAGGCGGTCAGCCGGGTACTATATGTTATGCGGATCCTCCGGAGTTGGACTTCGGTTGTACAGGGAAGGATTTTCCTGAGTGGTTTGTGAAAAATTATCGGAGTGTGCATAAAGATAATAGAGCTCCGATCTTGAACAAAAAATTACCTTCAGGCGACTGGTCGTGGCCGGGACCTTAAATCACAATCCGTATATTTTAAGTTAACACCGCGAAATTATTAGTTTCTTCATTGTTGTTGACTTCTACACTCATATAGAATATTATCTATGCGTCATGAAAAGCGCCACAAATAGCCAAATAAAGAGTGTTACTACAAGCGGTCAGTTAATCCCGTGCGTAGAGTGTTTCAAGTCTTTAGGAGTACCGTCCAGACACAAAATTTACGCTTATTTAAAAAATGAGGGCGAAGCTACCGTGAGTGAGTTAGTTAACCTAGTAAGTCTTACTCAGCCCACAGTATCTTACCATCTAAAAGATATGCAAAAACACGGTTTGTTGAACTCACGCAAAGCAGGGAAAGCAGTTTTTTATAGCATTAATTCAACTTGCCCTCATCTTGGCACGGCGTGTGTATTAAGTGAAATAAAGTTTTTGCACGTATAAATAATATGTTAAAAATAAAAAACCTAAGAATAAGCATAGAAGATAAACCAATACTAAAAGGGCTCGATTTAACTGTTGGGGATAATGAAATTCATGTATTAATGGGACCAAACGGAAGTGGTAAAAGTACACTTGCGCAGGCTATTATGGGTAATCCAGTGTATACCGTGGATAGCGGACAAATTGTGTTCAATAGCGATGACATTACCGGAATGGAGCCAAATGAACGTGCCCTAAAAGGAATATTTTTATCATTCCAGTATCCAAGCGAGATAAGTGGCGTAACTGTTTCCAGTTTTTTGCGGCTGGTGTACAACAAATCGCATAATGTAAACTTGCCGCCGGTTAAATTTAAGAAAGTGTTAGCGGAAAAAATGCAATTGCTTGGCATGGATGAGAGTTTCGCCACAAGATACTTAAATGAGGGGTTTTCAGGTGGAGAGAAAAAAAGAATGGAGATGTTGCAAATGTTGGTTATTGAGCCAAAGCTAACCGTGCTCGACGAAACCGATAGCGGTTTGGACGTGGACGCACTAAAAATTATTGCAAATGCGGTAAATAAGTTGAAAAAAGAGACGAAAATGAGTGTTTTGTTGATTACGCATTACACCAGAATTTTAAAATATATCGAACCGGACATCGTGAGTATTATGCAGGACGGAGTTGTGCGAAAATCCGGCGGGAAAGAGCTTGCGCATGAACTGGAAGAAAAGGGATTTGCGCCATTTGGGGAGTAATGTTGTGTACAAGTTTTGTAGTTTCACCAAATTATAAATTAAGGATCTATTTGTGACCAAAGCTCAAAAGCCTAACATCCAAACAACAAAAGGGTATAAGAAAAAATACGGGTTTAACGTGCCCGAAAAGTATGTTTTTAAAACAGAAAAAGGACTGAACGCCGACGTTGTAAAGCAGATTTCGACCATGAAAAATGAGCCGGAGTGGATGCTTAATTTTAGATTAGCCGCACTTGATTTTTTTGAAAAGAAACCGTTGCCGATGTGGGGAGGAGATTTAACCAAAATTGACTTTGACAATATTTACTACTATTTAAAACCGACCGAAAAAGAGGAAAAAAGCTGGGATGATGTCCCACAGGAAATGAAAAATACTTTTGATAGATTAGGTATTCCTGAAGCCGAAAAACAGCATTTAGCCGGAGTTAAGGCGCAGTTTGACAGCGAAGTAATTTATGGGTCGTTGCTAGGTGAGCTTGAAGAGCAGGGTGTAATTTTCATGGGTACTGATGAAGCGCTACAAAAACATCCTGAGTTTTTTGAGGCTTACTTTGGCAAATTGATACCTGCACACGATAATAAGTTTGCAGCGTTAAATAGCGCGGTATGGTCAGGCGGGTCGTTTGTGTATATTCCCAAGGGCGTACATGTGAAACGGCCGTTGCAAGCGTATTTTAGGATAAATGCAATGAATATGGGGCAGTTTGAGCGGACGCTAATTATTGCGGATGAGGGCAGTTATGCGCATTATGTCGAAGGGTGCTTTACAAAAGGACATGTCGTTACAACTGCAACCGGGCAAAAACTGATAGAAAAGATTGCGGTTGGTGACAAGGTACTGACACATACCGGTAAGTTCAAAAAAGTTTACAAAGTTCAGCACAGAAAATATACCGGTAAATTGTATTCATTGTTGGTTTGGGGAATGCCAACTAAAACTATAGAGGTAACCGAAGAGCATCCGTTCTTATGTGCTAGAAGGCGATTAAAAAATGATCGGAATAAAGTCTTTACTCACGAATGGGTGCCTGCAAAAGACCTATCACCGAAGGATTATTTAGTTATTCCGCTTGATAGTCGGGTGCAGACAGCTACACATAAATCAATTAAAGTTAGGTACAAAAATAAGGTTACTATAGTTAACGTAAGGCTAACCCCAGACTTTTTTAGATTGATTGGATACTATTTAGCAGAGGGGAGTCTAGATAATCGTGGATATTTACGCTTTTCTTTTAATTCAAGTGAGCGAGAATACATTGACGACGTAAAGCGAATTATCACAAAAACTTTCAACCACAAGAAGTTCAATGAATTTACTTACAAGGATCGCCAAGGTGTCGAGTTGGTAATAAGCTCTGCACAGATCGCCCGCTTTTTTAAGCAATTTGGGACATCTTCAGGTACTAAGAGCTTACCGCAATGGGTACTGCTCCAGGATATAATCAAACAAAAAGAGTTGATTAAAGGCTATTTTCGCGGAGATGGGAATTACTACAACAAACAATGTAAGCATGGGCTAAAAGAAATTTTTCGAATAAATACCGTTTCTGAAGTATTAGCATTCCAAATGCGGGATCTTATGTTGAGATGTGGGGTTTTTGCGTGTGTAAATGTACGTAGTAGGGAAAAGGAAAACCGGCAAGACATGTTCACTATTGCGATTGGCGGGGATAGCATGCCTGTTTTCGGTGATATTGTTGGGGTTGAGGTAGCAACTAAAATCAACGGTCATAAAAGAGCTGGGATGTTTTTTGTTGATGGGCAGTATGCATACGTTCCCGTAAAAAAAATTACCAGTCGGAAAGTTAACGCAGTGCCTGTATATAACTTTAGTGTAGAAGGAGATGAATCTTATGTTGCGGAGTCTTTGGCAGTGCACAACTGTACCGCACCCGTCTATTCTGCTGACTCACTCCACGCCGCGGTTGTTGAGGTGTTTGTGAAACCCGGCGCACGCTTTAGGTATACCACTATACAGAACTGGTCAAACGATGTGCACAACTTGGTGACTAAGCGCGCTAAAGTCGAAACTGATGGTGTTATGGAATGGGTTGACGGTAATCTGGGTTCACGGTTGACGATGAAATATCCGTCATGTTTTTTGGTAGGTGACAGGTCGCATGGTGAAGTGTTATCAATAGCTTATGCCAACAAAGGCATGCACCAAGATGCCGGAGCTAAAATGATTCACACCGGTAATAACACGTCCTCAACAATTATTTCAAAATCGGTAAGTGCAAACGGTGGGCGGACAAGCTATCGCGGGTTGGTACACATAACACCATCAGCTAAAAACGCCAAAACACGCGTAGAATGCGATGCACTTATTTTAGATCCAGAATCGGCAACTGATACCTTTCCGACAATGAAAGTGGATGAGAGCTCGGCTCAGGTCGAACACGAGGCGAGTGTAAGCAAGATCGGCGAAGAAAAGCTGTTTTATTTGATGAGTAGGGGTTTAACCCAAGCTGAAGCAATGGGGCTGATTGTGTCCGGGTTTATCGAGCCGATTGTTAAAGAATTGCCGCTGGAATACGCGGTTGAGTTAAATAGGCTAATTGATTTGGAAATGGAGGGGTCGGTTGGGTAACAAAAAAGCCCTCCGTAAAGAGGACTTTTTTGCACTCAAGACTAACCTTTTAAAGGTTTTTCTGAGACCCGATGACGAGATTTTACAAGTTGAGCAGTTGGCTGTCAATGGTGGACCGGAGGGGAATTGAACCCCCAGTCTTGAGTTCTCGAGTCTCAGACTGCCACCAGGTCCCGGCCCACACAGATTAAAATACGGGTTACAAGCATTTCCGGGTAGAGAGATGTAGCTATTTTTAGTAGACAGAAACTAATGAAATATAAAAAAGTAAAACTAACAAAATATATAAAAATGGAAGTATTAGAAGACACTCAGTTTGTGCTGGACTTTGGGCAAAAGGTTGTACGGACAGCAGCAGAACCGCTGGTTTGCGAATTAATATTTAATAGGCCAGGCGTAACCGCGGAGTTAGTAGGATTATATAAACTTGGTAAGGATACTCTAGGAAATGGTGAAAAGCTTGATTTTGTCACAATTGCCAATCACCAAGTACCTAACACTTCCTGTCAGACTACAATCAAAGGTGTGTTGTTGGACGGTGGCGAGTCCAGCTATACCGGCAAGATCAAAATAGCGAAAGAAGCACAACAAACCAGTTCGTTTTTACATGATGCGGTGTTGGTTGCAGGTGAAAATACAAAAAATAGATCAGATCCTATGTTAGAAATCGAAGCTGATGATGTTAAAGCATCACATGGGGCATCAACAGGAAGAATTGACGAAAATCAGCTATATTACTTGCAAAGTCGCGGTTTAACCAAAGCCGAGGCGACGAAAATTATTTTGGAGGGTTTTTTTGAGTCGCTGTTGTCAAAGATAGGCGATGAGGGTATAAAGAAAGATGTTAGAAAGGCTGTTGGCCTAAGTTAGGTATAAAACAAAGTTAAAATTATGTTTGATATACAAAAGATAAAAAAAGATTTTCCGATATTTGAGCGGGGGGTTGGGCAGAATGGTGATAAAAGGCTAGTTTATTTGGACAGCGCAGCAACAGCCCAAAAGCCGAGCCGGGTACTTTCCGCAGAAATAGACTACTACCGCCAATTTAATGCAAATGTGGGCCGAAGTTCGCATTATTTAGCCGAAAAGGCCGACGAGTTGTATGAAGGAACCCGCAAAAAAGTCGCAGATTTTATAAATGCGCAACCTAACGAGGTGATTTTCACTAAAAATACCACCGAAGCATTAAACATAGTTGCGTATGGGTGGGGACAGGACTCAACCAATAAACTGCAGAAAGGTGATGTAATCTTAACAACTATTGCCGAGCACAACAGCAGCATACTCCCGTGGAAACGGCTATCCGACAGGCTGGAATGTAAGATTGAGTACATAGAAACTTCAATTGAAAACGACATACCCACCGGGATGCTTACTGCTGACTGGAAAAAAAGCCTCACGCCTGGAGTAAAAGTTGTTGTTGTATCGCACGCATCAAATGTACTTGGTGTGATATCACCTATAAAAGAAATATGTAAGGTTGCGCATGAGGTTGGAGCAGTTGTAGTAGTTGATGGTGCACAAGCAATAGGTCACATACCAGTGGACGTTAAAAGTTTAGGATGTGACTTTTACGCGTTTTCAGGGCATAAAATGTTTGGACCGATGGGTGTCGGCGTGTTGTGGGGAAAAGAAGAGCACTTAAAGAACATGAACCCGCTATTGGTGGGTGGAGGAATGGTTAAGGGTATTGGTGAGAACTGTGGTGCGTATGAGCTTGAAATGCAGGATATTCCGCATAAGTTTGAAGCGGGCACTCCTAATGTTGGGGGTGTTGTGGCTTTAGGTGAAGCGATTAATTACCTGACTGACATAGGGATAGAGAATATTCGACAACATGACATTGAGTTAACGCAGTATGCGCTTGAAAAGCTTGGCGAGTTTCCTGAGGTTAAAGTGTTAGGCCCGGCTAACGCAGAAGATAGAGTTGGTTTAGTATCATTTATTGTAGAAAATATTCATTCACACGATGTAGCGGCCGTGTTAAGTTCTGAAGGAGTTGCAGTACGTGCGGGGATGCAATGCGCCATGCATTTGTACAAAAAATTAAACTTACCCACATCAACTAGGGCAAGTTTTCATATTTATAATACAAAAGAGGATATTGATGTACTAGTTTCGGGAGTGAAAAAGGCACTTAGTATTTTAAGGTAATTTTTGGTATAACACCTAATTTTAAAGCTTATGGACGATATTTATCACAGACAAGAATTACTGGAAATACTTAGAAATCCAACCAATAAAGGTGTGCTTAGCAATCCCGATGTTGTGGTGATAGAAGCTAACCCACTATGTGGTGATGTCGTGGAGTTGGCATTAGCTTTTTCTGACGGTAAGATCACAGATGCAAAGTTTGATGGCAGCGCGTGTGCTGTAAGCGTCATTTCTAGTGAGTTAGTGTTAGAAGAAATAAAAGGCAAGACTGTTGAAGAAGTGGAGCAGTTAACCAAGGATGATGTATTAAAGCTGATAGATGCCAACCTAACAACGAGTAGAGTAAAGTGTGCAACTCTGGTCTTGGATGCGCTTCAGCACGCAGTAAAAAAATTAGAAATGGCTAAAAATACATAAGCTAAAATATATAAGGGGATTAATAATGCCAACAAAAACATCTAACACCGCAAAAGACAATACAAACGCTTCTCACAAGGGAAAAGAAAAAATCCTAAAAACGGCTAATTTGGCTGAATTAACGGCTAAATACCCCGAGGCTGCCGAAGTGCTAATGGATTACGGTTTGCATTGTGTGAGTTGTGTTGCAGCAGGATTTGACACCATTGAAATGGGGGCGCAGTTACATGGAATGACAACCGAAGAAATAGACGAAATGGTCGAACGGGTAAACGAGGTTATTGCGCATGGTGAATAAACGCCTTTGCACAGCCAGTCTTTGCATATTCAAACGACAACACACTGCACGCGTGTTAAAATAACTTTACTATGCAATATCAAATAACTTCGGACAATATAACCATTTCGGAAAGTATGAAAACGTTAACAGTAGAAAAATTGGCGAAATTAGAAAGACGTTGGGTTGACATTCCGGACGAAAATAAGTCTATGAGGGTTGTGCTAAATTCAGGACCGGATGAAACGTTTGTAGTTAGACTGGAGGCTAACTTAAACGGGGAAAAATTGTACACTGAAGAAAAAGGATTTGCGCTGGAAACAGCACTGGTTGAGGCGGTTGATGAGCTTGATAGAATTTATGCGAAAAGTAAAGATAAAACACAAAGTAGGGATTGGGAAGAGCGGCGTGAAAGCAAGGTTTTAAGCGAGGAAGATTTAGAAGAGCTGGCTGAAGATGCAGTTGTAGATACTACGGACTAATTCCTAAAAATTTGGGTTGAAAACAAAATAAATAATAAGGGTGCTTAGCTCAGTCGGTAGAGCGCTCGTCTTATACACGAGTGGTCCCTGGTTCGAGCCCAGGAGCACCCACCAAAATTACGTTATATATCTAAGAACGTCGCGAAGCGACCTTCGAGCCCAGGAGCACCCACCAAAAATAAATCAAACCTTTTCAGTATAGTCATCGTAAGGGATTGATCCGATTAGTCCTATTGTAAAGTCGTACAGTTTAGCGGCGGCTTCCAGATCCTTATCTGTTACTTCATCTGCTAATTTTGAAGGATCGGTGCCGGCTTCCTGTTTTGCAGTTTCGAATTCATCAGCCAACTCAGTTAAAAAATCTCTAAATTCGACTGGTTTTTTATCGAAATACTCCAACGCACCATCAATGAATTTAGTCGCATTTTCAACTCGGTGCAAAGCTACGGCAGTATTGTAAACTATTGCTGCCTCAGTTTGTGCAGTTTTTCTTATCTGCTCAAATCCGCCAAACGCTTGTATAATTGGTGAATCTTCACCTCCGAACAAGTCGTCCAACGCTCTTTTACTGTCTTCGTACCTGCCTTCCGCCAAAAAAAGATCCCTAGAAGCCTTTTTTTCTCTTATTGCTACGATAATCCCCCGGACGCGGTTTATGACTCTTATAAATGGAACAACGTGCACTTCATAGTACACCCTATTCATTTCGTTAACAAGCTCGTCCAATCTCTTATGACCCGTACTTTGCTTTCCAATAATTGTTTCAATCGATGGCGGGGGCTGATTTATGGTTCCAGCAGTCGTTTTTAACTTTTCTAATTTCTGTTCTGCACCAGTTACTTCTTGTTTAGTTTCTTCTACTGTCTCAAGGTGACTTTGGCGCTCAATCTGAAATGCTTGTGCCTCAGCCAACTGCTCTTTTAGTTGTTGTTTTTCTTCATCACTTCTATTTGCAGTTTTGTCTACTGAATCAGGACCTTCTCCGGCAGTACCCAAACCAACGACATCAGCAATAGTAAAAGTGTTATCATCAGTAGGAAATGACTCGCTACCCATATATCAATCGTACAAGAAACCCAATTATTTGCAAACAATGGATTGTTCTAAATTATAATAAATTATTGTTTCTTCGCCTCTTCGGAATATATAAACGCATTAACCGTTCCGATAAGGCTATAAAGTTTTGCAGCTGATTCCAGGTCAGTTGTATTAATATTTGTTTTTAATTCGCCAGTTTCTTGTACATCTTTTTTCCATGATCCCAGTTCTTTGTTAAATTCATTTAGAAACAGTATAGTTGCTCTGATGTCCTCGCCTGTTCTTTCTGATAACGCATCTATTTCGCGCGGACTTACGCCCATTCTATGGAGTGTAGCAGCAAAATCGTAGACGATTAAGGCTTCGGTTTGGGCATCCTCTCTTATTCGTTCGATACCACCGAATTCCTTTATAATTGGGGAATTCTCGTCCACAAATAGCGTATAGTATAGATTTTCAGCATTTGCATTTTGTACCAACGCTTCAGCGAATGCCCTACCCGCCTGACCAATCTTTTGATTTTCCATTGTATGAACCATTCCGGTAAGCGTACCGCCAAGTGCCTTGTCATATGAACGGAAAAAAGCTGCGACCCTAGGACTTACATCTGGTTTCATCGTCGTTTCGAGCGCAGCTTTATGCAATGCATACTCCTTTTCTTGAAGATGTTCTTTAGTTTCCGCGGCTTCTGTGGCATAAAGGTGTCGTCGTTGTTGAAAGTCTTGCGCGTGCGATAACTCATTTAGCGTAGTTGTATCAAGAACATTATCAGCTATTGTAAAGCCTGGTTCTGTACCGTCAGCACTCGGATCGGTAGCAGCTGGTTCATCAATAGCAGATGAAGTTGTTTCACTCATATGTTAATAATACAAGTACACCAAAAATTTGCAAACTATACCAAAAACATAATATTCGGAACAATTAATTTGTAGATTTTTCAGGATTCTGCGTTGTACAATTACTGTATGTTTGTAAAAATAATCGTAATTTTCTCACTTCTTATATTTGCAATAATCTGCTTAATTTACGTCCTATTTAACCCCTACCCATACAAAGTTACTTTAGCTGAAATTACGACCTCGGAGCCAAAAGAATTAACATACGGGTATGACGCAAAATTGTTTGGGTTAATTCCAATAGTTGTTGAATCAGACACACAGCTGGATGCAGAAAAGTGTGTCAAATTAAGTGCGAAAGGGGAGTTAGTACAGTTCAGTAGTGATCCAAGTGATACATATAATTACCGGCTGCATGTTACAGATTTTATTTGTGGATATTATAACGAAAGAGTTAGTTTATAGTACTCCAAGCTCCATTTTTTCTTCGTCAGTTTCCCGCTCAACGTAGTCCAAATATTTTTCAGTAGTGGAGATTCTTTTGTGCCCAACAACTTTGGATACTGTTTGCAGGCTTGTACCCGCCTGTAGATGATGTGCAATAAAGGTGTGGCGCAGATCATTTACTTTTGCGTTTTCAATTCCGGCTTGTTCAAAATACCTGTCTATTGTCGACCTAATATTTCTAACTAGCATTTGGTTACCTGATTTTGTAATAAATAGTGTCTTCGCTTCCGGAATAGCGGGGCGTGTATTTTCCAAATAATTTTCGATTGCTTCAACTGCAGCTTTATTTAGCGGTACAATCCTTTCACCTTTGCTTTGGCGAGCCGGAATATGAAGTGTTCCTGTTTTTGTTTCAGTATTAATTTGAATGTCAGTTAACTCGATCAAAGAAAGCTCTGAAATAGAAATACCTGTTTGTAAAAGCAATTCAATTATTGCAAACGTACGTGGATCTTCCCGTGCGGTATCCCGTAACGCCCGATACTCTAACTTAGATAGAATTCTTGGCGCTTTTGTAGTAACTTCCGGGTGTTTAAGCTGTTCCGCAACATTAACTTGAATGTGACCCTTTTCTTCCATATACCTAAAAAATGTTTTTGTCGCATTAGTTTTTCGGGATATAGTTTTATTTGTCAGGCCGGTATCCGCCATTCTATCCATAAACACTTCTAAATGCTCTGTGGTAACTTCATGCACACGGGTAATTCCCTGTCTTTCCAAGTGTTCAACCAATTGTTCTATGTCTTTTTCGTAAGCAATGACTGTAGAGTCAGCTTTTCCTTCCTCTTTTAAATACAGCACGAAACTTTCGTGTGCTTCAGTTAGTTCCATCATATGTTTATTTTTTGTTGTTATGAAGGCAGAAGTAACAAACAATTAATTAACCTATAGGGTATCTTAACCGTAAAAACAAGTAATGTCAAATGTTTGGTAAAATAAGCATAATGACAAACTTTAAGAGGTTAAAATACGTAATTTTATCGGGTATTTTGCTATTTGCCAGCCTTAGCTTTGCGAAAACCACATTTGAGATTATGAAAAGTAACGCCAGGCTTGAAGAACTGCAAGCAGAGGTAAATTTGTTGGCAGAAGAAAAAGAGCTATTGGAGGAAAGTTTAAGTTATCAAAAGACCGCGGAATATGTGGAAGAAGAAGCACGAAATAAGTTGAATATGGTGAAGGATGGGGAAGAGATCTATGTCATAGGCGATAAGTTAGAAGAAGAGTTGGCGGTGGCAAAAGCTAGGCAGTTGGAGCAGGCAGCTGTCGCCGGCGATACAGATCATAGAAGTAATTTTGGGCAGTGGCTAGAGTTGGTTTTTTAGTACTTTCGATTCTTAAGTATTTTGCTTTAACTTTAAACAAATCTTATGTGCTATGTGTGCTAATACCAAAAGGGTGAATATGGGCAAAATGCTTTTTTGACAACTCTAAAGCGTGGTGATACCATGTTAATTGCTTTTACAGCGGGGTGGAGGAATAGTACCTCGTCAGGCTCATAATCTGAAGGTCTCGGTGCAAATCCGAGCCCCGCAACCAAGGTTTTAACTCATGCAATCCCGATTTATAGTTTCCGAAATTGCAAATAAATTTCACCTGTTTCAAAGTTGCACAAATTGGCATTTCGCCTGTAGACATGAATTATGCCTTGCTTTCCAAAAGGAGTATGGCGAGTTTATTTCAGTGGAAGAAGTAGCGTTTTTAAAACATATTCTACTTAAATATAACGATGAATTTGGCGCTTTTTTTGCGAGTGATTTTTTTTATGCTGACAGTGACTTTAGCTGGGATAGAGTTGCGCGCCGAGTTGATGAGCAAGAGCTACAACAATTAAAAGCACTTTTTACACGCGAGAATAAGATGTGGGGTGCAATATGGCAGGCCGAATCTCCCAAGTTGGAAGCATGGCGGACTGCGCACGAGGAAGGTGTGAAAAAAAATGAAAAAGAGATTTTGGCAGATTTAAAATCATTTTACGGTGAAAACGAGCTTGGTGTTTTTGAAACATTTATATTGATGAGCGAAAAGGACCATATGGGTGGTGGTGCTAATTTAGAAAATAGGGGGCTAACCGTGGAAGTAAGTGGGTGGGAGCCGACAGAATTTAATGTTAAGGCAGCCCTAGACCAGTACTGGCACGAGTTTACTCATTTATACGCTGACAAGTTTTGGTGTAACACAGTATTACCTTATTTACATTCTGACCGAATGCAAAAAGCAGAAAAAGCGCACAGAGCCGAATTTCCGGATTTGTATATTTTTTATAACGAGGCGCTTACATATTCGGTATTTATTCATTACGGTATTTTATCCGAAAAATACTTGAGCGGAATTGGTTATAACAAGTATGAGGATTTGTTTGAAAAAAATAATAGAGCCGGGATTAGCATTTTGACTCTTTGGGGGTGCTACAGCTCGTACCATTTAAATAAGATTGCAAAAGAGTATTTAGCCAAGAGTCGAATGTTCGATGTTGAGTATTTTGATAAGATTACAGATTTGTTTTGTGAGTTTGCGGGGATTTTAGCCGGAAATGGGGTTTAGGGGAAAGGCCGAGATTGGGCGAGTTTCTCGGTCTTATCCACGAACTCGTGCTGCGTCTGGGACAGGGATTATATCCACAACGATGTTTCCAACTGGGATATGGGTTGCCCATTTGCGTAACACTTTCGCAATTAGTCTCCCCCAAAGTAGTCGGGAGCGCCCGGTTATTTTGAGTGAACTTATCACTAACACGTAGATGAGTGGAACATCTAGCTGCGTGGTGATGTTTGGCACTATAACCATACAGTTACCACCGCTTTTTCTTGGACATGTTTTTCTCAAGGCGGCAGTAATTTCATCGCGGTGACCACTTGCACATACAGCAAAATGGCCATCGGAGGTTAAAACGATTATCGATAAGACAGCCATCATCATCTCCTCTATTTTTTGTCTTTTCGCCCAACCCGGTCTCTCCAACCTAATTTGGAATATTAAATGTTTACTGTATTAAGTCAAAGATATAATTCCCGTTTGCCACAAAATCACTAAACCAATATAATAACCCTGCCTTACAATAGTTTTTGTACTTTGTTTTTTTGTGCAAGTTACTTGCCAACGTAGCTCAGGCGGTTAGAGCGGGCGTTTCATAAGCGCCAGGTCGGTGGTTCGAGCCCACCCGTTGGCACCAAAAAACAATAACTTCCAGATAAATTTAAATATAGCTAAAGTTTAACTTTAAAATATTTGTGTGTATAATCCGAACCATAATTGATAAGATTACGCGGAGTCAAAGGAGACTATGCGATGGCAGTGAACGTATGTAAAGAACATGGGTGTAGGCACAGTCGTAGGGGAACTTGTGATGCAGTAGTGGATTCCTATTACTACTGTACCAATTGTGGACCCGTCGATGGTAAACAAGTTGTAATCCATATGGTAAAAGGGAGGGTATGCACAGTTTGTGGCCGTAAGGTGTATATAAAATCCATAGAATGTGGTCTGCCCCTTGAGGAATAAGGAGAGTTAGAATTATGACATACGCATGTCAAATTCATCCAGATCAGACGAGCGAGTATCCCGGTACTCGTTGTACAGTTTGGACGCAAGTAATGACTTGCGAAGATTGTGATGAAGTGATCCGGGGGGAACAGGATATAGTTAAAGGTGAAAGCGGAGCACTTCACCATCGGAAATGTGGGGGTTTCGTTCGGGCGCGAACCAGATGCAACAGGCAAATGCTTCCAAAACGAAAGCCTACTTAACTACAAAAGAGGGATAGAACCGTTTCGGTTCACCCTCTTTTTTATTATCTATTTTTATTAAAGTCCTACTAATTCCTGTTAAAAATTAACACTCAAAAAAAATAATAATCTGCTAACTTGTTTTTTTCTTATTTGTAACTATAATTCCCGTGAGTACTGACTTAATCCGCTGAGCAGAGGGGATAAAAAATGTCAAAGCATTTGATTCCGAAAGGCGAGGGAGATTACTGGTGGGAATGTCCAAGTCATTGGGAGAGGGTTGAAAGGACAGCAACCGGCAAACCTCCAAAGTGCGGAATAACCGAGCAAATATTTGAATGTAGTAAATGTAAAGCAGATGTGCCTCTGTATGAGGTTGTTGATGGCAGACACGCACCAACATTATATGAGTGTGGGGGTGAGGTGGAGTTTGTACTTGCGGTTTGTAATAAAAGAATGAGACGGATAAATAAACCACCCGGTTATTGGTGATCGGATCTTTATAAACCCGTCAGTGTAATCGTCAGAGTATACTTTTTGTAGGTTTACTCTGGCGGTTTGTTTTTTTACTTATTATTTTCAGATCAATTTCCAACACCTAAAAACTAAAGTATAATAACCTTACATAAAAACTCATATGACCGAAAAAGCCGAGCAACTAACTAAAGCCAGCAAGCAAACCAAAAAAAGAGTCCTAACCGGTGACACTCCTACCGGCACGCTACACTTAGGTCATTACGTCGGCACACTCGAAAACCGCGCTAAACTCCAAACCGACTACGACACCTACATTATTAACGCCGATTTGCATGCGTTTACCACAAAAGTTGACAAGCCCGCAGAAATTGCGGAGTCAGTTCGTATGGTGGCAATAGGGAATCTTGCAGCTGGTGTTGACCCGCAAAAAGCTACATTTTTTGTGGAGTCGGGTATTCCGGAGATTTACGAGTTAGCCGCTATTTCTAGTATGCTAGTGTCGCACAACCGTGCATTGCGTAATCCAACTATAAAAGACGAGATTATAATGAAAAATCTTGGTGATCAGTTTTCGCTGGGTTTTATTAATTATCCTATGTATCAGGTGGCGGACATTTTGAGTGTAAAAGCCGAGTTGGTACCTGTTGGGGTCGATCAGTTGCCGCACATTGAACAAACAAGCGAGGTTGCGCGCAAGTTTAACACTTTATACGGCGAAACATTTCCCGAGGTAAAGGGCTTGGTTGGAAGGTTTCCTAAGCTAATGGGTACAGATGGTAATCCAAAGATGGGTAAGTCACTTGGGAATACAATTTTTTTGAACGAGAATGAAGAATCTCTGCGTAGAAAGGTCATGTCTATGTACACTGACCCAAAAAGAATTCATCCAACAGACCCCGGAACAGTAGAAGGCAATCCTGTTTTTGTTTATCATGACGCGTTTAATAGAGCTAAAGCCGAAGTGGATGAACTTAAAAACCGCTATACAAAAGGTACTGTAGGCGATATAGAAGTAAAGGAAAAACTCTTTACCGCGCTCAATGCCTTTTTAGCACCTATTCGTGACCGCCATTTATATTTTGAAGCGCATGTTGCTGAAGTCGAGGAGATCTTGCACGAGGGAACAAAAAAGACCAGAACACTTGTACAGGAAACTCTAGCAGAAGTAAAAGAAAAAATGCACCTAATGCATTAAGCTGATGATATAATAAGCACCGTTATGAAAAAACCCACGTTTAAATTTGGCAAAAACTCTAAAGAGACCGGTGATAAACCGCAAGAAAAACAGTCGGAGGTAAATACCCCTAAGCAGAACAACAATCAGACTACCGCGGAATCTAAGCCTAAAACACCTAAAAGTCAAAAAACAATGCTTCCATTACCAACCCCGCCGAAAAGTATATTCAATAACGTATTTTTTTATGTAGTCATAATACTCGCAGGGTATTTAATCTTTTTATCAATATCACAAAACGGTCAGTTAAGAACGGAAGAAGTTCCGATCAGTGAAGTTTTTTCATTAATTAACGAAGAAAAAGTGCAGGATATTACGGTGTCTGATAACACTATTGAAGTTGTACTAACAGACGGTACGCAGTTAACAAGCAAAAAAGAGACAGCAATCAGTTTTTACGAAATGGTGACAAATGAAAATGTTGATGCAGCAAAAATTAAAGGTGAAGTTACGGTTGAGGAGCGTATAGCTATTGGGGAATTATTAACTACTTTATTGCTGTACGGACTGCCGATCTTAATTTTATTTGTAATTTTTAGGCAGATGCGAGGCGCAGGTGGAGATATTTTGTCGTTTGGTAAGTCCCGAGCAAAATTATTTAACAAAGAAGCGTCAAAAATAACCTTTAAAGATGTTGCCGGTGTAGATGAAGCAAAAACCGAAATGTATGAGATTGTCGACTTTTTGAAAAACCCCGAAAAGTATCAAAAAATGGGTGCACGTGTGCCAAGAGGCGTGTTGTTGGTTGGACCGGCAGGTGTGGGGAAAACGTTATTGGCAAAAGCAATTGCCGGTGAGGCTGAAGTTCCTTTTTTTAGTGTTGCCGGAAGTGAGTTTATGGAAATGCTTGTTGGGGTGGGTTCCAGTAGGGTGCGTGACCTTTTTAACAATGCCAAGACTTCACAGCCAAGTTTAATATTCATTGACGAGATTGACGCGATTGGCCGTCAGCGGGGCATGGGTATTGGCGGTGGGCACGACGAGCGTGAACAGACTTTAAACCAGATTTTGATAGAAATGGATGGGTTTGACGAACGGACTAATGTGATTGTGATAGCAGCAACAAATAGACCTGACATGTTGGATCCGGCTCTTGTGCGTGCGGGTAGATTTGACAGGAAAATTTCTATTCCAATGCCCGACCTTGAAGACCGTAAACAAATTATGCAAATTCACATGCGCGGGAAGCCGTTTGATCAGGGTTTTGATATTAACATCGCGGCAAAGAAAACCGTTGGGTTTAGCGGTGCTGATCTGGAAAATATGCTAAATGAAGCCGCTATTTTAACTGCACGTGACAACAGAAAAACTATTACACAGAAAGATGTGGACGAAGCGTCGCTAAAGGTTACCCTAGGTCCGGAAAGACGAAAATTGCAGGATAAACGTGACAGAGAGGTAACAGCTTACCACGAGGCAGGACACGCAATTGTAGGAGCGTTTGTAAAGGATTTAGATCCTGTTGGGCGGGTAACAATAGTACCTCGCGGCGGGTCGCTTGGGCATACGTACCTACCGCCGGAAAAAGATAGATATAACGAAACTAAGACTAGACTGGTATCAATGATTGCAATGATGATGGGTGGGCGCGCCGCGGAAGAATTGGTATTTGATGAGATGACCACCGGTGCGGCAAGTGATATTGAAAAAGCCACAGAAGTTGCACGCAAAATGGTTACCGAATACGGTATGAGTGACTTGGGGCCGATTTCGTTTGATGGGGCAGAGGGTAAATTTTGGTTGGCAAAACAAATGGGTGAGGGCCCGCATTATAGTGAAGAAGTGGCCGCGAAGATTGATGATGAGGTAAAGAAAATAATTCAGGGCGCACACAGTGAAGCAACGGATATTTTGAAAAAGCATAGAAAAGAACTTGACGCAGTGGTCGAAGTATTGCTGGAGAAGGAAACAATAGATGGTGATGAGTTTGCGCAAATAACAGGGATGGCAAAAGAGAAAGTAACAGAAGAAAAAGAGGCTGAAGATGACAAACAAACTGTTGTTAATTGATACATTCAATTTTTTGCATCGCGCATATCATGCCCTACCTAAGACATTTATTGATAATGAGGGAAACCCAACAAATGCAGTTTATGGCGTTACCTCAATGCTTATTAATATTTTTGATACTATTGAGCCGACATATGTAGTTGCGGCGTTAGACAGCGAAAAACCGACATTTCGGGTAGAAGAATTTACCGGGTATAAAGCGCAAAGAGCGCCGATGGATGAGGGGCTGGCTGTGCAGATTGCGCCAATGCTTGAGATTATTGATGCGTTTGGGATTAAGCGTATGACCGTGGACGGGTACGAGGCTGACGACATTATTGGAACAGTGGTAACAGCGGTAAGTGGGAAGAAAAGTGCAGGAATGGTAAAAGGAACAAAAACAGCAAAGAGTACAAAAGGCACCGCACCAGCCGATTTAGAAGTAATAATCGCCTCTAATGATCGGGATTTGTGGCAATTGGTCGCTAAAAACGTTTTGTTTATGCTACCGTCAACCAAAGGGCAAGCTGAGTGGTTAGGTGAAAAAGAAATTGAAACTCGGCTAGGCTTTGATCCGCGGTATTTGGTTGATTACAAGGGGCTACGGGGCGATCCAAGTGATAATATACCTGGTGTGTATGGTGTTGGTGATAAGGCGGCACGAACTTTAATTGAGCAGTTTGGCACAATTGAAGAAATTTTTAGAAACATTCAAAAAGTTGAGCCAGCCGGTTTGCGCGAAAAGCTATTGAATAATTACGAAGAGGCATTAATTAGCAAAAAATTGGCAACTATTATTATAGATGTGCCTGTTGAAGTGAACTTGGAGGAGTGCCGATATAAAGAATTTAATAAGCTAAGTGTGAAGAAGGTTTTGGAAAAATATAATTTTAAATCTTTGATTAAGCGGTTAGGTTTTGACGAAAACGGTTCACGAGGAAAAGGGAAGAAGAGTATCGAGAGTGATAGTCAGTTGTCCTTGTTTTCGTAAGGTGTAGTAAGGTGTTGTAGATGCATTCTGCCGATGCGTTAATTTTTTACTGATGTCAGCAGCAATATTACATCCAAAACAAAATAAAAAAAGTAAAAAGGTAGCTGTAATTGGGGGTGGTACCGGTTCTTTTGTAGTCCTGTCAGGATTACGGGATTACAATCTTAAGCTAACATCTTTGGTGACGATGATGGATTCAGGCGGATCCACAGGCAGATTACGTGATCAGCTTGGTGTTTTACCGCCGGGTGATCTAAGACAAGCACTTGTTGCGATGTCAAAATCACCTGAGGTGTGGCGTGAACTTTTTGTATACCGGTTTGATGCGGGGGAGCTTGACGGACATAGCTTTGGAAATCTTTTTATCTCGGCGTTAGAAAAAATTACCGGGTCGATCGAAGAAGCCGTTAGGTTGGCGGGTGAGGTTTTGCGTACAAAAGGCGCTGTACTGCCGATTACTTTTGATAAGGCAGAGTTGTGCGTCAGACTTGAGGATGGAACCATGATACTAGGCGAGGCGTTTATCGATGTTGCCGAGCCAAACCGCCCAAGGATAGTGAAAACTTTTTTGTCTGATACGGTGTCACCGAATCCGAATGCGTTAAAAGCAATTTCAGAAGCAAATGTTATTATTTTCGGGCCCGGCGATTTATATACAAGTATTTTACCCAATTTGCTTGTTCCTGGCGTAGCTAAAGCTATAAAGAAGTCGAAGGCAAAAAAAGTATACATCTGTAATTTAATGACAAAGCTTGGGCAAACCGATGGTTATACCGGTCGTGAGCATTTACAGGTATTAAAAACAACGGGGGATATTGAGTTAGACTATGTATTTGTAAATAGCAAGGTGCCTCCGAAAAAAGTTCTTGGTTGGTATGAGCGGTATGATGCAGACAAAGTAAGTGATGATTTCGGAGACGGGTCGGGTGATGGGTCGGAAAATGCTGTAACTGTAGTGCGCGCAGACCTTTTAAGCAGGGTGGTATACGAGAAAAGTACAGCTGATAGGGTAAAAAGAAGTTTGATTAGACACGACCCTGTGAAGCTAGCACGCGCCATTGCTAAAACATTTGACTTTGAGATTGCCCGATGATATCTTTTCAGTGCGCATCTTCTACCCACTCGGGTTTAATGCAAAGGCTATAGTAGCCACAACACTTGCGGAAGCTCTGATTTCAAAGAATAAATATTATTTGTATAGTTTTGGTGTGAACTTGTACTGCAGTATGATTAGGTAAGTGGGCGATTTTTAGGCACGCGGGCCCGTAGCTCAGTTGGCTAGAGCGCTGCACTTGCACTGCAGAGGTCATGGGTTCAATTCCCGTCGGGTCCACCAAACCGGATGATTATGTAGCGCCGATTTGTAATTTGAGAACGGAGCATATGTTCCGAGAGAAAACATTCCCGCAGGGCTCCGCCCGAGGACGTTTTCGAAGGAATCATATGCGATGACGTAAGCACTTTGAAAACTGAACAAGAAATGTCTATTTGTGAAGCAATAGCTTTACAAAAAAAACGTATATAAAGTTACTCAATGCATACGGTGAATGCCTTGGGTCCTTATGCCTAAGAAGGACGTGCAAGTCTGCGTTAAGCCTCGGTGAGCTGACAAGAAGCGTTATTAACCGGGGATGTCCGAATGAGGAAACTCAGCCCACAGAAATGTGAGGTTATTTATTACTCAAAATTACTGCTTTTGTAGTGATCATAGGTAATAAAAGGTAACCCAGCGAACTGAAACAACTTAGTAGCTGGAGGAAAAGATATCAAATTAGATATTTCCTAAGTAGCGGCGAGCGAAAGGGAAATAGCCCAAACCTAAGACTATAAAAAGTATTGGGGCAATTAAGCCTAGCGATAGGCTTATCGCTCCAACTATTTTTTGTAGTTAAGGGGGTAAGGAAAACCCACAGCCATTTCGGATGGCGGGAAGTAAAAAAGTTTTTTTGCAGAAGAAGACATCTGGAAAGATGCGCCACAGAGGGTAACAGCCCCGTATTCGAAACAAAAAAGCCTTCTTGGGTTTCTCCAGAGTAGCATGGGACACGTGAAATCCTGTGTGAATACAGCTGGACCATCAGCTAAGGCTAAATACATAAGGACTCCGATAGTGAACAAAGTACCGTGAGGGAAAGGTGAAAAGAACCCCTGTTAGGGGAGTGAAATAGATCCTGAAACCGTATGCAAACAAGCTGGCAAAGCCCGTAAGGGTGATGCCGTGCCTATTGAAGAATGAGCCAGCGAGTTAATGTTGCGTGCAAGCTTAAGTGACTAAGTCACGGAGGCGTAGGGAAACCGAGTCTTAAGAGGCGCACAGTACGTAACATTAGACCCGAAGCCAAGTGAGCTAACCATGGGCAGGGGGAAACCTATAGAAATATAGGTGAACGCCCGAACCCGTATCTGCTACAAAAGGTTGGGATGACCTGTGGTTAGTGGTGAAACGCTTATCGAACTTGGCTATAGCTGGTTCTCCCCGAAATATATTTAGGTATAGCCTCGACTTTTAATTAGTCTATGAGGTAGAGACACTGGAAAGAGCTGAGGTCCGCAAGGATACTCACTTTTACCAAACTCCGAATGCGTAGGCTTTAGTCGGGAGTCAGCAATGGGGAGCAAGTTCCTGTTGCGAGAGGGAAACAGCCCAGACCATCAGATAAGGTCCCTAATCTTTGCTTAGTGGGGAAGGAAGTGGAACTGTTGAGACAGCTAGGAGGTTGGCTTAGAAGCAGCCATCCTTTAAAGAAAGCGTAACAGCTCACTAGTTCAACGGTTTCGCGCCGATAATTTAACGGGGCTCAAGCAAAGAACCGAAGCTGTGGCTTGTCCTGCATTTTGCAGGACATAGGGTAGGGGAGCATTGATGTCAGCTGTGAAGGTGTATTGTGAAGTATGCTGGAGCGGCATCAAGTGAGAATGCTGGCATGAGTAACGAGAAGGTGGTGAAAACCCACCTCGCCGAAAATCTAAGGTTTCCTCCGCTATGTCAGTCATCGGAGGGTTAGTCGATCCTAAGGTGAGGCCGAATGGCGTAACCGATGGACAGCAGGTTAATATTCCTGCACTATCATAAAATCGTGCGAGCTTGCTCGCGCACCAATGTAGGGACGGAGCATGATAAGCTGAGCTCATTATGGATTTGAGTTTGGAATGCAAGACAGTCTGTGTAGGCAAATCCGCACAGGCGTTTATTCGAGCAGGCAAAAATGCCCGTAAAACGGCAAATTCAGCCACGTTAAGCTTCCAAGAAAAGCTACTAGGGAGATTTTATGATATCCGTACCGCAAACCGACACAGGTAGATGGGTTGAGAATACTAAGGCGAACGAGAAAACCGTGACCGAGGAACTAGGCAAATTACATCCGTAAGTTCGCAAAAAGGATGCCCACCGTCCGCAAGGATTGGTGGGGGCACAAAAATGGTTCAAGCGACTGTTTATCAAAAACACAGATCTCTGCTGAACTCGTAAGAGGAGGTATAGGGGTCGACGCCTGCCCAGTGCCCGTAAGTCAAAACCGGGGGTGATTGCTTTTGCATGAGCTTTTGGTCGAAGCTCGGGTGAACGGCGGCCTTAACTATAAGGGTCCTATGGTACCGTAATCCCTTGCCGGGTAAGTGGAAACGAGCCCGTACCGGCTTATAACGGAAAAGCCTTAAAAGACGTGTCGAGGGACACACCTGCAAATCTTTTATGTGCAATTTCGTGGGAAGCCGCTATTTAGCAAGACTTTTAAAAGTCTATTGTTAGTAGCTGGCCCCGTATCGACTAATCATCTAATATGCGTTAGCATATTTGATGTGCGATATATAGCTAATTCTAAGCGTAATTTAAAGCTAAAGAAAAATCTAAGCATATATAATACGCCGGTATCTCTAGGTTCTTATTTGTCGGGTTATGCCGACGGAGAGGGGTGCTTTTGTGTTTCTGTCAATAAAAGTGTTAGACACAGATTGGGTTGGGAAATCAGACCAAGCTTTTCCGTTAGTCAAAACAAAGACAGAGCAGAAGTATTAACCCTTTTTATGAACCAGTTTAGTTGTGGCACAATTCGCCCTGATTCTTCGGATAATACAGTCAAATATGAAATTAGGTCATTAGAAGATTTAGTAGTTGTGGTTTGAGACATACCCGCTAATTTCTTCTAAAATGAATGATTTTCTGCTGTTTAAGGAAATATGTTTGTTGATGAAAGTTGGCAAACACCTAACAGGAGAAGGTCTTAATGAAATATTTGAGCTGGTATCAGAAATGAATAAATCAGGGAAAAGAAAACACAAACTAAATGAGATAAAGATATAGTCAGTACTGTTAGAAATAACAGACCACGTCTGAGTGCTTTCAATTAAGCAACTACAGATTTGATATGAAGTTCCGGCCCGCAGGAAAGGCGTAACGACTTGAGCACTCTCTTAGTCACGGACTCGGTGAAATTGAAGTATCGGTGAAGATGCCGATTACTCGTTGTTGGACAGATAGACCCCATGGAGCTTTACTACAGTCTGGCATTGATAAGTGATATTAACTGTGTAGCGTAGGAGGGAGTTTTCTTGCTTCGGCTTGAAAACGCCAATGAAACACCTCTCTGTTACTGTTGCAAATCTAACCATGCGCCATGAAACTGGCGTGGGGACAATGCTTGATGGGTAGTTTAACTGGGGCGGTTTCCTGCTAAAAAGTAACGCAGGAGCGCAAAGGTTCCCTTGTCTCGGATGGAAACCGAGATGTAAGCGTAAAGGTATATGGGAGCTTTACTGCAAGACCCACAAGTCGAGCAGGTACGAAAGTAGGTCTTAGTGATCTTCCGATTGCTTTATGGTAAGCACGGAACTTAACGGAAAAAAGTTACCCTGGGGATAACAGGCTAATGTCGCCCGAGCGTCCATAGCGGCGGCGGCGTTTGGCACCTACAAGGAAATAGAAGGGGTGCTGTTAGAGTAATCTAACACCAAAAATTCGGCTAATAACGGTGAAATCCTATGAATGAATTCAGTACTTTTTAATCTTTTGAGATTAATATCTATACATGATTTCAAGGACAATACCGTGGGAAGTCTAACGGAAAGACAAAAATCTATCGTCACAGGAATGTTGTTAGGTGATGGAACTCTTAGAGGTAGAAAAACAAAGCTGCTTGAAGTAAATCATTCTTATAAGCAAAAAGAATACGTTTTTTGGTTGTATGATGAATTTCGAGAGCATGTAACTTTACCACCTAAAATAAGAGTTTCAGGTCAGAATAGGTTGTCATGTAGATTTTTTACCAAGAGTTTAGAAGAGCTAAACTCGTATTATAAGTCTTTTTACATGGTAAAAAGCTACAAATCTGTTCCTAGTACCTTACAACTTAATGATCTATCGTTGGCGGTATGGTTTATGGATGATGGTTCTAGTGAACGAAAATCAATTTATTTCAATACCCAACAGTTTGCTCTTGTTGATCAAGAACTGTTGTTAATTAAGTTGAAGAAAATTGGCTTAGAAGGTTCTTTAAATAAGGATAAAACTTATTATAGAATTCGGATATTTCTTAAATCTATGCCAAGGCTAAAGGAAATGATAGATTCTCATGTGATAAAAAGTATGAAGTATAAACTTCCGTAATGACCCCGTATCGACTGCGTTTTTACCATTTACGTAAAGACGAGATAGGAGGTACCTGATATTCAGGACAAATAAACTTCTATCATACGCCGACTCCTACTCTTTAAAATATAGAAAATTTTAAAGAAAGAGGAAGAAGATATAGTCAGTGCAACTAGTAATAGTTGAAGTACATGCGATGTCGACTCGTCTCATCCTGGAGCTGGAGCAGGTTCCAAGGGTTGGGCTGTTCGCCCATTAAAGAGGCGCGCTAGTTGGGTTCAGATCGTCGTGAGACAGATCGGTCCCTTTCCACAACGAGCGTTTGAG
>CAZBWW010000011.1:15075-31794 GCA_964496005.1 uncultured Candidatus Saccharibacteria bacterium | reverse complement strand
TGGAGCGTGACTCGCTGATGTGCATCTTTGACCTTGTCCCGAATTATTAAGATGCGAAATAAAAGTAGCCTCCTATTCAAAAGCGAACCAAATTTTGTGTTTCATTAGCTTTCTCTAACATACGCGTCATATTAATTTACCTGATAAGGTAGCCTATCTCCCTTTGAGAATGCTATTAAATTTTCTATAACCATTTTGTTCATATTATCAAAGGCTTCTTTAGTGTTATATGCAGTGTGCGGTGTTATAACAAACTTATCATCATCTAGGGATAGTAATCCAATACTATCACTGTTCTTTGTTGGTGTTGGTTCCTCATAATAGGCATCAAATAATGCTTTTGCCAAATAATCCTTTTCTAAAGCACTTTTTAAATCTGGACCATTAACTATTTTGGCTCTAGCCATATTTATTAAAATAGCGTGTTTTTGCATCTTCGCAAGTTCTTTTTCAGTAATCATGTTAGTGGTTTCATCATTTAACGAGGCGTGTATTGAAACGACATCAGATGTTTTCAATAATTTTTCTAATGTGATCTTTTTAGCACCTAGTAACTTTTCAGCTTCTATTTTTGGATTTCTACTTGTATAAACAATGTTCATTCCAAAGCCGTTTTTCATAATTGTAGCTACATGAGTGCCAATCGTTCCCATTCCTATGATTCCTAATGTTTTACCCTGTATATTCCAGGTTCTTCTTCTAAACCAGTTTCCGTTTTTAGTCGTGTTATTTAACCAAGTGATATTCTTAACGCCTTCCATAATCATAGCCACTGTATGTTCCGCTACTGTGTATGAATTAGCTTTAGGTGTGTTTGCTACTTTAATGTTTTTTAAATTGGCTGTGGGTAGATCTATGTAGTCTTGGTATCCGGCTCCATAAAAGATAATAACTTTGAGCTTAGTTGATTCAATTACTTTTTTTGTAGCTCTATCAGTGCCGCCAATCACATATCCGTCCATGCCTTGAAGTGCTTTTATAAGCTCGGTTTCATTTAAGTCCTCTTCTGCGGGTACGATCTCAATATCATATTTTGCTAGATGAGATATTTCTTCTTCACTAAACGCGTTATCTGTAAATAAGACTTTCATTATTATTTAACCCCCTTTAAACTTAAAGTACCCATAAATTGCCACGCATTACCTTCTGGGTCTAAAAAGGTGGAAACATACCAGGGCATTTTATCTGAATAGAAAGGTGTTTTAGTTGGTTTACATAATATCGTACAGCCAGAGTTTTTTACTTTCTCATACCACTTTTGTACATCATCAGTATATAGATTGTGCATAATACGTACAGGTTCTTTGCTTATACCTTTGACTTCAGAATGCTGACCTATCCAAACTTTATCGCCATTTTCGGATATTAAAAACATATATCCGTAGTCAGGAGCTATTCCATCTTTTTCTGGTATATCTGTTTTTTCTTCAAGTTTTAATTCCAGTACGTCCCGATAAAATTCCATTAATTTATCGGCATTTTCTGACCATATTAATATTCTTGTTCCTTTAAACATAAAAGCCTTTCTATTTAATACTTAGTAGACATCATTCCAACTTCAGGAAAAACAGTAAACTCTCCTTGATTTAGCATGAAGACAATTGCTTTTGCCACTTCCTCAACAGATAATGCCCCGTCCATGTTTTTTGTAATACCTATCTTTTCAAACATACCCGTATTCATAAGTGACGGATATATTCCCATTACTTTAATGCCGTCTTTTATAAGTTCCTGAAACATAGATTTAGTAAAACCTGTGATTGCCCATTTGCTTGCGTTATATACAGACCTCTCAGCTTTAGCCATTAACCCTGCTTGTGAATTCACATTGATTATTACTCCTGACTTTTTTTTCTTCATTACTGGTACAACAGCTTTGGTCATTAAAATTGGTCCTAAAGTGTTTACGTCTATTATTTCCTTAATCTTTTCAGGGTTATTGTCCTGTATCGGTCCTTGTATCCATAGACCTGCATTATTAATTAATATATCTATTTGGGAAGTTTCTTTTTCTATTTCTGAAACAGCTTTGTTAATTGAACCCCAATCTGACACGTCACATACCTTATAACTACAGCTTAGTTCTTTGGCTGATTTTTTTAATTTATCTTCATTACGGGCTAGTAGGTAAACTTTGTTATCGGTGACTAATAGTTTTGAAATGGCATAGCCCAAGCCCTCACTGCCACCTGTAATTAATATTGTTTTCATAATAAACCGATTATAACTCATAAACTGCTAATCCACCTTAATTTTCTGTAATGTTTTACCAAATTGTAAGTAAAGATTTATTTGGGTTCGAACTGGAAGAAAAGTTGTTGTTAGAAAAATAAAATCCTGGCTGGACTGCGGGTTAGGAACCAAATGTTAAAATGAGGCTATGAAGAAGCTTATTAACACTAAGGATTGGGGACACTCTACATATACTGCGTATCTGGATATTGATGGCAGTTACGCCTTACTTGAAGATAGGGCCACCGGTGTAGTAGCTGTATGTATAGATGAAAATGAAAAAGTTGTTTTAATGAGTGGCGAACCAATTGGTGGACATATAGAAAAGGGTGAATCTGTAGAGGATGCCTTAAAAAGAGAGGCTTTTGAAGAAGGGGGAATTGAACTTGAAAAGTGGAAATACTTCGGCTATTACGAAGTATTGTTAAAAGATACTGCAGAACAGAAGTATAAAGATAAATATCCTAAAGTTGGATACATACTATTTTTCTTAGCGATAGGCATTAAGGAAATGGATCCTTATGGAACTGATGTAAAATCTTTTCAAACGTTAGATATAAATACTGTCTTAAACTCTGATAATTTTCCTCATGAAATGTTACAAGAAGGCTTGAAGTTATATCCAAAATATTTAGATTAGTGGTTTTATCCTATACACGTATTCTCCAGGCTATTTGGCTGGGCATTAGGGAACAAGTTCGAACTGCCGTGTTGGTCTAGTATAGTCTTATACTATTTTAGACGTTGCTATTACCACCAAATATATAGACTATAATTTTCGCAGTCACTTTCACTAACAGGAGC
Source organism: uncultured Candidatus Saccharibacteria bacterium (assembly GCA_964496005.1). GTDB lineage: Bacteria > Patescibacteriota > WWE3 > UBA101185 > UBA10185 > CAZBWW01. The sequence goes on along the minus strand of CAZBWW010000011.1, from coordinate 28,758 downwards.
CCACCAAAAAAGACTAGTGAGGTCCAACCCAAAACGGCAAAAATGGAATGATCCTTATCATATGTTCTATTAACTGTATAAGAGTTATGTAACTTTTGGTAACTCTCGCTGTATTCGCATTTATAATATGTGTTGTTTTTGAGTCTTCTATTACAGAGGCCACACTTTTCATAAGTATCTAGCTCTAGTGTTGTGTAATTAGGATCCATTGCATTCCATGTAGTTCCATCATTACACACCAGAGTTGCCGTGCTAAGTGATTTGGAATCAAAAAGTAAATAAGCAGTAAGTAATGACACAAGTATAACTACTACTATTGCTATACCTTGCAAAACTTTTATAAACCTAAACCAAGCTTTGCTCTCAAGTGCAGGATTTCTTTCTACAGAAAATAAATTCCAACCAGACGGTGACTCTGTATCATTATTCTCAGAGATATCATAACGTTCCTCTTCTTTATCTATAATATTTAATGGCTGAGGTTCATTGGAAGGCTTTTCTTTTATAGAACTTCCACAATGTGCACAATAAAGACTGTCCTCTTTAATTTTTTTACCACAATCCGCACAGTACATAGGACTTCTGAAAAGTAATTACAGCGAAAACAACAAAACTACTAAAATCATTAGAACAAAGAAACCAACTATACCCCATGCAATTAGTCTAAGAATGTCAGTACCCTGTTTATTAGTTTTCTCACGTTCGGTTTCTAAACTAAGATTTTTTGCTTCAGGAGTGAGTAGTATTCTTGTTTTGGAATAAAAGTAATAATATATCGCAAACGCTATGATTCCTGTTCCTAAAAGGCTATACTGTGAATCTAATTCCTCGGTAGTAAAAACATCTGGTGTATATGAAGTTACAAAAAAGTTTAGGAGATAATAGAGCACATATAACACTAGGGCAACTTTCATAATAGTGTTCACCTTATTTGCTTCATTACTATCTATATAGTTACCATATGTAATACTGGCAACCCTAAGATAGTAGTATGCGATAAGTGAATATATAACAAGAACGATAAGACCATCTAGCCAACTAACTTCCCATAGAAAATAAAGTGAAGAAAAAAAATTGTAAATGATATGTAGCAATATTAATGATGTAACTGTACCTAATGATTTATAGGTATTAAAAAGTTCGTGTTTTCTATTGATTGAGAGGGAATACTTTTTTACAGAGCTTTCGTTTGTTTTGGTACTGTTAGAAATGTCTACTGTTCCCACGATTACTTTTTCACCACAACCAGTGCAAAATTTACTATCTGAATCTATTTTATTCCCACATTTTCTACAAAACATAGTTAGACATCCTATTCAGTGTTTATTCCTAACAACTTATTTACGAGATTTGCACTCCCCATTTTATTTCCATAAGGGTTATCTGCATCCTTGCTATCAGCTAATAACATATATAAGCCAAAAAAAGGTATTATGAATGCAATAATAACCCAACTACCAGAGTGTCCCATATCATGAAGTCTTCTAATGCTTAGGGATAAACCAAATACAAAATAACCGATAAATAAAACCCAATAAAGTAAATCCCCAAATCCAGAAGGGGTTGGAAATAGCGCTTCAATTATAAAGATTGCCATAAAAAATATTACGAGGCTTATTATTCCTCCAATAAAAAAATCCATTCTACCTAACCTGCCATTAAATAGATTAGCAAACGAAAATCCAGCCTTAATATCATTTGAGACCTTATTCGTTTGGGTTTCGGTTTGAACAGTAACTTCCTCGCCACAACTCGTACAAAATTTACTATCAGCATCTATTTTATTTCCACACTTTCTACAAAACATATTCATATTAATTATCTAAATTTGTAACCTGTAATAAGTCTAGCACGGAGTCTATACCCACGATATATCCCAACCCCTCAAGACCCCCTTCATATATTAAAGTTGGTATGCCCACGTATTCGCCTTTTTCATTAAAAACGGCACCACCAGAGTTACCAAAATCTATTTTCGCTGATGTTTTAATTAAATCGTCTCCAACTCTGCCGCTGACCACACCATCAGTGTAGGTTATAGTATTTGCACCATAAGACGGGTATCCTGCAACGAATACTTGATCGTTAATGTTTAGTGCATCAGAAGACCCTATCGTTGTTACTGCAGGGAATTTAGTGGGGAGCTGATACCCTTCTACTGCACCAACGATCTGTAGAAAAGCAATGTCTAATTCCTCGTCTACCATTGTCACCTCGCCTTCCTCTGTGGTTATTACATAGTCAGCATAGTAAATATATTCAGGTTCTTTAGATAGGTCGTTTGTGACACCAACTTCACAGTAATACTCATTTGAATCTTCTATTACATGATAGTTAGTTAATATCAGTCCCGACTCTGTCAAAATTGTGCCAGAACCCCAACTGTTTCTTTTTTCATAATCATCGGGACATGTAATAGACACAACTGCCGCTAGTTCTTTGTTAACATCGAAACTAGTTTCTATTCTCTTCGTATTTTCAGCATCATTTTGATTGTCATTTTCAATTTTTGCTTCTTTAAATAGTTCTTCGTTTATATTTAGTTGATTTCTAATCTCTCTTGTCCCCTCCCGAATCGTATAAGGTTCATCTATTTCTTCTGAATAACTTCCGAATATGTAAAAATATACAAGACTTGATATTACAGCTAATACTATAGCTAAACCTTTGTTATATTTTTTCTGCATCACAGCAGTTTTTGCAATGTCATCATGCAGCGCCTTATGTTTATTTTTATCAAATGCAACCTTTAAGAAACCTATTCCTAGAAGTAAAGAAGACAATAAATAAGACAGTGTTCTTGCTAGAGCTCTGGTAAAAGTAAGGTCACTTTCGTCGTTTTCATATAATACCTTTAAACCAAACAACATTTTACCTGGAGTAGCAGAATAAATACTAAGGAAAAACGTGTGATAGCCAATTATAAATAATAGCCATAATATGCTATCCCAAGATTCACCCCAATCACCGAAAATAACATAAAAAACAACCAAAAAAACGAAAATGATTAGTAAATCAACCATATAAGCACCCGTTCGTGGCCAAAACGATCCATACTTTAGATTGTCTTGTGAAGTACTTGGGGTTTTGTTTTGTGCAATATTAGCTAAGGGTTCACTAGAGGAAGTTATCTCTGTGACTGTCTTACCACAGAATTTACAAAATTTAATTGTATCGTTGATTTGTTTTCCGCAGTGTTTACAGTATTTCATTATTGATTTTCTTTCTTTTTAGCTTCATTAATTAGAGACTTTGGGTTTGCTTTGTAGTATAAACCTTTCAGTACTATATAGCCTCCATAAATTACTAAACCCCAAAAAACATAATATGTACCACCTTCAGAAGCAAAAAGCCAAGTAACAAAGGTTATTCCCAAACCAATTGCAATAGTAATAAATCCTCTTTTTATAACATCATCGGCTACTTTATTAGCTTCCTGCATCAAAACCCGATCCTGATTCTTAAAATACATATCAACCGAACCTTCTGATACTTTAGCTTGTGTTGACGCTAGATTATTACCGCAAGAAGTGCAGAACTTAGCATCATTGTTGTTTGTAGTATTACATTTGGGACATATCATTTTCTGTATTTCACCTCAGCTATACCTGCTACATAGCCCCAAATTAGTAAAACTGCAAGTTGAGATTTTATATTCTCTATTAATTCATAAGGAGCCTTTTTCAATTCACTCGCTTTGTCTGTGATACTTGTTGCTGTTAAGTCAAGCATAAAGTTCATAAGATTATTTTCTTCATTTGATAATTTCTCATCAAAGTCTTTAGCTTGAGTTCCGATGAGATTTCCCCATTCTTTAACAACAGTATCTATTTCCACAGAAACTGGTTTTTTTGCCTTATCTTCCTGAAATAGTTTTGATAAATGTACCCAATAGCCCCAATGAACAATGTAGGTAAATGTTGTTTTTAATGTTTCTAGTACTTCGTATGGTAATGGGTTTAGATTGGTTTTGTTGTCCGCTATGAAACTTTCAAAGGTGTTATTTCCCAATCTTCTAAGCAATTCCCACATTGCTGGAGAAGTGTATGTATTGAAATATCGTTCGCTCTCATCTTTCGAATCATGGATGGTAATAAAAATGTCTTTTAATGGTTTATCTTTAAGATTTTTATAATCAATCGGACTGTTCTGATCCTCTACTAGGCTGTCTATTTCGTCTTGAACTTGTGGATCTTCCTCGCTTGATCTAGTTTTATTGCCGCAAAATGAGCAAAATAAGCTGTCATTTGGTATTTGTTTCCCACAATTTGTACAATACATATTTTTTAATATTAATACTGAAAAAATTATAACAATAAAACCTCTAAAACCGTAGTATTCTTTGTCCTACTACGGTATAGAAGGTATAATATATGTTAAGATGAGCCAAAAAAAGCAAAAAACAAAAGCTAATAAAACTACAATGCAGAAGAAGCTTAGTGATAAAGAACTCATGGAGTTCGCAAGCGACATTGTAAAGACAGCGGGTTTTTCTACCCATCCAAAGGTACTGCTTCCTGAATTGGGCAAGGCTCTAGAAGAGTGGAAACAAGCGACAGATAAAAAAGATAAGGAAAAGAAACTCAAAGTTTTCAACGAGAAGTATAGAGATGCTATATATGTTCATGCATTGGATAATCATTCTGCTATAGCCGAAACAGTTAATCAGAGTTATCAGCCCCTTGTTATACAAATGACAAATGAATTAATCTCAGATTTTGGTTGTGATACAGCGTATGAAAAAGCCCTAGCAGAATTAGTCGCAAGTTCCTATGTTAGATATATTCAAAACTCACGAAAGTTCTTAAACGCTCAGCATATAGATTACCTAAGCTCAGAAAAAACTAATTTTTACACAATGTTTAGCAAGGAAGCTGACAAGGCACATAGGCAATTTACCACGGCTTTAGCTACACTTAAGCAAATGAAGTCACCCACCCCGTCAGTTAATGTTAAAGCCAAAAATGCTTTTGTTGCACAGAATCAGCAACTAAACGCATATAAAGAGGACGAGAGAAAGGAAGTCATTAATGGGTAATGTTTCAGGAACAACTCTTTTAATCGAACAGTGTCCGAAAATATCCGTTTTCGAAGTAGTACAGGAAGCCAAGGAACAGTTATTACCTATCATTGCAAGGAATATAGCAAACATAGAAGGTTACGAGATTGAGTTTACAACCAGTAAACTTTCTCATGGTGGCGAACGCTTGTGGTTCAAATGTCCTCAATGTGAAGGAAGAAAAGGTGTCTTGTACAGTAACCCTTTAAATGGTTCTGTTGGATGCAAGGATTGTTTGGGGTTAGAATACAAATCAAGACGATACAAAAATATGGTTGAAAATACCATCTAGAGCCTCGTTTTAGACAACTAAATTCTGCCCAAAGATTAAGATTAATATGAAAACGGATAGTAGTTTATTTAAAAAATTTTATAGCGAAAATAATCTAAAGAAGGCTTATAGGTTACTAAAAGCCGAAACTGAAAATTCTACTATCCCAATAGACCCGCTTTTAAAACCTGTTTTTAAAGCAATCGATAATAACTCCGAGACATTTTTTAAGTCGTTGTCATGGCTGTTAAAAAACGGGGAATATCACCCTTGCAGTGCCGAATATGTTTACTTACCCAAACCCAGCTTTAATATGCGTAAAGTCGCATTACTTACTGTTGTAGATAGAATTGTATATCAAGCCATCCTAAATTATGAAGTGCTGGGGCAGATCTTATTCAATAACTGGAGTTCCGCCTGCTATTCTCCAAATATTTCTAAATCAAAGCTCTCGTACTTCGAAAACTATCAGGATTGTTGGGACAAGTTTATTACCGACCAGATATCAGCTTTTGATGACGGTTTCTATTGGCGTTTAGAATTTGATATAGAAACTTTTTATGACAGCATTGATCATAAAAAGCTAAGGTCTATTCTTGTTAAGGACTGTAATATAAAACATGATGGTGTTCTGCATTTGCTTTTCAGGCTTTTAAGCACATGGACTAATCACCCTAATAAAGGTTTACCACAAGGACCAAATCCCTCAAGTGCCTTAGCAAACATATATCTAACAACAGTCGACAATGAAGTATTTTTGGATGAAGAGAATGTTAGGCTTTTCCGTTATGTAGATGATTTTGTACTAATGTCGAAAAGTAAAAATGAATTATTTGAAGTGTTTGAATCCCTTAATTATAAAGTTGTTGAACTAGGATTAAATCTCAATACCAAATCTAAATTAATTAAGATGACCGATAAATACGATTTAGAGAACAAGAGATTTTCAACTAGTTATAGTAACGATGTTCCTATAAGCCTACAAAAGTTAATGGATATAACCCCCGAAATCCCTTATACAGTAAATGCTATCTTAGAAGATAAATATGTGGAACATGGGCAAATGAGCAGGTTTAAGTATTACATAAAAGCTACTAAATATATGGAGAGTTTATCCTTGATTGAACCCTTTATACAACTCTATCCAAAGCTACAGTACTTAGCTGAAGAACTATGTGCGTTTTATCAGGCAAACTATATTTATTTTTCCGATCTTATACCCACAGAGCTATACAGAATTTATAAAGAAGAGCACATATTTAGATGGCCTAAATTTAAGTTGGCTAAATTACTATTGTCTCTAAACTACCCCAAATTCTTTGCTCAAGAAGAAAATGCCAAGAAACTGAATGATATGCAAAAAAGATTATCCAAAGAGCTACTTGAGAGTGATGACTGGTTATTCATGTCTCTGGGGTATCTTTATTCAAGTATTGAACAGAAAAGTGGTAAGGAATTAAAAAGGTTAATTAAGTCATTTAATGATGAAAGAAGCATATCAGCAAAGACGGCATATCTTGCATCAATAGCTAACTTTACGGAAATTAAACTATATGACAAGTTGCTATACAAACAACTATCTTCCGATACTCCTATCGATATTCAAATACTCGCTTTAGATATTATGGCAGTTCGAGGTGTGAAAGTTACCCCTCACGCATCAATGCACTTATTTGCAAAGAAGCAATTAGGGCTTAAACCAGAAATTGTAAAACACTCAAGAAAGAAGTCGCAAACAAATATCAACGTAGTTACTAACCAAAGAAATATCCTATATTTCACAAGGAATGAGATTTCCAACACTTCAAAGTCGCTTGTTAAGGATCGGCCTGAGGAATTTGATATCGCATTTAAATTTTTTGTTGATGAAAGTAAAGCAGAATATAAAGCTCCCTCAGGTAAGGAGTATAAATGTGACAATTTTCAAACAGGATATAACTACACTGACTTGTTTTATATTTTTGCAAAACTTAAGAAACAGAGGAAAATTAGCAACGATGAGCTCGATGGTCTGATAAAGCAAAGAAAGACAACAATGTACGGTGATAGAGAAACTAGTCCAAGAGAGCGTGTAACTGATTTTGTAAAAAACATACACTCAAAGCTCGAGATATCCGCAGAAGAAGATTACATTTTTAAAGTAGAAAACGACTATTGTTTTCTTCTACAACCTTTTTTCATCTTTAAATCCTAAGAAATCCCTTCCGTAATACTTGTAAATACTGTGGTGATAGGAAATACCGCAGATAGATTACTATAAATCCTTTATTAATCATATTCCAACTAGTCCAGAATTGTGACTAGTATGACGACAGAATTAAATGACAAACAAATTAATATTTGGTCCAGCACAGACTTGGCAATTTCTGCTTATCTCGCACTTAACTTTGAGCTAATAGACTTGAGTCGTGTAGAAGGCAATAGATTTGAGTTCAGATTTAAAAAGTCAGATGAGTTAGAAAATGCAGTTAATGCATATTTCAACAGAAGTGCCTCAGTAAATCCATCCGATTATTTTCAAAAAATTAAGTTCTTAAAAAGTTTGCTCTATTCAAGGAGTTAAAGATGTTGTGTAAAGAAGCAGTCCTTGAATGGAAAACAATTTATGAGAAACAGACAGGAAAAACCATCGGGATTACGGAAGCAACTGAAAGGGCAAACAGGATGTTCCGATTTTTAAAGACAATTACAAAACCAAGAAGTAGTAGCAAGTTTAAAAACATGAAAGGAGGTGCAGTGACCGATGGCAAAAAAGTTAAAAGTAACTCAGCCAGAAGGAATTAAAGAAATTCCTTCGGACATATATCCTTGTGAGTTGGTGTCTATAAGCGAAGGCGAAGGTAGTTTTGGTGAATATCTAAAGCTTACTTTCCAAATTGCTAAAGATTCAACTTATGCAGGAGAACAGAGAACAATTCTAGCTAGCAAAAAGCTAACAAGAAGCCCAAAAGGTGGAAGCAAGCTTTTAAACATCCTAGAAGCAATAGGAGGTAAAAAGCTAGAGCTAGACTCTGAGGTAGATCCTGAAGATTTCATTGGAAAGAAAGCCAGGATTCTAGTGGCGGAAGCCAAAGAGGTAGAAGGCGTATTAATTCAGAACATTGATAAGGTTCTACCTCACAAATAGTAACAAGTTAGGTATGGGGGCATTTGCTTGAAACAAGTGTCCCCTGCCAGAAAAGTATTAGTACAAATGAATTATAACAATAATGAATATATAAAGACACCTGCTGAGTTCCTAAGCGATTGGGTCATTAGTTATTTGGATAAAAAGAAAGAATTACAAGCGTTATGCTTGTTTGGTTCTTGTGATGCGGGTAAGTCTGATCCAAAAGAAGGTCACCTTTATTTCTCTGCTTCGACAGGGCAGTATCATTGTAAAAAGTGTGGTGCAAAAGGCAATCTTGTAACATTAGCAAAACATTTAAATATTGATATTGCTACTTTGTATAAAAAGGTAGGAAAGATCAAAAGTAAGTCCAAAAAGGCAAAGAAAGAGCCTAAAGAGGAGAAACCTAAAGTTTTTGAAGATGATTTAACCAACGAGGCTTATGAATGCCATAAAGAATTAACAGAAGACCACAGACAGTATTTTAGAGACCGTGGTTTATCCGATGAAACTATCGATACATATCTACTAGGCGAAGCTGAGGTTGATGGCCTTGTTTGGTTGACTATTCCGGTATTTGATAACACTGGAAAGGTTATATTTTTCAAACTTAGAAGATTACCAGAAGACGAGGAAACTAATCCCAATAAATACAGATATACAACAGGTGGAGAGGCTTATTTATATGGGGCTGAGATGTTAACAAATGTTAACAATTCCCCTGTTTTTATTACTGAGGGCGAACTAGACGCATTAGTTCTAAGGGAATGGGGTTATATTGCTGTTTCTTCAACAGGCGGTGCAGGTACATTTAAGAATATGTGGGTAGATATGTTTGATAATGTATCTCAGATCTATTTCTGCTTTGACAATGATACTGTAGGTAAAGCTGAAGTTTTAAAGCACGCAAAGAAGTTTAAAAATAAGCAGGTTTTTATTATTGATATTCCAAATGATGGGAGCGTTAAAGATGTTACTGACTACAGAACAAGTCAAAAAAATAAGATTGATTTTGAAAACCTTGTTAAACATGCACGGAAATATGATCCATATAAGCTAGAGTTCACCGAAATTGAGTTTGCAGATGCTTTAACAGAATTTATTCCATCTCAGTTTTTCACGTCTTCAAATGCCTTTGTCACGCTTCAAATGAACGTAAAAAATGATGAAGCTGTTAGCAAGGACACCTATGTTATTTCATCAGAAAAAAGAATATTTCCATTGGAGCAGTTTGTAAGTGAGCATAACTATTTATGTGATCGTGAGCCTAAGTTCAATTTAAGATGGTCTTCACAGTCAGTAAAAGATTATCTAAGCAACAAAAAAATTGTACCCGATTATTTTGGTTTGGTAGATAAAACCATTAGTACGCTGAAACTTTACTTAGACTTAAAGCATGAAGATTGGTATTTGGTATTAGCTTTGTGGATATGGGGTACTTATTTTTATCGCCTATTTGGGTCATATCCGTATGTGAATGTAAACGGACTTATGAACTCAGGTAAAACCAAGTTGCTAGAACTTTGTAGTGAGTTAGCTTTTAACGGCAAGTTTTTAATGGGATCAACTCCCGCATTTGTCATAAGGGAAATACATGAAAACAGCTCTACAATCTTTCTAGACGAAGTAGAAAGCCTTAAAAAGGCATCTACACCAGAGGCACAAACACTCACATTAATGCTTAACTCAGGTTATAAATCTGGTCCAAAGATAGGAAAAATGCAACCTGTTGGGTCTAAAGGTTGGGATACGAAAGAATATGACCCCTACTCCCCTAAAATGATTGCAGGCATAAACAATGTGTCCGAAACCCTACAATCTAGATCTATAAACATAACAATGTTAGCAAGCTCAAGTAACACCATTAAGAACAGAGAATTAGACACAAAATCACATGAACTACAGGAGATAAGAAACGGATTCTACCTTTCAGTAATGCATATGCATAAAGATTTATCTGATACATACAAGGATTTAGAAGATAGCTTTATTCAAGGTAGAAATTGGGAAGTTTGGAGACCAATACTGGCGTTAGCGAAAGTAATTGACATAAAATCAGAACAAGAAGGACTGCTATATAACATTGCACGTAATTTTGCTATTGAACGAATAAATGTTGATTCCACTGTTTCTGCGGATGATCAAACAATAATTCAACTTCTCCTAGCCTTAAAAGATATGATGGAAAGCGATAGCAAGACAGAAGCCTTCTACCCCATTGCAAATATCAAAACATACTTAAAAACTGAGCGTAGTGAGGAGTTTGATTGGTTAGAAAGCACTAAATATATAGGTGTGTCGCTTAGAAGGTCAGGTATCGTGATACAGGGGTCAGAAACAAGAAGGTTGGGTGATAAACCTATGAGAGGGTACCAACTAAATCTTGACGTAATAAATGAACGACTTAAAGCTTTAGGCTTTGAATTTGGAGAAGTTAAGTAACTTTTGTAACGGATTTGACTATTGATTGTATTAACAACATAACATCTTGTTACAAAAGTGTTACAGACATAAATATACGGTTTGTAACATTTCTGTAACAGTATTATTTACTGTAGATAAAGGAATTTATGAAAAATGTAACAAAAATACAAAAAAATATGGACTTAACAAAACTTAACATTTCAGAGCTTCTAGAAGTTTCTAATATCGTGCAGTCCTATCTTGAAACACATGAACCAGATCAATCTAAAGACTGTAAGGTAGATATTAACGATAGACCTTTTGATAGGGATACTTACGAGAACCAAAAACAATTATGGTATTCAATTTGGGTTGAGTATTTTGGCAGACCCGTTGATGAAGGATTGGAAATAAATGTATAATTGATGTGTTGAGTAGTATACAAGTGTAGTAATAGCCGTATTGGCGTATTTGCACTTGTTGCAACTACTCAACAACCAGTACGGCTATTTTTATGGATTTTTTAGTAAACAAAGACATACAGAATAAAAAAGCAGTTGAATATTGTAGAAAATCAACTGAGTCAGAAGACAGGCAAGCCTTTTCATTGGCAGATCAAAACGATGTCAATAAAAAGGTAGCAGAGAGATATTCTGTAAAGATAAAGACTACCTACAGAGAATCTATGTCCGCAAAAAGGCGTGGTAGACCTATGTTTAATGAAATGGTTGCGGATATTGAAAGAGGCAAGTGTGAAGTTATTGTTTGTTGGGCTTTAAACAGACTTGCTCGTAACTCAGTAGACGGGGCATTGTTGATAGAATTAATGGACAACAAAAAACTCCATGCAATCCTCACTCCAGGGAAGGTTTACTATAACAGTGGTGATGACAAGCTTTTACTTCAAATAGAGTTTGGTTTAGCTAAAAAGTATTCTGATGATTTGGGCCCAACTGTAATGAGAGGTATGTCCTCAAAGCTAAGAAGAGGGTGGTGGCCTGGCAAACCAAAGCAAGGATACTTAAATAAAAAAGAAAGAGGCGAAATAATACAAGTAGTAGATGATGAAAGGTTCCCGTTACTTAGAAAGGCTATAGAAGCATTTTTAGATGGTGCTAGTGTAGATAATATTGTTGATGATCTTAATAATAAATTGGGCTATAGAACGCCTTTAACAGAACGTACAGGCAACAGACCTTTAGCCTTATCTAGTTTTTACAGAATACTTAATGACCCTTTTTATTATGGACATATGATTTGGAATGGTATGGAAGAAGAACTCAATCAAGAAGTTCCAAGGCTTATGACCGAACACGAATTTTGGCTTATTCAAGATAAATTAGGTGCTAAAGGAGTTAAAAGACCAAGTAATCATGAGGACGTGCCCTACAGAGGCATTATTAAATGTTCCGAGTGTGGTAGCACAATTATTCCTTATCCAAAAACAAAGCGACTAGCTTCTGGTGATACCGTAACTTATATTTATGCTAAATGTTCAAGTAAAAAACGATGTGGTCAGCCTCATATCTCAGTATCTAAACTTGAAAAGCAATTAGATGGAATCTTAGAAACAGTAAAGATCTCTCAAGACTTTCACGATTGGTTTATGAAATGGTTAAAGAATGATCACCATGAAGAAACTAATGAAACTGATGTCTTACTTCAGAGACTTGATGCACAGATTGAAATGCAAATGAGACGTAGAAATAACCTTCTGGATCTACGCATTGATGGTGAAATAAATGAAGAATCTTACAGTATAAAGAAAAACGAGATTAATGCTGACATAAAGAGATTAGAAAAAGAACGCGCAGGAGTTAAATACCAATCAGATGATTGGATTAAGAGAGCCGAAAAACGAGTATATTATGCTAGATACGCTAGTGAAAAACTTGAAGGTGGTAACTTCGAAGAAAAAACTAGTGTACTTGCAGATTTGGGTTCGAACTTTATACTAGACCACAAAATACTGCGGTTTGACCTTGATTCTGTACTTACTGTATTCAAAAATAATCACGAAATAGTTAACCAGTCCCTACAAGGGTTCGAACTGGAAGATAAGTTGTTGTTAGAGGAAAATCAGCATATTTTAAATTCATGGCTGGGGGACAGGGATTCGAACCCCAATTTTCGGGACCAAAACCCGACGTGCTACCGTTACACCATCCCCCAAAGTTATTTCAACTAGCCAAAGCGTATTATATCGCACTTACAGCGTATATTAAACCACGCTACGCCCCCCACAATTATTTCTTTAAAGCTTATGAAATTATTTATCTTTGTACATGGTGAGAAGCATTATTAATAGAACAACAAGAAAAATAAATGCAACTGCTGTAATGCTTGGATTCTCTGCTTCCTTGATAACTGCTAAATACGTAAGTACAAACGTAGATGCAAAAGCGCCTTTTTCAGGTAAAGCTTTTTTGTCGCTAAACTTTATGTTGATTACATAATAAATTCCGCCAAATACAACGAGCGCAATTACAAGCCCAATCAAGTTATATAAATACGTTATAGTGCCAAAACAAACAAGTAATAATAAAACCAGTAATTTTCTCATAACTATCTTTCTGTTTACTAACCCCTGGTGGGTTCACCTGGGCTCGAAGGACGCTTCGCGTCGTTCTTTGAGCTCACCTAACCCTGGTGGGTTCACCTGGGCTCGAACCAGGGACCTTTCGGATGTAAACCGAATGCTCTAACCAACTGAGCTATGAACCCAAAGTATGTCTTAATTTTCAAAACTACTATCACGTTTGCGATACTCGCATAGCTCGTATCTAAAACCGAATGCTCTAACCAACTGAGCTATGAACCCAAAGTATGTCTTAATTTTCA
>CAZBWW010000011.1:0-14975 GCA_964496005.1 uncultured Candidatus Saccharibacteria bacterium | reverse complement strand
AAACTACTATCACGTTTGCGATACTCGCATAACTAGCTCAAATTCTATCACAAAACAGGGCTGGGTATAGTTTTAACTGTCGACTGTATAGCGACTTTAAACCGCAATTACATACTTTGTTTATAGTTTTTTAGCTAAAGTGGTAAAATTTACCTAATGATGAAAAACATGTTGCCGGCACTTGCTGGAATTGTAATAGCTGCACTTCTTTTTTTGACGGCTGTCTGGTTTAGGGAGTTTAAAACTACACAAGAAATACTTTCAACCACCTCATCGCCTGTAAGACGAGAAGTCGATTTTATTAAGTATCAACCTTACGAAACACTCCAAACAAATACATTTAGTGAATTGGTAGACCAAATGCCCAACTATCGCGGGACTTATGGTATATACATTAAAAATTTAGCAAGTAGCGAAACTTTTGAATATAACGCATATGAAGAATTTTATGGTGCTTCCCTATACAAATTACCTCTTGCGATGGCGGTGCTTAAAAAAGTGGCAGATGGTGACCTTAAGCTGAGTGATACCGTATTTTTTACCCCCGCTGATGAAGCTGATGGTACCGGTTCCATTGCGGCACTTCCGTTTGGTACTGAACTTACATATGAACAACTCCTTAACTATTTACTAAAAGAGTCTGACAACACAGCACAGGTTATGTTAGAACGCACGCTTGGCAAGGAAACCATTGAGGAAGCATTTGAGAATTATTCGCTTTATGGTGAAGAAACCAAGTTTTTTACTGAAAATAACACAAGTCCGATTGAAATTGCAGTGATTTTGGAAAATATTTATTTGGAAGAGCAAGATGTACTTGATGTTTATGCCGAAGCTGAGTTGGAAGCCGAAAATGTTACCGATGGTGATAATGGGATTAAAGCTGAAGATGCGCCGGAAAACATGCAAGCTGATGATGAGACAGTTGACCAAAAACCATACAGCGTTTTAAACGCAATGAAAGAAACCGCATTTGACGACAGAGTCCACGCCGGTTTAGACGAATTTACGGTTTTTTCACATAAAATAGGTAACTGGGGCGAAACAGGTACCTGGCATGATTGCGGCATATTATTTAAAGGTAAGCCTGTCGTAGTATGCGTAATGAGCAAAAATACTAATTTTATTGATTTTTTACGCGTAACAGATTTAGTTGGTCAGTTTGCGAGCACAATAAGATAGACCGATATAGCTACATCGTTATAATTACAAAGGGTACGTACCTGTCTTTACAGGATCCAACCCCGGCAACGCTTCCCCGGCTAAAAATTTAAGCATTGCTCCCCCACCGGTTGAGATAAAATTAAACTTGTCTAAAGCATTAAATTTTTCGATCGCGGCAAAAGTATCACCACCGCCGGCAACTTTATATCCTTGGTTTGCACCAATACATTCAATAATACAGCTTGTTCCCCACTCAAAATCCTGTTCTTCAAATTTACCTATCGGACCTGCCCATACAATAGTTTTTGCCATTTTTATTTCATTACAAAAAGCGGAAATAGCCTCTTCAGAGATATCAAACCCGCTTGGCGCGGATGTAGCTATAAGTACATTGCTTTTTTCTGCTAACATACTCGTATTTTCATGAATTAGTTTACCGGCAATTAATATTTTATCCGCTTTTTCCAGAAACGCGTTAATAACAGGCAGTTTAGATTCAATTTTTGCACCACCCACTATAAAAACTAAGGGTTTTTCAGGGTTCTCAAGCAAAGTTAATAATGTTGAAATTTCTTTTTCAAGGTTTAATCCTGCATAAGCCGGTAGATATTCGGGTAATCTTGTTACGGATGTCTCGTTTCGATGACTCATAGCAAACGCCTCGTTAACGTATAAATTAAAATTAGTGGCATAATTCTTAACTTCCTGTCTTTCCTGCTCCCCATAGTTTGTTGCCGTTTCCAAGTTGTAAAAACGCAAATTTTCCAGCAGAAGTATACGTCCCGATTGTAATTCTTGTATTTTTTGCTGAGAGCCTAAGCTCATGTAATCCGCGAAAAATTCAATATTAGAGCCAAAAATCTGCGTCAAATACTGCATTAAGACTTCCGTTGAAATTCTTTGTTTTGCCGGTCGGCCTATTTTTGTGCCTAAAACCACTGCTGCTCCGCTTTCCTGCAATAATTTAATTGTTGGAATACATCTGTCTATTCTAAATGTACTGGTTATTTTTAACTCATTATCTAGAGGCACGTCAAAGTCAACTCGGACAAACACTTTTTTGCCATTTAGTTCGTGTTGAGAAAGTTCTGATAATTTTTTTAAATTCATGTGCTAGCCACTATAACCACTTTTATCTGTATTGATTATAAACCTAACATTCAAACTAGTCAGCAAGCCCGCTTACATTTTCACTTACATTTTGATTTATAACCGAATCAAGCGTAAAATCCTCAATTTTTTTATGTATTGTAGGCGGGTTAATAAATTTGGAAACTAAATTTTCAGTTTCTGCTACGTTAAACTGTGTAAATATAAATTCCAGTCTCTCTGCCAACGTCCGAAATAGTTCTTCCTTTATCGCAGTGTCAATTTGCCAGGTTTCCTTTTTGAATCTGGCCCACGCCTTTTTTCTGGTCTTATAATGAAACTGTTCAATAGTATCGTTCTCATCCCTATCTGCTGTTTTCTCGGTGTCTACCCACGCATACATTTCAGCTAAAATTTCTTTAGGAAACATTTGGTGGTCAAATAATTCATTTTGAAACCCGGTAGCCAGATGAACTTCTATTGTTTCTGACTTAGGAAATTCGGAAAAAAATTCATCCGGAAGTGTAGATGCTCCGTGTTGTACGGCACCGCCTATTCCGCGTTTTCTGCATTCTTTTGAAATATTAGATAAAACCGTAAAGTCGATTACGATTGGAGCTATGTTACCGTCAGGAAGCACAATCCCCCCGTGACTTGACCCTGTCTGAACACTAATTTTGCTAATTCCAACCATATTTTCAGGTAAAGCAGCTTTAAAACCTTTTATATATGCTTCAAAATCCGCTACAGTGCTGTTTTTTCCACCAATATGCCCTATTTCACCACCAAGTGATACTGTAATACCGGCAGGTTCATGCGCTCGCACGAATTTGGCTAGTTCCACAGAATAAAATATATTTGGTTTTTGTTGTAGCTCTTCCGTTGGCTGACCTAAATCCACTAAAGTCGATGTGTCTATATCTATATTGTAAAAACCTGCGGATAGAGCTTCGAGAATTAGTTTTTTAAGTGAATCAACCTCACCTTCTTCTGGCACACCCGGTGTATGCATTTTAGTCTGAAAGTGATCACCTTGAATAAATACCGGTCCGCGCCAACCGGTTTTAATAGCAGCTCCGAGGAGTACGCTTACATATTCGGAAGGTGTTTGCCCTGTATAGCCCATTTCGCTTCTGGCGAGCTCAAAAATAAATGCGTAAACGTTCAATTTTTTAGCAACAGTAAACACGCATTGCGCCGTATCGTATGTCATTCCACGCAAATTCATTGCCGGCACACTAAAGTTTGACATTATTTGATCACGTCCTCTTGCCATATACAAATCATTGATGGATGCAGGTTTTATTCCAAGTTGTAAGGCAAGTTCCCATATAAACCAGCGTGAGCTTAGTTTTTCTTCATTAGTGCCAAAGACTGCGTCCCAGACTAGCGTGTCTATTTGGTGTGGAGTAATTTGGCGGGACTCGGCTATAGTAAATATATCACCTGAATAAGTTAAAGTATTGCCAAATAACTGTTTTAGTTTGTCTGAAACCATATGCACTATAATTAACGCATTAAAATATGTTAGTGGCAACTTTTTGTTTTAGTTTTGAATATATCTGGCTTTGAATTGTATGTATAAGATTATTGCGATCCGCTGATAGTATTGTAACCTCTGCCTGATGTGTATTTTGTGCATTTTCGACTGCTGTTGCTTCCTTTTCTTGTGCGTATCTCCAATAATCTACATCTTCACACCCCCTTAACCTTGTAGAATAGTCAGCACTCTGATAACGCTTTTCATTTTTCTTTATAACTGTGTTAAATAAGTCTTTAAAGCCTACAACTTGTTGACCCATAAACTCAAATACACCGGTTTCCCTTCGTGCAAATGCAGTTGCTAAAGCGCACTTTAGTGCGAAGTCTCTGTTAATTCTCCAGGTTTTTCCATAAATTTCAATGTCCTCATCATGTCTCGCCAATAACTCTACCATCTCACCTATTGCATGAGCCCCACCATATGACTCGCCTAGCTCAGTTCTACCATTGTTGTACGTAACACTCCGATTGTATAATACGCTAAAATATGTATATGGATGGGATAATTGCCCACCAAGACCGGGTGTTTCCAGGGCTCTTGGTAAATGCACGGATTTCCACTCAGTATATACTTCCTCATATTTTTCTGCATCTCTTAATTGTGGTTTATAGACCACTAGTGCTGTACCAGTATAACGTGTATCTCTCAATCCTATATGTCCAATCTCATGCGCTACAACCTCGGCAACTGCTTGCATAATATGAAAATTTCTAACCTCGGTTGTTAGTTGTTCATCTCTAGCTAAAGCCTTTAAACCATAATTTGTATAAGATTCATCAAGTTCTACTTGTAGTGCCAATACTCCGTTCACATATAGTCCGACAGCATCACCAAACTCATTTATTGTGCCTGCGCCAAGAAACCTTTGAATGTATTGTTGATAAGGATTAACAATTTGATCACCAAATAATCTTTCTTCAAGCTTCCATCTATGGCTAAGTAATTTTCTCGTATTTTTTTCAATTTCTGTTAACGTTTTAATAACTACCTCCCACCTCTCGTCCACAGTCATAGTGGCCAATCTTGAATCAATAAGCTCGTCGACTGAGCTAAACTCAGCTAAATCTGTACTTCTGAAAGTCAATCTTGCACCTAACTCAGCCACATATGCATAATTCCGTGTCTCTAAGTACATCCGTTCATAATTATTCAGCTCTTGAGTATCTGATAAGGTTCGACCTTTAGGATAAATTTTGGCAAATCTCTTCTTGTCTATCATACTCAGCTCACCTAGTGTATTTTCGGATGTGCTTGTATCGAACATGGGTATGTTAATCTGTTTAGTAATATCAGCAAGCTGTATCCACGGAAAATCCTGCACTAAACGGCGGTGTACATCTTCAATTGAGCTCATTCTTTCAAAAACTGGTTCAAATGGTTTTAAATTAGCACTCTTAATTTTAAAAAATACAAGAGACCGCTCATTGCCGTGCTCGACAATACCTAATGCGCACTTGTAATCATCGTACGGGCATATGACTTCGTTTGTTGGAATAATGTATTCGTAGCTGTAACCCGTGTCTGAAATAAACTCCAACGTAACTC
This sequence comes from uncultured Candidatus Saccharibacteria bacterium, assembly GCA_964496005.1. Classification (GTDB taxonomy): domain Bacteria; phylum Patescibacteriota; class WWE3; order UBA101185; family UBA10185; genus CAZBWW01. The sequence continues at coordinate 9,634 of CAZBWW010000011.1, read as the reverse complement.
CCTCAGCGTCAGATTTATAACCCGTAACTGCGAATGTGGTTTGCACTTCTGGGACTTGAAATCTAATAATATCAGTCGGTACTGCAATTGTCTCACGCATACTTATAGCTAATGCTTCAAGCAAATCACTTTCATTGCTATGCGGAGCTCTAGTCGCCAATTCTACTGCGTCTTTATACTTTGTGAGTTCTGCTGCATACTGCTGAATTCTACTCCAATAGTCAGTATCTGCATTTTCAAGTCGTGTAATATTTAGCCAAGTATCTTCGGGAAAAAGCACTACTTCTAACTCATCAACTAACTCAGTTAGATTCTTTTCTGTAATAACAGCACCTACACACTTATCAAATCTCCAATCTATCTGGCTAGATGATTCAATAACTTCAACGGAATAACCATTATTACCTACTACTAACACAAGCGAACCTGGTACCATGTATTCACCATTACAGTCTTTAGCAATTACTTCGCCTAAGCCATAATTTTTTTCTTTGCCTTCGTTTTGGTTTTGGTCTTGAATACTGCTATCTTCGAACATATGTGCGTCCAGATTTAGTGTAGGTAAATTAGTTATAAAATTATTGTAGTAAAAAAGAGTTACATTAACAATTAAAATAGTTTTACAAATGAAAAAACCACCCGAGGGTGGTTTCTTCAGCGTCCCGGTGAGAGCAAGCTCTCGGTGGGACATGGTGTAATTTATACTAATTTGAAATATTTGTCAACACTTTTCTACAACTTCTTTTTACTATGCTATAGGTTATAATTTTACTGTTCTATAAATTAGCAAAAAATTAAAATTTACAAATATCAATTTCTAGAAATTAGTCTCCAAAAATATATAACTCATTCTGCGCGCGAGTCACACCTGTATACAACCACCTGCGCCAATCATCATCAGTCATCTTTGCAAACCGTTCCTCGAACAACACAACTTTTTCGGCCTGACTGCCTTGCGCTTTATGTACAGTTAACGCATACCCAAAATCAAAAATATCATTGTCCCCAATTTTAGCTCGGTCTTTCGTAAAATTAATCGGGCTTTCAGAATTAAACTGTGGCGCATAAATAGTACCTGTATAGTTTTTAATACTCTCATCCATCTTTATTTCCGCTTCGTAAAAGTTTTCTGCACCTGGTTCAAGTCTTAATATCGTACCTAACATGCCGTTATATACATTCTGCGTATGATTATTGCGTAAGCAAATAACTCGATCTCCAACTAAAGGCACCGGTAAATCAAAGCCAAGCGCGCTTCTTATAAATTGGTTTATTTTCACGCGTGTTGAGTTGTACCCGCACAAAATTAACATGTTCTTTGTGTAGTTTTCTAAAAGAGTTGTACTAACTTCTGTGTAATCGTAATCTTCCTGTGTGTATTTAATAACTGACGCGCTATATTTCCCTTTATTTATATTACCTGTTTCACGCGCGGCTTTTGATAAGTTAATAATTGGATTCCCTTTTGCCTGTCTGTGAATTTTTTCCAGTTTTAGGTACGGGTTTTGCATTAAGTTAAAGTTTCCGTTTATAGGCGGTAATTGCCCGTGGTCACCTACAGCTATAATAGGAACTTTGTACGTGAGTAAGTCTTCCCAAATAGTCCGGTCTATCATTGAGGCTTCGTCTATTATAATTAGGTCTACATCGAGTTCGGGTTTTCTCTTGCACCCAATAATAACTCCTTGTGAATTGTCGATTGCGTCATAAATTAACCCATGAATAGTGCTTATTGTATCGGTCCAATGCAGACAATCTAATTCTTTTAATTTATTTTTGAGGTTTTGGGTAGCTCGCCCGGTATAACTGCATAATGCAATTTTCATTTTTTTATCTTTTGCTGATTTTGCTTGAGTTTGTTTTATTTTGGGAAGTGTAGATTTAAGTATTGCGATTAGTGTAGTTTTTCCTGTACCTGCGTACCCGCCTAATGTTATGTAAGGAGTCTTATTTTCTGTTGAGTACCAGTTTATAAGTTCTTTTAATGTTTTAGCTTGGTCTTGAGATAGATTCACGGTGTTATATTAGCATTTGTTTTAGTTAGGTGGTTAGGTACGGTGCGTGCAAGATTGGAAAGTTAAAGTGGGGAAGGCGCAGACCATAAATCAATATGCAAGTGGTTCGCATAGTTGATCTAATGGCCGCGCCTTCTCATTGTTCCGCCTACCACCCGCTGTCGGGGTTGTTGGGGTAAGGCGGGATTGCAGGACAGAGGTACTGCCGGTTCAAATATCCGACAACCTCTGTCTCCCGGCCGGATTGCCGCCATATGCGAACCCGCGAATTGTCCGCCTGGCGGTTCAGGAATTCAGGGTCCTCGTCTCTGACGAGACCCCAATTTTCGCTCATACCATACATCTCACCAGTCCAACTGCCGGTATAAGGACTGGCATTGTCCCAAATATGTATGGCCTCATATCCGCTGTTACGCGGACACAGCTCCACCGAGAAAAATCCCTCGGGGAGGTATTCGAACTGCTGGATTTCCAGCTCAACCCTTTCAGCCCGCTGAGGGTCGAGCGAGTAAATCGACTCGAGGCACGTTCTGGGCAACGGACCCGAATCCCACGGCCGGTCACCAAAGGTGAGCATCAGCAGTCCGTCGGGAAGACCAAGTAACTCAGCGCCCGCCTGCGCCGAGTTCGGACACCCGTCCCGAATCAGCGTAAAGGCAATTTCTACCGCTTCACGAGCGTCCTCGAGACTTTCGTGCTCTTGACCCTCAATAGAGCTGTACCCCTCCCAGGTCTTTTCAAAGATCTGGGCGCGAACTTCCCCACCCGTTTCAGAAAGGTAGTTGAGCCACATCGTAGTAACATAATGCGGTTCCTCAACAACCTCCCACTGTGAGGGGTCACTCTGACCCGTCGCCTGCTCGCTATCCGTTGCGGCAGTAACATTCTCACCGATCGTGGTGGGCGCCGGCACAAAAGTCCTTAAATCCACATACCCGGCAAACTCTCGAGTGCGAAGAAAATAGACCTTAATGCCGATGTTGTTGAAATCAGTACCCAAGCAGTATTCCAGGCTGTTTGCCGGGTCTGATTGAAAAATCTGCTGTCCCGAGGGATGCCCAAAAACCGGCACCCTCAAGATCATTGTGCCTGCACGAAGAAACTCGACGCACGGATCCTCCGGTTCGCCGTCAGCCCCGATCATGTTGAAAACATCAGGCTGATTTTCCTCTGCCTTCTCAATTTCAGCGAGAACGGGCGTCACCGCGACTTCTGCACTTTTCGGTGCATCAACAACGATAGCGAACAACGCTACCAAGATAGCACCGACCAACACACCGATAGCAAAAACAAGAGTCCTATTCATTTCAGCTTCTCCTTTTCTGAGTACAAAAAACTTACGTTTCACATTATCAACCGCTATTTTACAACAAAAAAACCAATTTGTAAACTATAGGTTATAGCTACATTTTTCTTAAATTCTATAGAAAGATAACCTTTATATTTTGTACGATGAAACCTACTTTGCGCTATAAACAAGGCTTTTTAACGGTAATAGTAATAACGCGCCAGAAATACACAAAATTGAAACCATAATAATTAATGCATCAAACCCGACAATCGTCGCTACATAACCTCCAATAGTCGCAAGCGCCGCAGTGCTTAAATCAACAAAAGTTTGATATACACCCCATTCCGTACCTTCCATATGTTTATCAACATGCCTTGTAAAAATTGCCATATAAGAAGGATATGTAATTGCAACACATAACCCCAATAAAAACTGCATCAAAAATAATTGCCACACTTGATCAACAAATAAAAAGCCAAGATATAAAACTCCAACCAGAACGCTAAATGTTGCCAAAAAGAAATAATCGTCTCTTTCACCTTTGACTTTATCTAAGAATGTAGCTATTGGAATCTGCAAAATACTTCGCGAGAGTAAATATATTGTAATAGACATTCCGACAACTAACTCATTGGCATCAATCACACTTTCTTCAACAAATAACGCGTATAAAGGTGCAAACATTCCCATAGCACCTACCATCAACATATCCGAAACAATTAATATTCTGACTAACGGGTTTATTTTTCTGAGTAAAAGGTTATGACTTTTATGTGAGGTAATTTTCATAATCTAAATTTAATTTACCGCATTTAGTTCAAAGAATCTATCTTCACTTAGTAGTAGTGCTGCAGCAGGCCCCATATCACCTATTGTAGGACTTAGCACACCATTAACCGGGTACAGTTTTTCTAGTGCGTTGGGGGAAATATCAGCCAACCACGGCAGCCCATCCCAAGAACCATATGTTAATTCTAAATTTGCAAGGTTATTGTACCAATCGTGTCTTGCAGCTACGTCAACCGCCATTACAATACCTACAAATCTAGGTGTGGCTTCAGGATAGGGAACATCATACAAAACATATTTCTTTCCCAAATCGTCTGCTGATCTCGTAGCTATAAAACCAATAACCTTGTCGGACTCTAGCGCTTCTTCCGGAGTCATAGCACTTTGATCCTCAATTAGTAAATCATTGAATCTGTCCCAAATTTCTGGCGACTGCAATATTGGCTCAAGTCTGGGAGCACTTAAATCTATTCCTTCCGTAAGCTCATATATTCTTAATTGTCCAGGCGTTAGTTGATCTAAAGTAACTGCACCACTTTCTACCATCTGGTGCAGTGCATGGCCTGCAGCTATACCAGTGGGTATAGCAACCCATCCTTCATCACCACCCTGTTTGCCCGCATAATTGGTGGCAAACCCAAAGCCCTCTTCCAATGGAACGTTATAATTCTCGATTCCACCTATTTCAGGAGAATTTCTGACCATTTCAGTTAAATGCTGCATAAAAACCTCAGCATGCTCATGTGCTTCAAAGTCTGCGGAATGAGTAAAAAAGTTAAACTGTCTAAAGTTTTGCGGAAATAACTCATCCATACGGCCAACTCTATTTTGCACACCGACAGAAGCCACAAGAGGTATTTCATCTTCAGTATTTGTTTGATCTGTGTCGGGATAAACTAACATAATGTGTCCGTTGTTGTTATGATCCTTACGAACTGCAAAAACAGGAATACCATCATTTGCAAGAGATTGGGCCTCATGCATTGCTATCTCACGATAACCCTCTCCATTTACACCACCTTTGTTAATATCATTAAACCAATCAAACAGTTCGTTAGCCGTTAATTCCTCGCCTTCAAACCAGTGAGGAACATTTACACCAAGCTTTCTCCCAATATCCCATGCAAAAATGTTGCAATATGTCTCACCGTACAGCGATACATACCTAGGATTGTGTTCTATATTTGAGTCTGCTACTGCTTTAATAATAGCTTCTGACTGTCTATTACCTACTGCGCTATACTGTGCAGTATCAATTGGCAGCCACCGTTCCGTCGACGACGTACTAACAACACGAAATGCAATATCTGATGGAGGTAGGTATCGTGGATCATTTAAATCTATCCGGACACTCGGCGAAGTACTTTCTACAAAATTTTCCGGTGCATTAAGAACGGCCAAATCTTCTCCTGCAGCTTCTGTAGCTAATTGATTTTCCACAACTGGCTGTTGAGTACTTTGTTCAACCAATGTACTTACTAGCGCTGGATGAAGAACGGTGCTATCAAAATCGCTATTTTTATCAGGTTTAAGTGAATCGGTGTACCCATGAAAAAGACCATCCCCATCATTGTCGGATGCAAACACCCCGTCCTCATCTATTAATACTAATATTGTTGCAATTGCAAAGGTTGATCCTAAAACTCCGGCTGCAAATCTTGCGTTCTCTCCCACCGCTTGAAGCATTATCGGTGCATCTTTCGAATTCATATACTCAAAACCTTCTTTAATTTTATTTCGAACTCGTCTGGTATATGCGACTAATGGTGTTGTGTATTCGGGTTTAAATTTTTCTGCCTGCAATCTACTATGCACTGTATCCTGTCCACCCAAAGCCTCTGCAGAGTTAACTGCTCTTAGTTTTCCACTTCTTAATAATTTCTCTTGTAAATCTTGCTGGGCAAGTGCAACCAGTTGTTCCGGTAACCTAGTGCGCCCCACCCTAATAGTACCTTCCGCAATTGCTGTCTTAACGGTTGCCATTCCAACCCTTTGTATATGTTTATATGCTATTTTTTCGTATTTTGACCCAATATCACTAAGGGCGGTCTCCAGTTCTTGTTGCTCATCTGCCGATAAAGTATCCAACCTATCCATAAAAGCATCATTTAGGCGAAAATTAAAAAAAACATTTCCCTCAAAGGCATCAGCTGATTTTCTTACAAGTACTTTTAAATGTTCGGGAATAGCAGAATTCGTTTCTACCTCATCTGCAAAATTTTTTAATGCAATTGCATCTTTTACAACTTCTCGTGCAAAATTTTGCTGGGAAAGCGTCGCGTGTTCCTGTGCGCATTCATAAAAAGTAGAATCCATTATACTTAAACCGTCACGAGTAAGCAGGAATGACCGGTCACCCGTTGATACATTAAATCTTGGTTCTATATACGGCGATGTCCAATTTTCCTCTCCTAGCGGAACAGGAATTTTATCTATAAGTTCTGGTCTTGCTGCCTGTAGTCCTAAATGCCCTAAAACAGATAACGCCCTTTCTTTATCTTCCAAAGTTAAAACCTCACTAACAAGGACTAAGTCTTCTAACACAGTTAAATCCAGGTCAATTTGCTCAGCTAACGGTGGGGCTTCATTATGGTCAAAACTCTCCGCTTTACTCATCAGCTCTTTCTGAAACTGTTACAACCTCAACAAGCGCATTGTATAAACCTTTTGAAAGCGCGGATAAATCTTGTGTGGTAACTTTTGCCTCAACAATTTTATCTACTTGGTCCCATTCAGTTTCGTCCAGTAGGTGTAAAAAATCCCTTTTTTCTTGGTCTGTTAGCTTAAGGTAAGTAATTAACAACAACCCGTAGGTATATGAGGTGTAAAAACCGTATTCTTCTTCCTGCAAAAATGACTTAAACACATATTTTTGCAGTTTTTTGGGCGGTATCTGCATGGGTTAATTATAGGTTTCTGCTATTATACTGTAAACAAATTAATATATACTGGGATGCCAAATATCAAAGCCGTCATTCCATATATCAAGATACCAATACAAGAACAGCCACCCAAGAAATAAAATTATTGTATACACAATCTTTAGACGTGGTTTTTTAATTCCACAGTACGCGATTGCAAAAAAAGGTAACCCCCACAAAATATAAGTTCTGTTTAATACTGGTGTAAACAAATAAAAAAGTAAAAAAGCCCACACCGTCGTGAAAAATAAATTTTTATATTTTAACGCGTATAATACCACTGTTAGCACCCATGCACTTGTAACCGATAATAAGGCGTATATTTTAAAAGGTACTACCTCAATTAAATCAAGTTTGTAATAATACCTGAGATACCATAAAAACGGTCTGCCCTGAATAAATCTATCTCCATGAACAAAAAAACCTCCCAGAATATAATTTTTAAGTTCGGTAAAACTTGTTAAAAAAGGCAACGATCCGGCAAAAAATGTTAATAAACCGGCTAATACAAATTGCTTCTTATTTTTTACCTCAAATAAAAACAACGGTACCAAAATAACAGGATAAATTTTAAATAACATAGAACCCGCTAATAAAGCCCCCGTAATAACAGAATCTTTTTTTAGGTAATAAAACGCAACCAAACTTAAAAATATAGGTACTAAGTCCCGGTTTTCAAAATCACCTTTTGTTAAAAAATAAGGGTTAAACAACCACAAAGTACACGCAAACAATCTTATATACAGAGCTTCGTTTTTTAAAAATTTGTAAATAAATATAGTAATTAGAAAATGAAAAATAAAAAACGGCAGTGCGTAAATCGCATATGCCGGCACTTCTAAATCAAAAGTGTACAAAAAAATATTTTCTGCGGTGTACAAGATTGAATACATATATAAGTAGCCTGACGGGTACGCGTATCCCTTAGAATTTGGATCTGTATCAAGGTCGCTGAATGACTCAATGGCGTCGGCGTATGGACTAGTACCATCTATAAAGCTACTAGCTGCATCTGTAAATACTTTAAAATCCCCACCTTTAATATTTGTGGTCATTATTCTATCTATACGTGCGTAATACATATATATAGCACCAACCGCAAATACTACGACTAATAACCCATTTAAGAATTTTTGTGTGTTTAGCTTTTCTGTGTTAAACATTACTCACCAACTAACTGTTTTTTAGCTTTAACCATTTTAATAAACCATTCGCTAATTAACGAAAATCTGCTGCCTGCATTATCATCAGAAGCATCAATAGATATAGCACCGCCGGGAAAGTCAGGATTATTTATCCCATTTACCCAAAAATAATAATATGCACACATTAATACATAAACAATAAAAATAGTTAAAAAATGATACTGCAGTTTATTTCTAAAAATTTGTAAAACTCCAAGGTAAATAAAGGGGAGTGCCCAAATAAGGTGAGTTCTATTTAAAACCGGCGTAAGTAATAAATAGACTGCAAATGAAACAAGGGTCAAAATCCATACATTAGTAATTTTCTTTTTAAAGTACAGAAACAAAGTCACGAGCTGGGTGCTAATTAAAGCTGCTACGGAGAATAACCTGCTATATTCAGCCTGAAATGGATTTAACCCGTAATTTTGCAAATAAACTGTGGCGAGACTTAAAAACGGCCTGCCTTGTATACCTCGTTCGCCATGCACTAATAAAGATCCCTGAATCATAAGGTTAAAATCATAATAAGAGCGCATAAAAGGTAGTGCAATTATTATTCCTGCTAGTAGTGCTCCAAGTATAAAGCGTTTTCTATTGGTTGATTTAAGGATAAAGAGTGCAAACAAAATAATTGGGAATGTTTTTAATGTAATAGCGAGCCCGAACAATAACCCTGTTGTGAAATTTCTTTTGCCCAACGTGATATAGCTTAACAATAAAAAGAATAATGGTAATGTCTCGTAATTTGTATACTGATAATTCATAAAAAAATACGGATTAAAAAACCAGAATAAAAGGCCGCCAATTATGACGATATTGGAAAAGTTTTCTTTTTTTAAAATTTTATATAATAGGTAGCCAACACCAATATCGGCTAGCAATACCGGCAGTTTATACCAATAAATTGTAGGTTGATCGACATCAAGCCAATCATTTAGCGCGGTTAGGCCTGATTGAATATATAAAAGTGTCGGGAGATAGGCATAACCGTGTTCTAACTCTAATTCCGGCTCGGAAAATGATTTAACGGTATATGCATATGGATTTACGCCGGCAAGAAATTCTATAACTGCTTGCTTATAAACTACGTGATCGCCGCCTTCTTGGCTAAATACAGCTAGTCTTAGCACAATACTGACAATAAAAATAACAATAATAATGAACTTCGCGTATTTGTCTATAACTGCGGTCACGGTGGACACATAGTAATTTTAGCAGAAATAGTAGGTAACTGTGTCGAACGTACTAGTCATCGAAAACAGCCGTTTCGGTAGCTTCAAGCGGTAAGTTCACTATATGACTACGCTAACTAACACTAAAAATCCTGTGAATGTTAGTACTATCTCTGAAGCAAAAAACCACCGCGCTTTAGAATACGACTCACTTAAAAACTCTATGGGCGGGCCGGATTCGGTTGTAATAAAATTGCTT
>CAZBWW010000010.1:16046-32204 GCA_964496005.1 uncultured Candidatus Saccharibacteria bacterium | reverse complement strand
TTTATGCGTCTTCCAATAAAAAACAACGTAAAAAGGAAGTCTACTCGTACATCACCCATTATTCTTTATACTACGATAACCGAAGTATTATGTCAAGCACTACTACAAAAATGGGAGCCATTCGGTGATAGGCATCGTATTGCTTGCCATAAAGTTCCAAGCGTAGGCGTAGGCAATAATTACTGCGACTGCACGCACAATATTTCCTCTTGTGTCTGTAAGCGGTTTGTGAAATGCAATAAGAGCAAATGGAAGTAGCGGTGCGCCATAGCGTGCTATGTCACGATGCTGAACAAACATTGTGCCTGCCAAAAAAACAAGGGTGAAATAAAAAAAGCTTCTCTGTTGTGACTTCCAAAGCAGTACAGTCGTTGCGGCATAGAGTACAAAGTAGAACCAAATATCTTCAAGCCAAGCGGTTCCAACCCACTGTGCATGTGTCGTAAAGACGGAAAGCGGAAATGGCATAGGTACTGTGGCACCGGTATGAAAGTATGCCAAAAAGTCACCATACTGGAGATGATATAAACCAAATACTGCACATAACGCGAGTGGGATAAGGAGTATGGAAAAAAAAGACTTATGAACTCGCTGTTTATGGATAACTGTTGATTCAAGAAGCGCTAGCATGTAGGCGGGAAACAACAGAATACCAGGAAGTTTTGCACTCACGGCTAATGCTCCGGCAATACCCGCAAAGAGATATCTTTTTTGCTCAAAACTAACAAGCGATATAAGAATAAGCGCCATAAATAAGGGTTCAGGAGTGCCGACAGAGTGTAGTACTAAAAAGCGAGGTACAAAAAGCAGAGTTGATGTAAGAAGCACAGGATGATTTGTTATTTTCAAACGGACCAAAAGTTCATACATAGTCCATACAAGAATCACAGTTGAAAGGACGGTTACAGCAAGCATTGCCTTAGTAAATCCAATACCAATAAGCGACAATAGCCATATAAATAGTGGATACAACGGCAGATGTGCTGCATAGTAGAGAGGGTTTTGAGGCATGCTGGGATCGCGGGCAAGATCCTGTATGCGTGACGGATCGTATGCGGTTTTTGCAGGGATAATATAGAGTGGTCCGTCAAAATTACTCAGAATAGTCTGAAAATTACCCGAAATCAAAAAAGGTAGCCAGGCCATGAGCGTGCTTGAGAAAACAATAAGGAGTAAGGTACAATAAGGAACTATGCGTTTGGACATATTGTTTATTATACTACTCGGTGCATTTCTGCGGTTATATCGTATTGATGATTTTTACATGTTTCTTGCTGACCAAGGTCGGGATGCAATTATTGCACGGCGCATCGCAACCTTTGAAAAACTTCCGCTTATTGGTCCCCCCTCCTCTATTGGCGAAGTTTTCTTGGGACCCTTTTATTATTATCTTGTCGCTCCATTCATGTGGTTTACCCGCATGCACCCTGTCGGCCTTGCTATTGGCGTGGGAATACTAAGTGTGGTTGCACTTGTAGCTATCTATATGATTGTGCGCAAAGCCGTTTCACACAACGTAGCATTTTTCTTCACCTCAATACTTGCCACATCAGGTCTCCTTGTGTCGGTGGGGAGATTTTCATGGAACCCAAATCTACTTCCATACGCATCATTTATTACTCTCTCTCTATTTTATGCTGCCCTATATGGCAGAAAAAGAAAGCTCTATTCGGTTTTATTTGGCATTGCTTTCGGACTTTCTTTTCAACTGCACCACCTGGCCGCTTTGTTAGTGCTTCCGATTGGTATATATTTTATGATCTATTTTTTACTCACTACAAAAAGACAGCAAGCGTTCACAGTGCCAATGTACTCAATGGGGGCTTTTTTTAGCACACTTCTCCCGTTTGTTCTTTTTGAACTGCGTCATAATTTTTTAAATACGAAAAACCTAACATCGCTTTTTACCGAACAAAATTTGGTTTCAAGTGGTCCATTTTTCAATCGATTGACTGATGTGGTTGGTGCGCTTATGAAATTTGCATCGGGGTATTCACTTTCGCCAATAGTATCGGGATTGGCATGTCTGGGCATTATAGGAACAACTGCAATTATTCTCTGGAAAAAACCTCACCCATTTGTACAAATCCATCTTCTCGCAGTAGTTACCCTTATTCTAGGACTAAGCAGAGTTAACGCAGCAGCAATACCGCACTACTATCACATTGTGTATGCAAGTTTATATTTTGTTATTGTCTATCTATTGCATTCACTCTTTGGTAAGCGATCGGTTATACTCACTCTTTTAGGTATTACGCTCTTTTTTGCCTCACAGTTTCATACCTATGATTTTTTATGGGGCAAGCCGTCACGCCAGGATGCATCCCCAATTGTGGTTGGAGAGTTTATTGCTAAGCAAACCAATGGAAAGCGGATTAATTTAGCAACCTATCCTGTCGAGTTTACGTCGCGTGATTCATATCAGTATTTTATTGAGTACTACGGTGGGTCGGTGGTGGATGGCAACAGTAGTGAAGTAACCGATACTATGTATGTTCTCTGTGACCGACAACCCTGTAAAATACTTAACTCTCAATCTTGGAATATTGAGATGTTTGGAAGAGCAAAAATTGATAGAATATTCTATGAAGGAGGTATTGTCATCTACCGCCTCAAACATGCAACCTCACTATGAAAACGATCTCACTTATCGTCCCCTGCTATAACGAGGAACTTAATATCCAAAAAGGAGTATTGGATAAAATCGGAAACTACGTAAATAATAATGATGCAATTGTGGAGGTAATTATTTCGGATGACGGCTCAACTGATGCTACAAAAAGCCGGATTAAAAAAGATTATCTACCACACTTTGCAAAGTTTAAGCTTCTGGAAAATGAGCACCGAGGCAAGGCTCACACACTTATCTCCGGGATTCGTGTGGCACAGGGTGAGTATGTAATATTTACCGATATTGATCTTGCTACCCCCATAGAAGAGATAGTAAAGTTTCTACCAGAAATTGAAAAGGGCACAGAGATCATAATTGGGTCACGTAGCACACAGCGAAAAGGTGCACCATTTATCCGCAAACTTATGGCGGTTGGATTTATTTATGTTCGTAACTTTTTAATAGGTCTTAATAATATACGAGATACCCAATGTGGTTTTAAGGCGTTTAAAACTTCTACCGCTATGAAAACGATCGATTCCTTGCGAGTATTTAAAAACGGCGCAAGGGTTAGCGGATCGTCTGTATCTGCAGGATTTGATTTAGAATTTTTATACCTCGCAAGCAAGATGGGATTTTCGATTAAAGAAATTCCAGTAATATGGACCCATGTTGAAACAAAAAATGTAAATTTTTTTAGGGATTCAATTGAAACAATGAAAGACATACTTCGTATCAAATACTATGAAATCACCGGCACATACTCGACTTAGTTTGTGGGTTTCGGTATTAATTCTATTTTTACTGAGTTGCTTTGTTGTTTTTTATCGTTTTAATTCCATTCCTGCAACACTTACTTTTGATGAGATCGAGTTTGCAAAGTTTGCACTACTGCTTGACGGAAAACCATACACCCCATACAGTCCCTACGCAACTGGTCATGCAACGCTTTATTTTTATATTCTTCTTTTTTCGATGAAAATATTTGGCGTTACGGCATTTGCCCTGCGATTGCCAGCAGCAATTTTTGGAGTACTTACCCCAATAGTTTTCTTTTTTGTTCTTTACTTTTCTTTACGAAAAATACATGACATGCATTCACAAAAAATGCACCACATCCTTACGGTGATTGGCACTTTTTTATTTATCACTACACGTTGGTATTTTAACTTTGCGAGATTTAGTTTTGAGGGAACCTTTCTTCTATTTCTCGAAATGAGTTCACTACTTTTTTTTCTCCGATATACAGAGCATCGGCAAAAAAAATGGCTCATACCAACTGGCATATTTGCCGGACTTGCCTACAATTCGTATCAACCCGGAAGATTGTTTATATTTCTTATATTAGGAGTATTGTTTTTGTTTATTCTTGAACGAAAACAAAATAGATTGGATTTTTCATTTTTCTCGCATAAAACCATTTCGACATTCTTAACACTTCTTGTGCCATTTATCATTATTATCACTCCACTCAGTTTGTATCTTTCTCAAAATCAGGATGTGCGCATGTATCAACTTTTTTATCCTGCAAATACGGAAATGACTATAAACGAAAAGCTTGATTTTTTTTCTCGCAATCTAACGGGAACAACACTTATGTTTACCGTAAAAGGCGATGTAAATGGTCGGCACAACTATCCACTTAAACCTGCCCTCAACCCTATTATGTCTGTGCTTTTTGTGGCAGGTTTTGCCATAGCCCTTTGGCACATACGCGACAAAATGAATCAACTATATGGTATGTTTTTTTTAGTGTCTGTCGTGCCAACACTTCTTACCTATCCATGGGAAAACCCCAATATGTTACGCACCATTACTACATTGCCAGCAATTATATTTTTTAGCGTAACCGCGATCTATGTGTGTATACACAATCTGGAAAAAAGATTGAGGGTACCGTATAAGGTGCTGTTGGTTTTAGTATTTTTTGTTGTTATGCTCTCGGCGGTATATGATTTGCGCACATACTTTGTACATCAATCCGTTGTGTTTAAAGAGGCTTTTGAAGCGCCCAACGAGCTTATGTATTACACAAAAGACCTTCCATGACTAAATCAACAGTTGGAGTAGTTTTCGCTCTATATGTAGTGATCGTTGTTGCAATAGTTGGACGAGTAGGATTTATTGGATATCAAAACAGTAACCAGCTATCTCTGCCATATGATCCTGCCCAATACGAAAAAACTTTTCAAGAGTCCCAGTGGGCACAGTCACAGAATATTGCAGAGGACGTATTACTTGATGAATGGGCACTCAAAAACGGTTTTACCGGATGGAAAAATTATGAGGATGCGACTGTCAACGGGTCGGAAATTGATACACAGAAAAAGGCAATTATCCAGGAGAAAAAGGATAAAGGGATTTCAGACAGCACACTCTACACCTATGTTGGATATAAATATGCAACGGGTACTTCTCCTCACCTGCTTAATCCCGAACATCCACCATTTGCTAAGTATCTTATTGGATGGTCGATACTCATATTTGGCAATGCAGAAGTTGGACAGTACATTGCAGGACTGCTTTTACTTGGTATGGTAAGTTGGTATGCATATATACTAACGGGTTCTGGGGTACGTGCGCTTTTTTCTGCTTTTGTGGTAAGCATGTTTTCTCTTTTTGAAGATCAACTTGTGCATGGTCCTCAGTTAGAACTCTATCAGGCATTATTTGTGCTGGCATTTTTAGCTGTACATACGCTGTGGCTTAAAAAACAAAAGCACCTCTTATTTATATTTTCATGCCTTACACTTGGACTTGCGCTGTCTACAAAAACAGCCGCACCGTTTATTATTATTTTTAGTGTTTACGTAGTTTTAACTCACAGTATTACATTTTCAAAAAATAAACTCTATGGAGTTAAATCGGCATTACTTCTCTTAATAGGTGCGGGTGTTGTATTTAGTCTTACCTATTATGCATTTTTCACACAGGGAAACTCTATACGTGCATTTTTGGGACTACAAAAATATATTATTACGTTTTACCAAACCTCAACGATACCACTTGTAGAGTTTTTTGGAAATTATCTTCGGCTCATTGCAACAGGCAGTTGGAAGTTTTGGGATGAAGCACGTACTGTTTCACAGTATTCAGAATGGAATATATCCTGGCCACTCATTATTATATTGAGCATAGTGTCTTCGTATAGGTCACACAAAATATATCCACATTTACTGATTTTCCTGATCATATATCATGTTTTTTTATTTTTTACTCCAGTTTTCCCCCGATACTTATTCTTGCTTTTTATTCCCTCAATTATTAGCATTGTGAGTGTATTTGGAAAAAAATTACCATGAAAAAACATCTGATTTTATTTATTTTTATATTTGTTTTTACATCACTCCATTTTTATAAAGTAATATCTCATGTCACACCTTTTTTTGATTGGGATGAGGGAATATATGCACAGGTTGGAAGAGAGATGATATCTGAAAAGTCATATTTGGTTCCGCTATGGCAAGGGAAAGTATGGCTTGATAAACCACCCCTACCACCACTTGTATACGGACTCGCAGGGCTTATTCCGATAGCACCTGAAATTACCATGCGTATGGTTTCGGTTGTGCTTTCGGCCATTGTACTGATTTTATTTTATGTATTTGCATACCGGGTAAGCGGCTCTGCTGTCGTTGCAATTGTTAGCACGGTGATTACATCGTTTTTGCCTCCATTTATCCAACGAACGCAGGTGCTTAACGTAGATGTATTTCTACTCATTGGATGGTTCGGCTATGTTTTGTTTTACAAGAAGCGGGTCACCGGAGCACTGTTCCTACTTATCGGCACGCTCAGCAAATCGTTATTGGGTTTTTTTCCCGCAGTAATGATTATTTTCTACGAAACCTATACATACCTAACACATTCGAAAAAGAAAGACATCTACTCATTCCGTTATGATCTGCAGAATATTATTCTCCACATTGGAGTATCCCTCATCTGGTTTATATGGATGTTTGGAGAATATAGAGGAGAGTTTATTCAGTATCATTTTTTGGACAGTCATTTAAAGCGGGTAACCGCCTCTATTGAACAACATTTTGGACAACGGACATTTTATATTGATATTATTGTCGAACAGTTTAAATGGTTTTTGATACCCGCACTCATTTCGATTGGCGTGATTGGATATGATTTTTTCATAAAGAAAAACAAAGCAACGGCATATGCGGTTATCTTTATACCTTGGTTTATTTTTCTCAATCTTACGAAAACAAAAATTGCTTGGTACATTTACCCTGTTCTTCCCCAGTTTGCTTTATTAACTGTCTATTGGGTTCGATATATAAAAACCGACTCACTGAAAATAGTGTTTGCGGGATTAATACTTATTTTGTTTTTTAAATACAACACCCCTATTACTGCATTTCTTACAACTGATTATTCAAAATGGGAAGATTACCAGAGAGTTGCTCAGGACGCAAAAACGGTTGGGTGTACTTCGCTTGATGTGCTTGTAGACAAAACCACACGTGAATCATATGCCACACTCAAATCAATGGATCTGGTAATTAACACAACGACCTGGTGGGGTAACCATCCCTCAATTGCGTACTATGCCGATATTCCAACACAATACGCGTACACTACTGATGAACTAATACGTCGAATGAATAGCCGACCACAAAACAGTTGTTTGATGGTTATGGCAAACGAGGAAATAGATGTTTCGCCCTACCGGATACTGTCAAAAAAAGGTGAGTATGAATTGAGGGTAAAAGATTAAAGTAAGAGATTGTGTTTTCGGAGCGCTCTGTCCATGAGCAAGTCGAGTAGTAAGCGCTTCAAATAGCGACATACGCAGATCTTGCGAAGGGATAGAGCGCGAAGGAATAAGTATATTGCTGTAAATCTTGACAAAAATTCACATTAGTTCTACACTATAGCTAGCTAATTATACTATAAGCCAACACTATGGAAAAGACAGCTGAATATACGGCTGGAATAGCGACAGAGTTTGTCGATTGTTTGTTGGATCTTATTCTTCTCCCCTTTTTGTGGATTGCTAACCAGCAGTAAAAACAAACGTTACTTCATAAATGCAATCATGTAGGTGCCTACTGTGATGAGGGCGGTTCCTATAGCAATGGGTAGAGTGATCTTTTCCCGCAGTATAAGTGCGGCAAAAATAATGGTGAGTACGAGGCTAAATTTATCAACCGGAGCTACTTTTGAGGCATCGCCAAGCTGGAGTGCTCGAAAATAAAATAACCATGAGAGTCCAGTTGCCAGACCCGACAATACGAGAAAAATAAGAGTAGTTTTGGATAGATTAGCAATATCCTTGTGATTTCCTTGCGCAAATACTATTCCCCACGCAAACATAAGGATTACCACCGTTCGGATTGCAGTAGCAAGATTAGAATTAACTCCCTTTATACCAATCTTTGCCAAGATAGCAGTTAAAGCGGCAAATAGTGCAGATAAAACTGCGGGAAAAATCCAGTTCATGTATGAGTTTAGTATACCAAACAAAAACTCCGTCTTTCGACGGAGTTTTGTTAGCTTTAGCAAACTACTAATAGCTAGTTTCTTTAATATCCCATATCACCCATGCCACCCATTCCACCCATGCCTCCTGGCATAGCTGGGGCCGCATCTTTCTTTTCTGGAATGTCACTAATAAGTGCTTCGGTTGTGAGTATCATTGTTGCAACTGATATTGCATTTTGTACTGCTGATCGAACCACCTTAAGCGGGTCGATAATGCCAGCCTTGATCATGTCGATAGGTTCGGCAGTTTCAACTGACTCGGTAGTAAGAACATCAAAACCAAATCCCTTTGCACTAACTGTTCGTGCTTTAGCGATAAGTTCACCAGGATTGAGACCTGCGTTTCGCATAAGCATTTTAAAGGGCTCTTCAACGGCAGCCTTGACGATTTCATAACCAATGACTTCGTCCTTGCTTGCACCGTCTTTTTCAAGAGCTTTTGTGTTCATATGCTGAGCGATGTTGAGAAGTGCAACTGCGCCACCTGGCACAATTCCCTCTTCAAGAGCCGCTTTTGTTGCGGCAACAGCATCGATAACACGCTCTTTCTTGTCCTTCATCTCAATTTCGGTTGCGGCACCAACATTGATGACTGCAACTCCGCCTGATAGCTTTGCAAGTCGTTCCTGAAGCTTTTCGCGATCAAACTCAGATGTAGTTTCGCCAATCTGTCGTTTGATTTGAGCGACACGTGCATCGATGGCTTTTTTCTCACCTTTTCCGCCAATGATACTTGTGTTTTCTTTATCAGACTTTACTTTGTCTGCGCGGCCACAGTCTTCGACTTCGACTGAATCTAGTTTTTTACCTAGTTCTTCAGAAACTACCGTTCCTCCAGTGAGGATTGCTATATCCTGAAGCATTTCCTTGCGTCGGTCACCAAATCCAGGTGCCTTAACAACGAGCACATTGAATGTTCCTCGAAGTTTATTCACAACGAGTGTTGCAAGTGCTTCGCCATCTACGTCGTCTGCAATGATGACAAGGTTTTTGGAAATTTTTACAAATTTCTCAAGAAAAGGAAGGAGGTCTGCGATTGCAGAAATTTTCTTATCGGTGATAAGAATATAAGGGTCAGATACTTCGGCAGTCATTTTGTCGGTATCTGTTGCAAAATATGCTGATGCAAACCCTTTGTCAAACTGCATTCCTTCTTTATGGTCGACAAATGTTTCAAGGCTTTTTCCTTCTTCAACTGTAATCACGCCGTCCTTACCGCCTACTCGTTTGAGTGCATCGGCAATAAGATTACCCAAATCTGGATCTGCCGCGGAAATGGTGGCAACACTAGCTGCATCGGCAAGAGTGATTTTCTTTGAAAGACCTTTCAGTTCGCTTACAATTTTATCACCTGCTTTTGCAAGTCCACGACGCATAACCATTGGATTTGCCCCTGCCGAAATCATCTTCAGTCCCTCGGCTACGATGGACCTGGCAAGCACGGTTGCGGTTGTAGTTCCATCACCTGCAATATCTGCAGTCTTTGACGCAGCCTCTTTTACAAGTTGTGCACCCATGTTTTCAAAGTTATCTGGTAGTTCAATTTCTTTAGCAACTGATACACCATCATGAATTACGTTTGGTGCACCCCATTTTTTATCCAGTGCTACATTTCGGCCTTTTGGACCAAGAGTTGTTGCAACTGCATCTGCAAGCTGATTAACACCGGCAAGAAGCTTGTTTCGGGCCTCTACTCCGTATACGATTTTTTTTGCCATATGCATTAAAAATTAAAAATTATAAACTTCAAACTAATTACTCAACGATAGCCATAACATCTTTTTGTTCAACCAACATCCACTCTTCCATACCGACCTTAACCTCATTTCCACCCCATTTTTTATACATAACTTTTTGGCCTACTTTTACGACCATAGGCACCTGAACTCCCTTTTCATTCATGGCTCCAGGTCCAACAGCCATGACCTCACCAATTTGTGGCTTTTCTTTTGCTGAGTCGGGAAGCACTATACCCGACGCGGTTTTAGTCTCCGCAGAGGTTGGTTTGATAAGTACAAAATCAAACAAGGGTTTTATATTGGGTCCGCTTGTTTTTGTCATAGACATAAACTGAAATAATTTATAAAATGAAATTAACGTAAGAATTTTATAATATAATTTTTTCATTTTGTCAAGTGGATACTTCGTCTGCTAATTCGACACCATTACAGAACTCATTGTCAGAAGTGGATAAACTGCGACTTCAGTTGCAGGCATCCAGCCTACCTGCTAATCTCATGGAAAAGGCACTACACCAGATTGAACGCATTAATCTGACTCTTAAATACGGCGGTAGTATGTCGCAACTTGATATTACTGCAAAATATATCGACTGGATTACCAATCTACCCTGGGACAAGAGTTCGCCGGATGTGCTTGATATCAATAAGGCCAAGGAGTATTTGGACAAAAACCATTTTGGTTTGGACAAGGTTAAAAACCTAGTACTAGAATATCTTTCGGTATTAATCCTCCATAAAAAAAGCGCACAAAACACGCCTTTCCATGCTCCAAATTTGTTCTTCGTCGGTCTTGCTGGTACGGGTAAAACAACATTTGCAAAATCAATTGCAGAAGCTTTAGGACGCCAGCTGGTTCGTATTCCATTTGGAGGATTGTCATCGGCACTCGACCTGCGTGGTCAGTCTAAAACATCTCCGGAGGCAGAACCAGGTATGATAATGCGGGCGCTACGACGGGCCGGCACCAAAAACCCAGTAATTCTTCTGGATGAGCTTGATAGATGTACGCCCGAATCGCGTGCATCCATAATGGGCGTTCTTATTGAACTTCTTGATCCTGGTCAAAACTCGTTGTATACCGATTATTTTATCGACTATCCATTCGATTTGTCACAAGTGTTATTTGTTGCGACTGCCAACAATACAAGTACCGTTGCAACTGCCGTTCTGGATCGCTTGGAGGTAGTGCAGATGCCATCATATAACGATGCCGAGAAAATAGAAATTGGCAAGCGGTTTGTACTTCCAAAATTTTTAAGAGAAACAGGTTTAACTCCAGAACAACTCAAGATAGAGGATGTTGCATGGCAAAAACTGGTACGTCCGCTCGGATTTGAACCAGGAATCAGAAGTTTAGAGCGCCAAATTGAGTTAATTGTTCGTAAAGTTTCGTACCGCTTAGTTTCTGGACAAGGTACCGCTTATACTCTTACTGACCTTAACTTAAATGAGTTTGTTGGATAATAACACTACTTCTTTTCAATTTCAAAAAAACTCATTTCATTCCCCTTCTCATACACAGCCTTATAGCTTAATACTTCTGTTGATTCAGAAGTAATATGAGGGATAACATGTTGCAATTCTGCAAGGAGGGTTGGAAGCTTCATCATTTCATCAGGAGTAAGCCATACAAACTCACCATCATCTATTTTCGGCTTAAGTTCCCCACTGGCATAGTCGGCCACAAGGAGATGAAAATGAAATTCTTGGTCTAAGTCTTTAAGAAATGCGTTTCCGATAACCTTCACCTGTAGGTTTTTGATTGTCAGTCCAGTCTCTTCTAGCACTTCTCTTCGCGCACACTCAAACAAGCCCTCGTTAAATTCACGGTGTCCGCCGGGAGCCATCCATACGTCGGGCATGATACGCTTTGTCGGACTCCGGTGCAACATAAGATACTTCCCATCTTTTTTTACAAAACACTCAAGTGTCGCAACAACAGATTTCTTCATACGACCATTCTACCACTTCATCTGATTATTCGAATAATCAGATGAAGTATGTTACCGCACCATAAATTCCTGGCCTACAAAGTGCATGTGGTCAAACCACGTATTGGTTCTTGGAATTATTTTTATTACCACTATATCATTTCCGAAAAAACCACGTATTATATCGCCTTCCTTTGTAAACAACCCTTCAGCAATCATCATCTTTGCCTCTTCTATACCAATTGCAACTGGAAGGAAAGTTTTTCCCTCTTGAACAACTGGATACAGTTCACCTTGCTTAAGATGCGGTCTTAATCGTTCAGGCATTGGTGAGGGAACTGAATAAAAAAGTTTGAGTGATTTATCAGGCGCGATAGCAAACGATATTGATTTTGATTCACCACTAATTCGTGCAAACGTAGGCGCATCCAAAAAATGAAACATGTCAAACATGGTGCTGGTTGGTGCAGCTACTCCTACTATTTTTATTGCAGGTGTAATCCCAAAGAAACCAGGAATGCTATCGCCCGCGTTGGTAAAAAGCTTTTCCTTTTCCATCATTGTACCTTCCTCGTCGCCAACTATCATAGCGTTTACTGTAAGTGAATTGCTTCCTTTTCTCACTGGTATAGTTGTAAGAACTGAGGAGTCTGATGCGGTGAAAAAGAGCTTTGGTTCAGTTCCCAAATACCCAATTTTCATAGCTCCGCTTTGAAAGACTGCATTTGCTCTATCTTTAACTTGCTGAGGAACTGGTCGTGCCTGCGTTGACATAGCCATCTTTGAACTAAACTGAGCAAACTCGAAGAATATAAATAAGAAAAACGCACCCATAACAAATGGCGCCGCAAGCGAAATGTAGTTAGTTTTTGATGGCTTAAACAGTCGAAGGAGAAGAGAGTTGGTAACTACAGATATCGAGCTGAGAGCCATGGCAAGTCCGGCAAGCTCCGGCATAAGCACTATGCCCATAAAACTAAACACTCGTGCAGCAACTGGTATACCAAGTACGTTATACAACAGTGCAAACACCATATTTTGTTTTATTTTCCCCAAACTTTCTGAAGCTAAATCAAGTGCCGTGAGCACATCGGAAAGACTATTCTGCATGAGCACAATCCCCCCCGCTTCAAGAGCTATGTCGGTTCCCGAACCCATAACAATACCAAGATCTGCTTGCGCTAGTGCCGGGGCATCATTAATACCATCTCCAACCATTGCTACTTTTTCGCTGTTTCGTTGAAGTTCCGCAATTGTTTTTGCTTTTTTATCTGGCAACACACCAGCAACAACATCTGTTATTCCCACCTGGTCTGCAATTGCGCGTGCTGTTCGCATGTTGTCACCCGTAAGAAGTATGGTCTTTATTCCTCTTTTTTGAAGATTGGAAATCGCAGAAATAGACTCCTTTTTAATAGTATCGGCAACTGCTATTGCACCAACGAGTTTTGAATTATTGGTAAGCACCATTACCGTTTTACCGTGCTGTTCAAGTTCACGAATTTGTTTTTCGGCTGTCTCTGAAATTGTTGTTTTTGTATCAAGTGCAAGCAAACGGTTGCCAAAGTAATATTCTTTATTATCTATTTTTCCGGACACTCCTTTTCCGGGGTATACATTAAACGATGAAACTCTTGCAAGATGACTGTTGTTCGCTTTTTCAAGTATTGCTTGAGCAAGTGGGTGTTCGGACTGTTTTTCAAGAGACGCAGCAATACGTACAATTTCATCATAATCATCACTGCCATATGATAGTATGTCAGTTACTTTTGGCTTTCCATGAGTAATAGTGCCTGTTTTATCAAATACAACTGCTGTTATATTTGTTGCCGACTCAAGCGCTTCACCACCTTTAATAAGTATGCCAAGTTCAGCCCCTCGACCTGTACCTACCATAAGTGCTGTAGGAGTGGCGAGTCCTAATGCACAAGGACATGCAATTACGATAACCGATGTAAACGCCATGAGAGCGAAAGACAGTGAGGACCCTAAAAGAAAAAACCAAATCAGAAATACAAGTATGGCAATGCCAATAACTGCAGGTACAAAGTATGCAGATATGCGGTCGGCAAGTGCCTGAATTGGCGCTTTTGAATTCTGAGCGTCTTCAACAAGCTGAATAATATGCGCAAGCATTGTTTCTTTCCCCACTTTTTCAACTTTATATTCAATGCTTCCGAGACCATTCATAGTACCCCCAATTATTTTTTGCCCTACAGATTTTTCAACGGGGATGCTTTCACCCGTTATCATTGATTGATCAATGCTTGTTGATCCTTTTGTGATTACACCATCAAGGGCAATGCGCTCGCCTGGACGTGCGACAATAATATCCCCTTTTTTTATTTCATTTATTGCTAGTTCGACTACCTGACTTCCTCTTAGAACGCGTGCTGTTTTAGACTGCAGCTCCATAAGTTTTTGGATTGCTTGGGAAGCTTGACCCTTTGCTCGATGCTCAAGAAGTTTGCCGAGCACCACAAACGTTATAAGAAATGCCGCTGTTTCAAAATATAGTTCTGGTATTTTTTCTCCTGCGATTCCAATAATAGATTTATAGGTGGTGGTATATATAAAAAAGTTTATTACGCTATATACATAAGCAACCGTAGTGCCAATTGCAATAAGACTATCCATATTAAAGGTCTTCATCTTAAGCGCTGACCACATGCCACGGTAAAATCCGTATCCAATAATAAACTGAATGGGTGTTGTCAGAATAAATGAAACAACTCCAATGTAGGGAATAATAGTAGATCCTCCTAAAAACGTTGGGAAAAAATCAAGGATCATGAAGTAGACCATAGGCAAACTAAGAATTGCGCTTGCAACAAACCGCTTCCATTCTGATTTATATGCTTTTTTTCTACGTTCATCATCGTCTTTTTTTGTTTCGTCAGTTAGAACAACCGCTGAGTACCCAGCTTTAGCAACAGCTTGTGTAAGTAGTGACTCAGTAATTGACCCCTTTGTTGTTACAACAGCTTTTTCCGATGCAAAATTAACAGACGCTTGAGTAACGCCACTAACCGAACTAAGCGATCGTTCAACTAATTTTGCACATGAACTACAGTGCATGCCGGTTATAGAGAGCGTGGTTTTTTGTGACATAGAGAATTAATTTTTAATTTAAAACTCTGAACTTTTATTTAAATATAAATTTCAAATTTCTAATGTATTCGTATTATTCGACTACTGTAAAGTTTCCCCAGTACATTCCCATACTACAACTAAAGGGTATGTCGCCAATTTCTTTGGGGGTAAATTCAAAAACCTGCTCTTTTTCGGTAAGGAGAGTGCGAATATTAAGTTTTTCTGATACAAGACTACTTGCACACGAATAGGGATACACTGATTTAATTATCCACTTAACAGGCACATTCTTTTTAACCGTTACTTGATCGGGGTGATATCCTCGTGCATTTTGTTCCATACGCACAACCTGTACTCCATTTTCCATTTTTACATACTGATCTTGTTGTGTTTGTGTTGTTGATTTTGCATTTACCTTTTTAAGTCCTGCAAGAGTCATGCCGTTTGAGATATTGAAAAGTGCAAGAGCAACAACAACTATTCCTATGAGTTTGTAGATAAAACCTGCAGAACGTCCTTTAATAAACGATGCAAGGCCACCAAGTCCAAGCAGTCCTGGGGTAGTGCCAATAGCAAATACTGCCATTGTGAGCGCCCCATTTACAAACGATCCAGTAGTCATTGCATACAGTTGTATTGATTGAGTAAATCCACATGGTACAAAAAAGGTAAGTGCACCAAGAACCAGTGCGTTGGTGTGAGAATACTCTGCATCTTTTTTTTCTGTAAGTCCAAAGAATTTTGAAATTCCTTTAGGCAGTGTAAATGAAACAGTATTCAGCCAGGGAAATATATTGATAAGCTGTAAGCCCAGAACCACCATAATAATTCCAACTACAATAATCAAATATCCCATGGTTGATATTGAAAGATTGAGAATCGAGCCTACAAGACCCATAATTCCTCCGAGTACAAAAAAAGATAGTATGCGACCAAGATTGAAAAAAACATGAGGGATAAACTTTTCTTGGGCTGTTGCAAACGGTCTATTTTGTGCAAATTTGGTAGATACTCCCAGCACTAATCCGCCTACAAGAGCCATACAAGTTGATACACCTGCTGTAAGTCCAACAAGAAGAACTACTGGTAAATTTGAAAAATCATTGGCTTTGGCAAATGCCATATCAAACAGTCCTAAATCATTAAGAATAAAATACAAAAGAGCTACAACGATTCCCGCAAATGCAAGCTCGGTATAGTCAGCTTTGCGTGTTGAGAGAAATGGAAGATTGCCGGTTTTTCCAAGCTCATATCCTGCCTCTGTTACTGCCTTTGCAATATCAGA
>CAZBWW010000010.1:10897-15946 GCA_964496005.1 uncultured Candidatus Saccharibacteria bacterium | reverse complement strand
TTTCTTTTTTGATTGTTTGTCCCCATTGCGTGTTTAAAACATGAATTAAGGTGTGACTCCATAAGCTGTTGATGCGCTGACTTTAAAAGTCCAATAACTGCAAGGTTTTGTTGCATGATATCAATACAGTAATCGCCGTTCTCCATCATGGTGACTATTTTGTCTAGCAAACTTCGTGCTTTTTTGTAGCTTACCAGTGTTTTTGTGTTGTTCATATAGTAATAATTTTTAATTATAAATTTTGAATTTTTATTTAATTGAAAATTGATTTGTTATTTGTAATTTGAAATTTGTAATTCTGTATATACCCCTACCTGGGGTATAGGTATAGAGTAGTACAACAAATAACATCTGTCAACAGTATTTGTACTGAATGAAGCTTTAGTTTTCCTGAATGGTGACTGACAGAATTTTAGTTGGATTTACCGGCGATGAACCCTCACCACCTGGTTGCATGGGGGCATCGGCTATAGCATCGACTGTCTCCATTCCCTTTACCACTTTGCCGAAGATAACATAGGCTTTGGGAAGCGGATTATCTTTATGCATTATAAAAAACTGACTCCCATTGGTGTTTGGGCCTGCATTTGCCATAGCAACTGTTCCGCGGGTGTATTCACCATCAAATTTTTCGTCGGCAAATCTATATCCTGGACCACCGCTCCCTGTTCCTGTTGGATCTCCACCTTGTATCATAAATCCTTTAATGACTCGATGAAATATTACGTTGTCATAAAATTTTTTCTTAGCGAGGTAGACAAAGTTATTAACCGTAACAGGTGTTTGTTTTGCGTTGAGTTCAATGGTAATTTCACCCTCAGTAGTATTCATGATCGCGATGTATTTTTTATTTTTATCGATGGTCATTTTTGGTTGTTTCATAGTATCGTCTTGCCCTTGTTCAATGGATAATTGGTCTTGGTTCATGGGCGCAACCTGACTATTATACTTGGTAAAAATCGTAGCCGTTACTCCAACTACGAGAATGAGAAATCCTGCGACAATAATTATTTTTTGCATATGGCAAAAAGTATAGCAGATTATGCTACATAATAACCCTGCCAGAAGTATAAGAGCAAAATGAGTTGCAGAATAAGGGAACAAATTAGAATTCCTACTAACGTAAATTTATTTCGAATAAGAAGTAGTGGTATCAGGAGCGGAAATAATACAATGAGATATCGAGGGAGGCCGGTAAATGTGCCAGTTGATGCCGGCACGGCGATGCTTGCCAATGCGTAGGCAAAGTAGCTGAGACGCACTTTCATTTTCCATAGAAAAAAAATACTCAATGCCTCAAGTAGAAAAAGCGAGAGTTCAAGTAGTGCAATTTTCCACTCCCACAATGAAATAGAAACGGTGCTCAGCATCTTAATGTATCTATATATAGTTTGCGGAAATAGAATAAGTGAGTCTGATGACCTTCCATTTGAAAGCTGGCTGTGTGCCTGGATAAACAGGTAGGGGTTTCCCCACCGAATAAAGTTATACCCTGCATATAGAATTGTTCCCAGCGGCACTAACAATAACGCTAAAAAATGGTGAACTTTTTTGGTGTGTTTTTGACTGAAAAATTCGATGATAAGTGGAATAACTATTATAAAGCCAACGATACGGGTGAGCGATGTGCAAATGCCAAACAACGTCGCTAATAACCACTTCCCTTTTCGAGCAAAGTAAAGGGAGAGTACTGTAAATAAGAGAAAAATACTTTCGGTATAAACCATACCAAAGAAAAATGATGTTGGAAGCATAAAGATAGCGCCTGTGAGTAACAGCGATTGTTTGGGTGAATAGTCTAATCGTAAAAGTTTGTAGAGGTATACAACCGCAACCGATAGTGTGGTATATACGATAATAAACGCTGACCAAAAATGATGATGGGTAACCTTTTCAACTAAGTGAATAAGGATTGGGAACATAGGCATAAAACGCATGTCGGAGGTGTATCCCTTTTCCGCAATATTCAAATAGTGAATTCCGTCAAAATTTGCCCATCGATATTGCGAATGTATATATCCCGTCCTCTCGGAAATGAAATGAGCAAATTGTGGGGTAAGAGTTATTAGGGTAGCCCAACCTATAAAAACAGCAAGAACTAGAAGGGCGTATTTTTTCATTGTAGATATTGTATAGTATACAATTATCTCTATGAAACTGTCAGTCGTGGTTCCGGTATATAATGAGGAAAAACTTATCGCGTCAACTCTCGCAAAGGTATTGGAGGCTAAGCTCCCACACGGGTTTACCATGGAGCTTGTAGTAGTTGATGACGGTAGTCGTGATACTACACCACAAAAAATAACTGAATTTGTTGAAAAGAAGAAAAAAACGAACGACAACATTACCGTACTTTTAAAATCGATTAATCAAGGTAAGGGAGCAGCACTCCGAGACGGGTTTATGAAGACTACAGGTGATGTAGTGCTTGTGCAGGATGCAGACCTTGAATATTCGCCCGACGACTACCCTATTTTGCTTGAGCCGTTTATAAAAAATGATGCAGACGTGGTGTATGGTTCGCGGTTTATATCGGATCGACCCCACAGAGTATTGTACTTTTGGCATTCCGTAATGAATAAATTTCTTACGATGTTTTCAAATATGTTTAGTAACCTAAACCTTACCGACATGGAAACGGGGTTTAAGGTATTTAAAGGAACGCTCATTAGAGATCTTGCACCAAAACTGCAAACTCAGCGCTTTGGGTTTGAGCCTGAGATAACTGCTCGTATTTCCAAAGTGCCCGGCATAAAAATATACGAAGTTGGTATTTCGTACGCCGGCCGTACTTATAAAGATGGAAAGAAAATTGGATGGGTAGACGGGGTAAAGGCAATTTGGGAGATAGTGTATTTTAATGCATTCGTACGATGAAACGGACATTCGATGGCAACTTCATACTACTCGGACTCTTATCATTTTGTGTTTTTGTTTTTTATCTGTTTTTCGTAAATTTGTCGATAGATACAATTATTCTTTTTCTATCAAACAAAATATTTCTTGGAAAATGGCTTGCTCAAGGAGTATTTCCGTGGTTTAATCCACATATATTTCTCGGAACGCCTTTTGCTTTTGATATTGGACTTGGCAACCTTCATCCATTTAATCTATTTTTTCTTCTACCCTATCCCTATTCGTTTGCGGTGTGGGTTTGCGCAACTACTTTTCTTTTTTTGTCAGGGTTTTATTTATTTTTTCGCGACTTTACTAAAACAAAGCAATTTGCACTACTTTTATCGGTAATACTATTTTTTACGGGAAGCGGCTTATTTAGAATCAACAACCCAACGATTTATATCGTAATTGCACATGCAGGATGGTTTCTTTGGGTTCAGCAATTTATCAAAAGCAGACCACTTCTTTATTACATTATGGGTACATTTTTACTGATTTCTGGTCATTTTCAGTTTGTAGTATATGTACTTATTCTTAGTGTGTATGGTGCATATAAATGGTATAAAATACGCTCGGTCGATATAATTCGATCAAATACTTTATTAGTTTTAATAAACTTACCTCATTTATTCTTTTCACTTCCTATCATTCTTGAATCTACTCGAATGACTTTAAGTAAAGATTATGTAACTGTTGGAAGTAATTCTGGATATCACCTTATTCAAGTTATTTTGCCTTATATCCTAGGTCAACTCTCACAGGGTTCGAAGTGGCTTAGTGTGCCAACTTATACTGTACTTTCACCAATGACATTTACTTTAGTATTAATAATACTTATATCAAAAAAAAAGTTTTTGGAATATAGTGTATTACTATTTTTAATAGTGGCATCGTTAGGTTTTGTAAACATACCGTTTCTTAGGAATGCCGGACAAGTGATGGTTTTGTTCCATATCTTTGGACTGCAACTAATTGCACAATGCGAGCTTAACTTTTTCAAAATTTTAAAGAAGATAGGTCTGTTTAGATTTTGGACTCTATTAATAGGTATTTTTTTCATAACATGCAGTGTTGTATCATACTCACATTTTTTTACTAAAGTTATTACTTTAACTTTCCAATTAGTTGGCAAGGAACGTGGATTATTTTATGATGATAGAACCATTACGGCTATAGGGGTATTAGTTGGTAATAGTTTTTTTCATTTAGGATTATTTATTTGTTTCATTTCACTTTGCTTTTCAATCAAAAATAAACTAGTTATAGTTTATTCGCTTCTTTTATTTACTTTGTTTGAAGGCGTAGTTCTGCAATATGCTTTTAATTTTTACATTCCTAATAGTGTACTATTAACCTCGCAGAAAACTCCTCGATTACTCAATACATATCGAGTACAGTCAACTCCAGACGTAATTCCTTATCATGGAATAGCCTTTTATATGAGCGACGTAATATTACAGCCTCCTTTTTCTAAAGAAATACCTTACGTGGACAGTAACGAAAAAAAGTCATTTCAAAAACTCACAAAATTATTTAATTTGTTTCCTTCAACATGGATCATGACATATGAGGGATTTAGTATCCAGGGTTTCAATACCTTTATACCTAAGGACCTTGTCAAATTTTTTGAATCAAATAGCCAAGATTATCAAACTGAGTATAAGTATATAATTGATCGGAATCCATTATTTGACGCAGACGTAAAAACAACCTCTATAAACGGTATTGAAACTTCAAAAATTACACTTTATGACCCCCGTTGGGAAAAGCTAGGGGTGCGATATTTTATTTCCGATCGGCCGCTTAAAAAATACAAACTTATTGAGAACAAGAATGGACGATATATTTATGAAAACGAATGGGCCTCCCCCATGTATCGAGTTGTAATGGGCGATACAATGACAGCCAAAAGACCAATCTATCAAAACCCGAATGAGTGGCATTTTGATATTGGATTTACAGAGAAAGGATCAAATTTTGAAATGATCATGAACCCAGGTGGGTTTGTAGCAACCATCAATGGCAAACCAGTAGCGGTCCAAAAAGGTACATTTTTACTGCGCGTTCCCCTCACCCGCGAAGGCAAACTAATCCTTCGGTACTCTCCGGTACAACACCTGAAAGAAACTATAGAGGCAAAACTCTGAACGC
>CAZBWW010000010.1:0-10797 GCA_964496005.1 uncultured Candidatus Saccharibacteria bacterium | reverse complement strand
GCTAAACTCTAGACTATATTGCCTAATCCCTGAACCCTAGACTCTTGAGTCGAGACTCTTAACTCTTGACCCTTGACTCTTTACCCTTGACTCTTGATTCTTTTACATCTGATTATTCGAATAATCAGATATGGGGCGCTTGAGGTTTGGGGGGTTTTTTGGTAAAATTGAGAGGTTTCATTGTGCGGGATTAGTTCAGTGGTAGAATGTCTGTTTTCCAAACAGAAGATCACGGGTTCGAGTCCCGTATCCCGCTCCAAATCTTCATAGTGGGGTATACTACTAGGTATGCACGTTAACAGAGTTTATCTTTCCCAACAGGCTCTTATTCATAACCACACCGAGTTACAGCGCCTACATCCAAACGCATCTATTTGTCCTGTACTTAAAAGCAATGCATACGGTCACGGACTACACAGATTTGCATCGATGTGTAGAAAGTTAAATGTCCCTTACTTTATTACTAATTCATTGGAAGAGGCAGTTGAAACTCATCGTATTGTGCCAGCACAGAAAATACTTGTCATGGGATATGTGCCACCTGAATCATTTATGCATGCACACTACGACTTTGACTTTGCCATTTTTGATACTCAAGTTGCAGAGGCAATGCACATGACAGGGAAAACGTACAATGTACACGTATTTGTCGACACAGGAATGCATAGAGAAGGTGTATTACTTAGTAAACTAGCACCATTTTTATCTCAACTTCGCGCCTATTCTAATATTCACGTTATTGGGCTATGTTCGCACCTTGCAGATGCCGATAATCCCACAACCAGAAAGCATGCAAATTCCCAACTTACCAATTACCAAGATGCATTAAAAATCTTTTATACTATTTTTGGACATGAGCCTAAATGGAGACATGTTCAAGCATCTGCCGGAAGTATTACAACCGATGATAAATCTTTCAATCTTATCCGAGGAGGGTTAGCACATTATGGTATTCACCCCCTTGCGGAAAATGATCCACACTATGCGACGGTACGGCTTAAACCGGTTCTTGAACTTTGGTCAACGATTGTACAAACAAAACATATTCGTGAGGGTGACTGCATAGGATACAACTGTACTTTTACGGCAAAGCAATCAATGTATATTGGACTACTTCCTCTTGGATACTATGAGGGGGTAGATAGGCGATTGTCAAACAATGGAGTAATCCGTATTAACAATAAATATGCACCAATTATTGGGCGAGTTTCTATGAATATGACAGTGGTTGATTTGACTCATCTACCTGAAGTTAACACAGGGCAGGATGTGATTATATATTCTGCAAATCACAATCATAATAATTCACTCTATAAGTCTGCATTACGGGCTGGCACTATCCCCTATGAGCTATTGGTGCACATACCTGATGCTGTTGAACGGATTGTTATTTGATTATGTGAAGAAATTTATTTGTTAGGAATGGCGGGTAGTTTCCGCTTTCCTTTTGCATTACGAATTGTATTTACGAGTAACCGTTTTACTACCTGCACAAAATCGATTTCATACAGATCAAATATGACTCCTACCGGAGAGTCAGTGTAAGCAGGTCCAAACTGAGGATTACTGTTTGAGTCAATAAAATAGTATCGTCCCGAAGCATCTTGTCGCACATCAAACCTGGCATAGTCTGCCATGTCCAAAATATCAAACGCACGTTTTGCATATTCTGCCAGAATAGGATCCTTATACTTTACAAACTTGATATAGTCGCGATAATGTTTATCATCCCACTGTAGTTCAAAATATTTATATATATACTTTGAAAGTTGTTTTTTAATAATACTTTCGGCAAGATATACTTTGGTATTTGAACCTTCAAATATAAGCGCGTCAATTTCGCGGCCAACAATAAACTCTTCTGCAAGCACCGAAGCATCTGGGTAGTTTGTAATAAGAAACTTTAGGCGTTGGCGCAGTTGTTTTTCATTCTCTGATACTGCAGTTTTGTCAATTTCTACCCCACCATGAATTTCATTCAACTTGGTAATAATTGGGTATCGCAACTGTGGGTCTACTGGTTCGTTCCATTTAGTAAAAAGTTGATATCGAGGAACAGGAATGCCATTTTGCTCCAGTAGTTTTTTAGTAAGAAACTTATTGTAACTTAATGACTCACCCAAAATACCAGTTCCGGTATAGGGAACACCCATGAGCTCATATACCCCAATGGCAGATGGTGCTAAATAGTCGCACCCATACAAACTCGTAACAAAATTTATTACCACGTCAGGTTTTATACGATTTAACTCTAGCGACAGTTTTGGCCCACCGGGAACAAGATAAACCCGTGCTCCAATTTTGGAAACAACTTTTCCAACACTATCCGCTTCTTCGCGGGCCTTTTTTTCTGTAATGTAAGAAACTTCAGTGGGAAAATACGACCTTTTAACATCGCTATACACTATCGCAACTTTTTTTGGAAGATCACCATAACTGCGAATCATGGTTTGAATAGTAATATACAATTACAAATATTACAAGAGATATATAATGATTTTAGCCTTCGGAGTTGGTACAATAGCATATGGTACGTCGCTTATTATTTGGGATATTATTTTTTTTAGGAATATACATCGCATACTTTGCGCTGCGATCGTTTGGTTTTTATTCCCAAATATCTAAAAGCGGCGTTAAAAATACACCTGCACCTGTAGAAAAAACAACATATAACGTTCTTCTGCTTGGATATGGCGGTGAGGGGCACGACGGGCCTTACCTAACCGACTCGATAATGGTTGCACAGATAGATCTCAAGAAAAATAAAGTTGCACTTATTTCTCTTCCGCGCGACCTTTGGATTAAACTCCCCACAAAAACGAAAGAAATTTTTCATTCAAAAATAAATTCTATATATCAGATGGGTATGTATGAGTGGAAAAATTTTCCAGCGGTGGAAGTCAAAAAAGAAGGTTCGCCTGAACTTGTTAAGGGCGCAATTAAAACAGCTACCGGTCTTCCTATAGACATTGTGTTTACTGTCGACTTTAAGGGTTTTGAAAAAGCAGTTGATGCACTAGGTGGGATAGAAGTAAATGTACAAAAAACATTCGACGATTATGAATATCCCATTGAAGGCAAAGATAAAGATTTATGTGAACGCGAAGAAGAGTTTGTTCAAATTGAAAAATTCTTAAAACCAGGATATGACGAAGAAGAGATGAAACGGTTATTTGACGAAAAACCAGAGCTCAAAAAGTTTTTTGATGATATAACCGACAATCCAAAAGACGCTTTCCCCTGTAGATATGAACACTTGCATTTTGATGCAGGTATGACACGTATGGACGGTGCAACTGCGCTCAAATATGTACGATCACGCCACTCTATACAAGATGGTACCGACTTTGGACGCGCAGCCCGCCAACAGCAGTTTGTGCAGGCAGTAAAAAACAAATTGCTCAGCATAAATATGGTAACCAAAGTTTTTCCTCTCATGGATGAACTACAAAACCACATTACCATAGACGTATCGCCAACCGACATGAAAAAATTTATTGCAGAAGCAAAAGATATTTCAGAATACACCCTCACCAATATTCGCATGAGCACCTCTGACTATCTTAAGGAGTCGTATTCTGAATATGGCGGTTATATTCTTATTCCACGAAAAGGTGAAGATAATTGGAAAGAAATTCATACTGTAATCTCAAACAGTATTTTGGGTATTACTCCAACAGTAACGCTCGCCCCTACAACGAAAGCAATTCCTACAGGCAAAAAGTGAGCGTATAATACAAGAATGCAGATATTTTTTGTGTTTATTTTTGCATCGTTAATTCGACTTGTAAATTTAAACCAGTCGCTTTGGCTTGATGAGGCAGTGGTTGCAAAAGTTGCACACACTATTCCTATTCATCTTATTCCCGTTCAGTTTTCACCAGGTGACTTTCACCCCCCACTCTATTATCTATTTATGTCAATGTGGTCCTCATTATTTGGAACAGCGGAGATAACACTTCGTATGCCTTCAGTTGTTTTTTCACTTATTGCGGGATGGTATGTGTACAAAATAGGAATACTGGTAAAAAATAAAACGGTGGGACTGTGGAGTGCGGCTTTTTTCTTATTTAATCCACTCATTGTGTACTACAGTCAAGAAGCACGAATGTATATGATGGCGGCGATGCTTTTATCGGTTAATTTGTTTTACTTTTTACAACTGATAAAAGCAGGCAAAAGTCAAGAGTCTGGAGTTAAGAGTCTATTTCTTTTTAACCTATTTTCTAGTTTGGCATTCGCCACATTTTACGGAAGCATTTTTTTCATAGTCGCACTTCTGTTTATATCCTTTATAAAAGCATTTCGTACCAAAGATTTCTCGACTTCGCTAAAAATGACCTTTGGCATTATCATAACTGGAGCACTACTCTTGCCTCTTCTACTTCAACAAATTCAGACAGCGCGTTTTGGTCTACAAGAAGTGAGTAATTGGAATGTAGTTTTAGGGAAAGCAGAGATTAAAAATCTGGTAATGGTATTTATCAAATTTACCTCAGGCAGGCTCAGCTGGTTTCCAAAATGGAGTTATTACATAGTCGTTGGTACGTGGTCGATAGTCGTTGGATTATTGTTGCTTCTCAATGCGAAAAAAAATAAAACACTTGCTTTTTTATTTGTATTCCCGTTAATCATTGGTCTTTTACTCTCTTTTTGGGTACCCATGATGCAGTATTTTCGGTTTTTGTATTTAATAGTTCCCATGAGTTTATTGGTGTCGCTTAATACAAAACTATCAAGAACTATATTAGTTGTAGGTTTTTTACTTTTCTCGCTAATGTACCTTTTCACTTCTCAATTCCACAGAGAGGATTGGAAAAAGTTAACTCAAGACATTAAATCAACCCAGCCAGTGTATATGATACTTCCCTCCTCCGATCCGGTAGTCTACTACAGAAATGACCTTTTGCTATATGAACTTCGGGATATTCGTTCATTAGCACTCCCTGAGACTATTCAGGTAATCCCTTATGTGTCTGAAATTTATGGATACAACTACAACGCAGAGCTTACAAAGAAAGGATGCATTAAAACGAACGAGTCGACCTATAGAGGACCGGTGATACTTGAGGTATGGAAGTGTTTAAAAAATGCCTAAAAATTGATTAAAAATTTGAAATTTATAATTAGAAACTATGCTTTCGGAAGTCTTCTATACTCTTTCACTGAAAGAAATATAAGCATTATACTTGCAGTTACTAATCCTACTGCAATAGAGATAAGCGCTGCAGAGATGCCGTGTGTCGGGATAAAAAAGTAGCACCCGAGAGTTACGGTTCCAAAGTACAATAGATTTGCATACAAAATTGAAAGCGGTTTTTTTGCAGTATACAAAAGAAACAAGTGAAACAAACTTACAAATGAGTATGGAATAAATACAAGTCCCATCAGGCGAGATATCCCCGCCGTTTGTGTAAACTTGTTGGTGAGCACTATGTCAAACACAATGTCAGGAGTTACCGCAAGAAGCAGAAAAATTGCAGTTGGTACAAGCATGTACAAAAATCCTGATCTGAGTAACCCGAATACATCTTTTTGAGTTTTAACCTGCGCAAATCCGGGCGAAAGGACCTGCGTTATACTTACCACCGACGTTATAATAGTAAGAATAATTTTTTGTGCAAGTCCGTAATAGCCTACAGTTTCTTTTGATAAAAAGTATGAAACCAAAAACAAATCCATACGCTGTCCGAGATTAAAAAACTGTGAGGCAACAAAATAAGTAAACGTGTAGCTAATCCGCAAATCCTGACGGCTTACTGGTGCCGACAATACTGCGCTCAGATGATCTTTTTTTGAAGAGTAAACAAATATATAAAATATCACCGGCCCCACAATTCCAAATACAAAAATAATAATTCCCACATTAATAGTGCCCATCACTGCAAGAATACCTATAATGCCGGTTTTAATTATATTTGCGTATAGTGTGTAGAGATTTACTTGAAGTACTCGTTTTGCTACGTACAGACAGTTACCTAAAAAATTCTGCCAAATAAAAAACATTACTGCTATTGCAGTAACATAGAGTGTCGAAATGGGAGCTCCTGTCTTAAAAAAAACGGTATCTAAAAAAGGGAATGCAAGAATAAGTAGAACCACGATAATGGAAGCAAAAAATGTCTGAAATATAAAGGTACTTTTCATAAATCGGTAAGCCCCTTCGGAGTCTTTCTCAATAAGCACCGGCAGGTACGAATAGATGGTGGCCGATGTGCCAAAGTCAAGAATATTTGCAAGGACAAATGTTATACCAAAAAGCACGCTAAGTACCCCATACTCTGAGGGATTTAGGATGCGAACTAACAGATATACAAAAAAGGCGGAGAAAAAAACGTTGAGATAGTTACCGATTGTATTGATTATGACGTTCTTACTTGTGGGGCGTTTGAGAAACATAAAAAACCGTGAAACCATGGAGTAATTATACACATTTTTAGCCTCGTAGATACTTGCGTGATAAGATATATTATAGTATAATACTACAAGTTATGTATCCACATTGTATTTAAGGCTGTAGGCAGACAAAAGCTGTCTGTATTTTTATGGCTAAAAAGACCATGTGGAAGCACATTGACATCCCTGATGTATGTTCTTTTGTATGTGTGGATCTTGTGAACCCCCTTTATTACAGGTAAACTGTTATGAAGGGGGTTTGCACTAGAAACCACTAAAAACAAAAGGAGAAAAATGCACACAATTGAATACACGCCCGAATACGCTCCGTGATTACAATACATAATCCCTCAGGCTGGCACCCTGCGGTAAAACGGAAAATTACCCCTAAGCAAGAATTGGAGAAACGATTATGATCGGAAAAATTGCACGTAAGTATGGTGTAAGAATCCTGATGGCTATTCTTATCGCTTCCATGATAGTATCATGTGGAGCGCAAGTGCCACAGGAAGAGCCGGTTGCCGAGCACGTTGGCACAATGTCTATTACGAATAACCTGGAAACGGGGTCATACAAGCCCGACCAGAAGGTAATTCATGGTGTGACCCTTCAGTCAGAATATTCCACGGATTACGACGCAAGTAGTTGGCGCATCACCACAAATAAGACATTGAAATTTAAGGTGAACGTCATCGATCTGCCACAAAATGTTCGAGTTCAAATGAGTCATGTTCATGTGGACACTAGTCTCGTGGCAAACAACAGCTCTACATACTCAGACCTCAGTTTGAATGGTCAAAGCATTGACTCGATGGACGACAAACTGAGCACCGGACAGCAAGGCGGTGTTGAGATG
Source organism: uncultured Candidatus Saccharibacteria bacterium (assembly GCA_964496005.1). GTDB lineage: Bacteria > Patescibacteriota > WWE3 > UBA101185 > UBA10185 > CAZBWW01. Next base: position 3,545 of record CAZBWW010000010.1, on the reverse strand, counting down.
ACAGCTACCGCGCCCTATGTCAACATCTTCAGTATTGACGGAATGAGTAAAGAGTTCCAGAAGGGCTGGGGTTACTTCCTGAGTGGATATGGCGGTCGAAGTGAAAGTTACACCATATCTCTTACAGAAGAAAACCTCAAGGATGAAGGCGTCATCGGTCAGAAATTCACATTCGTATACGAGATGCTTTTTAGCGTAGACGGAGGTGATTGGGCGGTTGGTACATTTGCTGATGAGTTCTATGTTCCCACAGCCACAGATTCAGGTCAAACGCTGATTGCTTCTCAAATCGGCGCAATGGATATTTCGGACGAGTTGGCAAACGGACCCTACACACCGCCTTCTCATACTGAAAATGGAATCGTCTTCCAACCTGAATATACTACGAGTTATGATGCTTCAAACTGGCGCATTACTACCAACAAGACGTTGAACGTGAAGGTGAACATAGTGTCAATGCCAGAAGGTGTACGAGTACAGATGGCACATGTACATATCGACTCGTCTCTCGTTGCTAATCCAAGCGAGTATAGTTGGTGGGGAACTCGCCTCAGTTTGAACGGTAGACCCATAGACTCCATGGACAATAAGCTCAGTTCTGGAGATCAAATCGGCGCAATGGTGTCGCCTCAATTCCCCTTCACCCTTATCATGAGCGTTGACGGACTCACAGTGGAGTTTACGGAATCGTGGAGCTACTACCTAAGTGGGTATGGCGGTTCCAGCACGACCCGCACTGTTCAGTTGACGGAAAAGAATTTGATCGAAGAAGGCGTCATAGGTCAGAAGTTTACCATCATTTACAAGTTCGTCTACTCGATTGATGATGGTCCGTGGTCTGTCGGAACGTTCGCTGACGAATTCTACATCCCGGTGGGAGGTGCAAAGTAACATACTTTAGGGAAAGGGGTGTTCTGGTAACAGACACTTAGACGTCGTAAGACGCGGATAAAGGAGAGCAGAGGTAGGTGCTCACCAAGGTGCGACAGCTTTGCTTGTCGCCTCCTTGCTGAGCCCTTTTATGCAAAACTTCTCCTTTATCTTCCCTACTTATTCATATACAAATATGAATGAGTTGGGAATGCTATTTTTCAACGCAACTACCAAGTGACTATGTAATAACCAACCCAATCGTACTTGCGGCGACTATTACTACCACAGCCACAAAGAACCGCACAGTAAACGCGCGACTCCCCTGAAAATAGGAGAAGAAAGTTTTACTGAGTAAGTTTGTGGCGTTAACCAATATCAGTGTAACCAAAGCTGTTTGAAAGGTAATCGATCTGCCAGCCAGTTCGGATAAGTTAATAAGTATTGCATCAAGCCCGGTAAACGAACCGATAACGGATGTGATATATAGTCCGGTGTCACCAAAGAGATCTATTGCAATTTTTGATGCAAACCGAATGATAATAAAAATAGATGCAAATCGAAGTGCCGGGCCAAGTGCAAAAATCTCGCTTTCCGATACTGGCTTTTTATCAGATGGATCTTTTTCAGACAACTCCTCTCCCCGCGTCATAAAGAATACACCTGCGGCAAACGAACTCACGATCATTAATAGTAGCGTGCCGGTCGCATGTACAAGTAACGCTCCATTAAGAGGTGCAAGCAGAATAAAAATCTGAAAAAAGCTTGTCATGTTTGAAAAAATAGCAGCTGCGACAAGTTTATTTATACCCTTACCTGCTTTACTTTCCTGTGCAAGCGAAATGGTGGTTGAAGTAGACGAAATAAATCCCCCAACCAAGCTTGCCACTATCCGCCCGTGTTTTTTACCAATAAGCCGTTCAAGCGCATATCCGGCCATATCAATACCGGTAATAAGCGCTACAATAAACCACAGTCTAAAGGGGTTAATTAGCTCATAGTGGGCTATTCCAGTAAGATCAACTCCATACGCTTTAAAAAAGGATACTGCGCCAGGAATGGAGGCAACTGTATACGGAGTATTAGGTAGAAACGGTAGTATAACAAGTGCAATTAACGCATAACTTACAAATGCGTGGATTTCTTCGCGGTCAATGCCTCCAATTAAATTGCGAATATCTTCTTTACGTGACAGTATCATAACGAGAACAACTACAATCGCAACAATAAGCTGAACTGGCATAAGTTGAGCTCCGATAAGGACACCAACAATGTAGGTGGTCAACATACCAAGTTCGGTGGTAACCCCCACATCTTTTGTCATTATGCTTTGCAGGATGTAGTATCCAACTATAAGCAGTCCAAATACAGCAGATGCAAATATAAAAATACCAATGTTGTGTGTATATAGCACACCTGCAAGTGCGCCAAGAAGTGAAATTAAACTAAAAGTGCGTAGTCCCACCGACACCTTTTGCTCATTTTCAACAGTTTTATGGGTTTCCCGCTCCAGTCCAATTATCGACCCAAGAATTACTGCGAGAAGTAAACGAAACGGAACATCATATGGCATCATAGGTGATTATTTGGTAAAAAATGATCTAATTTCTTGTACGTATACCTTTCTGTCTTCAGCCTTTTTAAAACTATGGTCGCCATTAATCCAGAGCACTGTTGCATTAGGAACAGCATCATACTCTTCTTGAAATTCAAGTCGCACCACATCATCTTGTTTGGGGTGGATAATTAGTGTTTTTGTATGTGACCCAAACTGAGTAAATGAAGCAATAGGGTTATATTCCCTAAGTGTTTTCCAAAACTGTGGTCCGAATTTTTGTATCTCCCCTGTTGAGCGGGGTACTAAACTAATTCCGTTGATATCTACCTTACCGCCTGGTTTACTATTAAATCGCTTAATCAGTCTCTCCATGATGAATTGAGTATTTGAATTAGGAGTACCGCTCAGAACTGCTTTTTCAATATCTGGTGGATTAAGGAGGGTTGTAACAAATGTACCCATTGAGTGGGCGACGATATATAGTTTACCTGGGTACGTTTTACGAACATAGGCAAGAACCGCCTCAAGGTCTTTTGCGTGTTTATGATAGTCAAAATCCTCCTGACGTCCCTCACTGTTGCCAAACCCTGAAAAATCAAACTGTACTGTGCGAAATATATCGCCAATACCTGCCGCAACCTCGTCGAACATGCCGGTTGTTTCGTGCTTGGTAACACCCAGTCCATGTGCAAATACCACGGTAGCAGTTGCATTTTCGTTACCTGAAATAAGGACATCCAGTAGTTCAGCTGAGGGGTTTGCGATTTTGAGAGTAGTACTCATGTATCTATTATACCGAACAGTGAAAGCGTAATAACTGCTATAATAGAACTCAATTGTAAATTTACGATTATTGTATGGCTAAAACAGCACTTATCACGGGTATATTAGGACAAGATGGACCGTATCTTGCAAAACTATTACTTGAAAAAGGATATAAGGTATATGGACTCATGCGCCGCTACTCACAGCCGCACATGGAAAATCTTAAATTTTTAGGCGTTGAAAAGGAAGTTGATTTTGTAGAAGGTGATTTGTCAGATGAGTCATCACTCATTAATGTAGTGCGCAATGTGCGACCGTCTGAAATATACAATCTTGCCGCACAGTCGTTTGT
>CAZBWW010000009.1:0-33829 GCA_964496005.1 uncultured Candidatus Saccharibacteria bacterium | reverse complement strand
GAAGATAATGAATGGAAGCAAAAAGAGTTTGTTGAAAACCAAGATGATGTAGTTGAAATCCGTGCCCAAATTGAAAATACGGGAGATAGTGACATGGATGATGTTAAATTGACAATAAATCTACCTGACGAATTGGAAAAAATTGACGGTAATTTGACCGAATACTTTGAAGATTTTGATGTTGATGAGGAAGAGACAGTAAAAATTAAAGTTAAAGTCAAAGACGAGTATTTTAACCCTAATGTCGATAAATGTGTTGTTGTGGACTCAAACGTAAAAGTAGATGGTGACCAAAAGGTTTCCGATACAATAACAGTTTGTTTTGGTAATGGTGACATTACTGAGCTGCCTGAAACAGGTTCACATTCATTACTGTTGGGTTTAATTGGAATGATTACAACAGGTGCGGGTCTTTATTTAAAGAAATACCTCTTAGCCTAATAAAAAATCAATACTACAAGGGTTGTAAGTGCTACATAATCACGTATGGCAAGATAGTAGAGGCTATAAGCGCAATGGCGCTGAAAATTACCACAAACTTTACCCAAAATTCCCTTTTTCTAAGCGCACGGACTTTTTTTCTATGTTGTTTTGGTAAGAACTGAAGCATATATTATTTAACCCTATTTAACTTTACGAAATCTCCACAAAAACTCTTTTTCCATATTTTACAACGTCACCGGAAGTAAATGTTAGTTCATAAGTAAAGTCAGTTACTTTTTTGCCATTTACCTCTACCCCACCCTGTTCAACAGTTCTTTTCAATTCTGCTGATGAAATTGTTTCGGGTAAAACCTGACGCAGAAATGCAAAAACCGTCATATTTCCGGTTACATTTGTATGTTGTTTAAGTTCATCTGACACTTCCCTTCCCTGTACTGTTTCTTCAAACACTTTTTGCGCCGTATTTGCGTCTTTCTCACTATGGTAAAAAGTAACAATTTCTTTTGCTAACCGTTTTTTAAATTCCATGGGGTTTGTTCCCCCGGCAACTGCTTTCTTCATTTCAGCTATTTCGATCATAGGCACACGGGTTACAAGTTCAAAGTATTCAAATATAACATCATCTACAACTGCCATAACTTTCCCGTACATATCTATGGCATTATCTGCTATTGGAATAAAGTTTTTAAGGCTTTTACCCATTGGTCTGCCATCACTACCTGTTAGCAGTTTCATAGTAAGCGCAACTTGAGGTTCGAGGTCATAAACAGGCATTAGTTTTCGTCCGGCAAGTAGATTAAAAGTTTGGTCAGTACCTCCAAGTTCAACATCGCATTTTAGTGCTATTGAGTCATAGCCTTGCATCAGCGGATATAAGAATTCGTCTAGCCCGATTGGTTTTTTTTCTTTATATCTTAAGGCAAAGGTCTCTCGATCCATCATTTGTGCCGCCGTAAATTGCTTTGCCAGCTTAATTACATCGTTGAAGTCCAGTTTGCTTAACCATTCAGAATTATGTCTAATCTCGGTTTGCTCTTTTATAACAGTTTTAAAAAATTGTTCTTTGTAAGTTTCTTCGTTTTGAGAAATTTCGGTGGCGGTTGTTTCGTGCCGCATGTCTACTTTGTCTGAATGGTCGCCCACTAAAGTTGTGAAATCACCGATGATTAAAGTAACTTTATGTCCAAGCTCTTGAAAATCCCGAATTTTACGGTGGACAACTGCATGTCCGAGGTGTAGTTGTGGACCGGTGACATCCGTCCCTAGTTTAATGTGAAGCTGTTTTCCAGAACTAAGCTTTTTTTGTAGATCCTCTCGTGTGTATATCTCGTGCACACCGCGTGTTAGTAATTCTTCTATTTTTTGTGGATCGGTGTTTATGTGTGTCATGGGGTAAGTATATATTTTAAAGTGTAGTTATGGAAGAGCCCAGTAACGTCGTGTGAAAAGAGCATCGGCGTGTGGGGGCGACGGTGCTCTTTTGCTTTGGTTAAAGCCAGATCATGTGCACTAGTGCCGGCCGTCGGTGTGCCAGACACCTAGTCCTTCGGACCAATTTTCATGTGTGCGTCTTTTCTTTCTGGAAGCAAGATATAATGTTCCCAGAAAAACGCCAACCCCAATTAGCCATTCAAGCATCTACCACCTTCCTTTTCAATAATTTTTCAAAAAAACATTTTCTCCCCCCAATGCTATAATATTCTAGCATGAAAAGGCGAATAAAAAGACATATAACACGGGCAAAATGGAAAGCGAAAAAGTCTGCGCGCTCATTTCGCGACTATTCAAGACTTCCCAAGTATTCCGAACACGCGGACAAAAAAATGGTAATTTTAACTTATTTGGCGAGTTTTGCACTTTTTTGTGTTATTGCAGGTACGTTAGTGGTTTTTGCAGCTTTTGTGTTTTATTCCCGTGATTTACCGGATCCGGATCAACTACTTGAACGCAGTGACGAATTGTCAACAAAACTGTTTGACCGTAACGGGAAACCGATCTTTGAAGTATACGGTGAAAAAAACCGTGTACTTATTAAATACGAAGATGTATCGCCGCACCTTGTTAATGCCACGTTAGCCGTAGAAGACGCAAATTTCTATACGCACAGAGGGTTTTATTTTTTAGGGATGTTGCGGGCAGTTAAAAACACGTTAACCGGACAGGGTTTGCAAGGCGGATCAACTCTTACTCAGCAGGTGGTAAAAAACGCTGTACTTACCCAGGAAAGAACCGTAACCAGAAAAATAAAAGAATTCATATTGGCATTACAACTGGAAAATAAATATACAAAAGAGCAAATTATTCAGATGTACCTTAACGAAACTCCATATGGTGGACAAAACTACGGTGTATTAACGGCCGCAAAGGCGTATTTTAATAAGGAACCAAAAGACTTAACTATCGCTGAATCCGCTTATTTAGCGGGTGTCCCCCAACGCCCAAGCTATTACTCGTTTTTTGGTGCTGATCCTGAAGCCGGTATTGAAAGAAAAAACTACGTTTTATATTTAATGAACGAAAAAGGGTGGATAGGTGCAGACGGTAAACGGCATTATTTAAGCGATGAGGAGTATGAAACTGCAAAAGCAGAAGAATTAGCTTTTGATCGCGGGCGGGTTAGTTTCCAAGCCCCGCACTTTGTGTTTTATGCCAAGGATTATTTAGCCGAAATATTTGGCGAGGAGGTTGTCGAACAAGGGGGTTTGCAGGTCACAACAAGCTTAGATTTGGATTTACAAGCAAAGGCCGAAGAAATTGTAGCTGACGAGGTTGACTCATCAGCATATTTAAACCTTGGTAACGGCGCACTGGTCGCACTAGATCCGAAAACCGGGCAAATTCTTGCTATGGTTGGTTCAAAAGATTATTTTGCGGAGCCGGCACCGGAAGGGTGTACATCTGGTATAGCAGGTGAGGGCGGATGTGTGTTTGATCCGAATGTAAACATTACAACTTCTCTTAGACAGCCGGGGTCATCCATTAAGCCTATTACATACGCCACTATGCTTGAGCAAGGCTATACGGCGGCATTTCCATTTTTAGATGTACAGACAAAATTTCAAGGCTCGTCGCCGGATCAACCATATATTCCCGACAACTATGACGGGCTTTTTAGAGGTCCGATGTCACTCCGCCGGTCTTTGGCTAATTCATTAAACATTCCCGCAGTTAAGGCATTAAAAATTGTGGGCATTGATAATATGCTTGAAACTGCTGAAAAACTTGGGATCACAACACTGACGGAGCGCGAACGGTACGGTTTAGCATTAACTTTGGGCGGTGGCGAAACGAAACTAGTAGAAATGACAAGCGCGTTTGGAGCTTTTGCAAACAAAGGTGTGCATGTAGAAGCAACACCTGTAATTGAAGTAAAAGACTCAAGCGGTAATGTGTTGTATAAACACACTCCGGTTGAAAAGAAAGCGTTAAGCGAGGAAACCGCGTTTTTAATAAGTGATATTTTATCCGACGATGGGGCACGAAGTACTGTTTTTGGATCAGGCAGTTTATTGAATATATCAGGTCATCAGGTTGGTGTTAAAACCGGAACTACAGATGATTTGCGTGACAACTACGCTATTGGTTTCACACCGTCAATTGTAACCGGTGTGTGGGTTGGTAATAACAACAACGAACCAATGAGTTATGTCGCGTCAGGTATTTCTGGTGCAACCCCAATATGGAATAGATTTATGGTAGATTTTCTAAGCGGGAAAGACCCGGAAAACTTTGTAGCTCCCTCAACAGTAGAAAAAATGACTATCGATACTTTGACCGGTATGCAGCCGTACGAAGATTTTCCTTCAAGGCAAGAGTGGTTAGTTAAAGGTACTGAACCAACGGCACCGAGTGAGTGGTATCAAAGACTGGAAATTTGTAAAGAGGATGGGTTATTGGCAAGTGATGCGTGTAGAAAAGCAAACAAAACCGACGAAAAAAGCTTCGTTGATATTAGGGCCGAGTTACCGGAATGGCAAGTATATGTAGATAAGTGGATAGGTGAAAATTTTTCGGGAGATAGCGCGTATTTCCCGCCAAAAATGATTTCAGGACTGGAATTTGATGAAGATGGCGATCTCAATGAAGATACCTCACCGGTCGTTGGGATAACTAGCTTTAAAGACGGTGATACTGCACCGTTGGAATTTAGATTAAAAGTTGAGGTTTCTTCACCTAACGAAATTGACTACGTCAAAATATACATGGACGGAGATGAGGTTACGGAAGATGGATCTGAACCTTTTGGCTATAACTTTACGCTTAACTCTGCACAAGCCGGAAAACATACATTTAGGGCTAAAGCGCGTGACGAAAAAGGAAACGAGGGCGAAACGAGCATTGAAGTTACAGTTGTAAATTATTAAAAAAATTATTAAAAAACGGATCGAATTTTTAGCAAAATTCAGTTACCTATGTAAGCTATACTTATTTTACGGTGTCTGATTTGTAATTACACCGATCTTACCGTAACGGCAAAATCCGATTCTAATTGCGCAAGGAGCTTTTGCTTAATTTCTTCCACATTCTTTGAGGTCAATTCTTCGCCGCTAAACTCAAATCTTACTAACACTGCTTTTTTACCCGTACCAAATCTTTTTTCGTCAGTAAACTCTTCAATTATAAGGACATCTCTAATATATTCACTGAAATTTTTCATAAAAGTATAAATGGGTCCAAAAGATTCCCTTATTTCAAGCACTAGCGAAACGTCTTCAGTTATAATATTTTGTAAATCATACTGAACTCTTTTATTTTGTGTTTTCGCAAGTAAAAGATTTTCAGTAAATAGTGTAAAGCCGTCATAGCGTAAATTTCCAATTAGCAACTCACCCGCATCATAATTTTTTGTAAATATTTCCGCCGCCTGCCAACTTTCATGCGCATGAAGCTGGTTGCTTTTTTTGTAAGTGGCTGAAACACCTAAATTATGAAATAACCCTGCCAACACTCTTTTCACATTTTTACTAATCTCAAACGGTGTTTTGTCGGGACAATTACATACAAGCTCCATTACTCTTTTTTCTGTATAAGAATCTAGCGAACCTGAAGTACCTTTTTGGCTATATACAAGTCCAATTTCAAATAAACCAACATTAGTAATTTTATGTTTTACATAAATTTCCTTTACAGGCAGCAGTGTTTCTGAAAGTGTGGTACGTAATGCGCTTTTTTCGGCAGACAATGCGTTTTGTAACACAACCTGTTCACTAAGCTCATCGTTTTTTTGCACAAGCGGGTCGGTTACGTGTTCATGACACCCAAGTGAAACCATAATATCCCGCAACCGATTCTCAAAATCGTAAATCTTAGGAGTAATTTCTTTTGGTGGTGCTGCTTCTATTGGCGTTACGGGTATATTTTTATAGTTGTAAATTCTAAGTATGTCTGCAACTATATCGTCTTCAACAGTAATATCTGTACGAAAATAAGGTATTTCTACATCTACATACTCATCTGATGTGTTCATAAGTTTATATTCAAGCGCAGTCAATATTTCGGTTACAGCTGATACTTCTAAATCCAGTCCGCTTAACAAGCCAACCCTGTCATACCTTAATCGTAATATTTTAGGGTCCCAGTGTTGCGGATACCAATCTTCATTTTCATAATAGTCTGCACCGGTTAGCTCCTTTAATAAATATACAGCTCTTTCCACTGCTACCTGTGTCAAGTGCGGGTGTAAAAATTTGTCATATCGCATGACAGTTTCGTTTTGAATTTTTAATCTGCGCGATGTGCTCCTAACATTTCGTTGATTGTAATTGCCGGCATCAAGTACTATTTCTGTAGTTGTGCTATCTACAGCGGTGTCATTTCCGCCTACAATACCACCGATTACCGTTGGTTTGTCGTTTTGTGTTAGTACAAACGCGTCTGAGTCAAGTGAAACAGTTTCGCCTAGCAACGTTTTTACCGTTTCGCCTTTTTTTGCACGTCTAATAACAATTTCCCGTTTGGCCATTTTTGCAATATCCTGCGCGTGCATGGGCTGGCCATACTCAACCATTACATAATTTGTGATATCAACAACGTTATTAATTGCCGGAATTCCATAAGTTTCGAGTCTGTTTTTTAGCCAGTCCGGAGAGTCACCGACTTTTACGTTTTTGAACACTTTTGTATTAAATCTATATACAAGATCCGGGCACTCAACCTTAATTACAACTTTTTCATTGCCGGGCAGCTCTTTTCCTTTTTCTGTGAATGCTTTGGGGTAAATTAGTTCTTTATGCTCAAAAGCTGCCAAATCTCTCGCACACCCGATAATTGACAACCAATCTGCCCTATCCATGCGGTGTTCAAGCTCTAAAACTGCTTTTTTTGAATCATTTTCATTTTGGATAGGCTTATCTAGTAAAAGCCCAAGCAGTGTTAAACTGTCACTAATTTCCCTTGGAGACTTATTCGTGTGAACATATTCTTGTAACCAGTCGTAAGGAATTCTCATTTGTACACTATCCCTCCACCATATAAATACCTTATGTCCGGAATACCGAATTTTTGCAACACCAAGCGGTCAAGCCCAATTCCAAAGGCAAAGCCGGTGTAAATTTCCGGGTCGATGCCGCACATTTTTAGTGTATTGTAGTGAATCATTCCGCTGCCAAGCACTTCGATATATCCGCGATGTTTACACACATTACAGCCGCTACCTGCGCAAAATTTGCATTTCATATCGACACCCATCCCCGGCGATACTTCAGGATAATATTTGTATCTGAAACGCAGTTCTACGTCATCTCCAAATAAAAATTGGTGAAAAAATGTTAACGTTGCTTTCAAATTTTGCATGTTTAGTCCTTCATCAACCACAACACCTTGGTATTGGTTAAAAAAAGGTGTGTTTGTTGAATTTGGTGTTTCATTTCGAAAGCATTTACCCGGAAACGCAGCTCGTATTGGCGGTTCCTGAGCCGTTAACAGCCGCGCTTCAATTGATGAGGTGTGAGTCCTCAACATAATATTTGGTTCTGCAATAAAAAGCGTATCCTGTAAATCAGTTGCTGGGTGACCCTCTGGTAGATTTAGTTTTCTAAAGTTATATTCTACTGTTTCAATTTCGGGCCCTTCCACAATAGAATATCCGTGATATCTAAAGAAGTCGTTTATTTCGCGCGTAACTTGAGTTAACGGGTGTAGATAGCCCGTTTTTTTTGGTGGCTTGGGTAATGTCAGATCAATTAATGGATCAGCACGCTTGTCTGTATCATATTCTTGTTTAGCCAGGTCAATTTCAGCTTTTTGTTCTTGTGCTAGTTTATTAATTAATGGTCCATAAATTTGTTTGTCATCAGCCGACAGGTTCGCCAGTTCTTTAATTAATTCAGTTGTAACTCCATGTGTTTTTGAAAAATATTTTAAATACAGTTCGTCAAAGTTTCCGTTGTGCTTAGCCGCCGTCAAGTCAACTGTAAATTGATCGGCTATGTATTTAATTTTGGGTGTAAGGTCGTCATTCATTGTAGCTGTATCTCAGTTTAACAAGATTTCAGCCGAATGTTAATCGGAATTTGTTGCATGTATAACGTCTGTTATTGTATGTTATAATTTTTGTATATGATGTACGGGTTAATAGGTGGAGCTTAATTACTTACCAGAAGTAGCAATCTCTACAACTTTTTGAAATGCAACCGGGTCGTTTATTGCAAGTTCGCTTAGTTGCTTTCTATCAAGAGCAATATTCGCTTTTTTTAACCCGGCGATAAATCTGCTGTATTTAATATTGTATTGAGTTAATGCACCGCTTATTCTGGTAATCCATAATCTTCTAATATCTCTTTTGCGTATCTTTCTACCGGCAAAACTTTGTTCACCTGCTCTAAGTACGGCCTCGTTGGCTCTGCGAAACAATTTACTTCGCGTACCGCGGTAGCCTTTTGCCTGATCAACTATCTTTTTATGTGCATGTCTGGCCCGAGGGCCGCCTTTTACTCTTGTCATACCTCATTTTCCTATTTTAACTTGCTTACCGTTTGAACCAAGTAACTGTTTAATTTTTTTCATGTACCCAACCGACTCAACCTCATTCATTCTGTTTTTTCGGTGCTTTTTGTTTGCAGTCCATTTCCGTTTCAGATGTCCGGTTCTGTTTTGCTTTTTTAGTATTTTGCCCGATTTTGTTACCTTGATTCTTTTCATCAAGGTTTTTCTTGTTTTTATTTTAGTTTTCCCTTTACTTTTTTTTGCCATGTTATTTATTTTTTTATCAGTGTTACAGTTATTGTACCGCCGATATCCTTAATTTCACTTTCAGGTTTTGCTACGTCCTGTAGTTGTTCTACAAATTGCACAATCTTTGCCATCCCAAGTTCAGGTCTGCCCTTTTCTCTACCCCGCAGCCTAACCGTAACTTTAACTTTGTTGCCTTCTGCCAAAAACTGGCGCGCCCGATTTGTTTTTACATCTAGTGCTCCCTGATCTATCTGCGCTCCGAGTCTAAATTCCTTAGTTTCACTTTTTTTCGATTTCGCCTTGATTTGCGCGCTTTTTTTCTTTTCCTCGTACAAAAACTTGTTAAAGTCCAATATTTTTGCTACTGGCGGTTTCGCGTTTTCAGTTATAACAACTAAATCAAGCTCGTGTTCCTGTGCCAGTTTTAACGCTTCTGCTGTTGTCAAAACACCAATATTATCACCACCGTCAACAATCACCCGTACCTCAGGGTATTTGATTCGTTCGTTAACTTTGTAATATTTATTGGTCGTTATTGTATTGCCTCCTACGTAACTTACAAAAATTAGCACATACCGGGCTATAAATCAAGCGACTTTTCCTTGATTTTCTGCACTATTCGGTTCGAAATCTCATTTACCGGCATACTGCCTAGATTGTCGCCGCTCCGCAGTCTAACACTTACCATATCGCTTTCTACTTCCCTATCGCCTACTATCAGCATGTAGGGCACCTTTTGCAGTTGCGCGTCGCGGATTTTTGCTTGCAGCGTGTCGTTTTTAGCGTTAAGGTCAACTCTAATATTGTTGGCAATAAGTGCGTCAGCTACTGTGTGCGCGTATTCATTGTGTTTTTCGCCAATTGGTATTACTTGAACCTGTACGGGCTGCAACCAGACAGGGAGAGCACCGCCGGTGTTTTCCAGCAAATATGCAATAAACCTAAAATATGACCCCAAAATTGCCCGATGAATCATCACGGGTGTTTTTTCAGCACCATCACTGTCTATGTATGTTAAGCCAAACCTGCCGGGCATTGCAAAATCGAGCTGAACAGTGCCTAATTGCCTGTCATTACCTAACGCATCTTTTAGCATAATATCTATTTTAGGGCCGTATAGTGCCGCATCTCCCCGCATAATTTTTCCGCCCAACCTAAGCTCAGTATTTATTTCTTCAAGCATATGTTCGCTTTTTTGCCAACCCTCATCGGTTCCAATGTATTTTTCAGGATTTGCGGGATCTCTGAATGACAGCGACACCCAATGCTTGCCCCACATCCCAAACGCTTCATAAAATTCCTGCATAATCTTAATAAGTTTAATGGTTTCAGCTTTTACTTGTTCCGGAGTACAAAAAGTATGCCCGTCATCAATTTCAAACGATCTTGCTCTGTTTAGGGCAATCATCGCACCAGGCTTTTCGTCCCGATGCTGTTGCGTAGATTCAACATACGCAAGCGGCAATTCGCGATAACTGCGGGGCCTGGAAGCATAAATTTGTGTATGGTGAGGACAATTTACCGGTTTTAATACAAACTCCTCATCGTAGTGGCTGACAACTTTAAATAGCTCATCTTTAAATTTATCTGCATGACCTGATGTCTCATATAATGCAATTTTAGCCATATGAGGAATGTTTACTTCAAGAGCACCGTACTTTTTACACACAGCCAGCAAGTGGTCACGCAGCTCATTACGGATAATAGTGCCGTTTGGAGTGAGCATTATTAAACCCTTGCCTACTAATTCTGAAGTGGCAAATATATCCAAAAGTTTATTTACCTCGCGGTGATCGTTTTGCTTCCGTTTCTCGATTTCAGCAAGATATTCGTCTAATTTAGCCTGAGAATCAAATGCTGTCCCATAAATTCGTTGGAGCATTTTGTTTTTCTCATCGCCTTTGTAGTACGCACCCGCAACACTTAACAGTTTAACCGCTTTTATCTCACCTGTACTGTTAGCGTGAGGTCCCGAGCATAAATCTAAATCGTAATATTCACTTTTCTCGTCACCCATTGCGTACAGACTAATATCTTCACCACGCGCCACAATCTCATTTATAGTATTCAACTTGTATTCATTATTCTTAAATTCATTTCTAGCTTCATCTTCAGTAACTTCCCTTTTTGTAAACTTTAGATCGGCAGCAATTATCTTACGCATTAGTTCTTCAATTTTAGGGAAGTCGTCAGGCGAAATACTTTCAGGTAAGTCGAAATCAAAATAAAATCCATTTTCTATAGGTGGACCCATAACCTTTTTCAACTGAGGATATAGAATTTGCATTGCTGTATGCAAAACATGTTCCGCGCTGTGTCTTACCGGCATTAGCGGATCGTCTTTCAATTTTTCAATTACTTTTTCTTTTTTTTCTTTTTGGTCATTCATATTATTACTTTCTAAATTTTATACTATTTTTCACATAATGTGTGTAGTACTGGTATTCAGTTGTTAATAAGATTATTACCCCTGAATAGGGGTTGTAGTGGTTGTTGTTAAAATGTAACTAAAACAATTCGTAAACATGTTTTTCAAATATACACCGCGTTCTTCCGAAATTCAACTAACTGCCTGTTTCACAAAACAGCCCGTCGTTGTTAAACGACTGTTTATAGGACAGTAAAATAATTTTGATCTTCACACTTAAGTATAATGCTAATATAGTGAAATATGATTCTAAGCATTTATAAACCGGCGGGGTGGACAAGTTACGATGTTGTTGCCAAAGTCCGCCATGAACTTAAACACAAGACCGGTAACAAAAAGTTAAAAGTCGGGCATGCAGGTACGCTCGACCCGTTGGCTGAAGGTTTACTGCTAATTCTTGTCGACCGTGACACTAAAAAGCAAGCAGAAGTAATGAGTCTGCAAAAAGAATATGTTGCTGATATAGCGTTTGGAGTAGAGTCAGAAACGTATGATCTTGAAGGCCCTCTAAAATTTACAACAGGAGAAAAAAATGCGAAGTATGATATTAAAGAACTTCAAGCTAAAATAGAAAAAATTTTACCTAACTATGTTGGCAAAATATCTCAGACCGTACCTCCTTATTCCGCAGTACATGTAAACGGTCAGAGACTATACAAAAAAGCGCGTTCCGGCAAAGTTAAGGAAGACGACCTACCCATTAAAAATGTAACCGTGTATTCTATAAAATTAACTGACTTTGAACCTAAAAATCTAGCAAAATATAACCAGCAATACAATACTGTTTTGCCGGTTTTAACATGTGTAGTAACGTGCGGGAGCGGTACATATATTAGGGCACTTGCGCACGACCTTGGAAAAGATTTAGGCATTGGCGGCGTGCTAATAAAATTAGTGAGAACACGCATCGGAGAGTATACACTTGCTAACGCTGTCAAAATCGCAGAATCTCCTGGTCTACCTGCTTAGTTTCTGTTCGGAAAAACCCTACTTTTTTTGCGAGTGCGAAAACCGTTCCAATAGTAACTGAAAACAGTGCGTAAATAATACCGTTTATAAGTTGGATAAGCCCTAAAGTAAAAAACGCCACAATAATGACAAAAAATTCTTTATAGGGGTCAAGCAGAGCATCCAGCTGACTTTTAACAAATGTTCTGATACTGCCCTCACCTACTACCTGTGTGATATCGCTGACACTTACGCCCGTTTCCCTTGATACAATGTTTGTTACCTGTCCATGAACCACATCAGCTATTCCACCGGTTAAATCTATATTTTGGGCAGAAGGGCTAACTACGACCAAAAAAGCTCCAACAAGTGCAAATACAAATAATAAGCCTTTTGTCGAAAACCGTAATATTATTTGCGGATTAAACTTTATTAATTGCTCACGCAGTTTTGCGGAAAAATCAATATCGTAAAGCAAAATTAGAAAACATGCCAGAGTGAGCAATAAAGCGTAAGCGGCGTCTATTGAAATAGCTATAACAAAAATACCTGCGCATACCGGAACGGGTACAATAACGTACTGTTCCCACTTATCCCATGCCCCTACGGTAAGTGCGTAAGTATATGCAATTAGCAGTAAAAGCAGTGCGGTGTGCAGTATTGTTGAAAATGAGGGGTCAAAGTAATTTTCGGTAAATGCAAGCTTTTTTAAGAAAGCTGTTAACATAAGTGATTCAATAAACAACGCGCCGGAAAGGATGGCGGTCTTCATATAGTAACTAGTACTTTTGGCAGGCATATGTAAATTATACAGTTTGAGTAAGTATAGTTGTACACGAAATGTAATGTTCGCGGACGTGTGAGAAGAATTTGGCGGGGGTATTGCAGTAGGTATTGCAAGTTGCTACAATTTTAGTATATGAAAAAGCTCTGCCTAAAACTATTTTCTGTTTTAGTTTTATTTGTTTTATCGTTTACGGTTTATTTTAACTCTATAATCTTAGCCGCGACTTTAACTTTAACTTCTATTGGTGCGTTGTCTACAGGAGGTGCGATGTATCCTGAGTGGTGGTATACAGGTCAAAACGCACAGTTATGTGGAACTGCGGATGCTAATGCGACTGTAACTGTTAGTGTTGACGGTTCTTCCGGCTCAACAACAGCCGACGCTGAAGGTGATTGGTGCTACGCTACAACTACACCAACCGGTGATCATGCTATTGTAATTACTTCAGGTGGTGAATCTTATAGTTTTACGTTACACGCGGGACAGAATTATGTACCTGGGGCGGGCGGGACTACTCAAACAACTCAAAGCACATCACAGGTACCAATTACGGGTAGTGATCAAATAATGATTTTACTTATTTCTAGCGGGTTGTTAGCGATGGGTTATTATCTTTACAAGTCAAAGACTAATTCAACTAAGAGTTTTGAAGATTCTATGTTGAGCGATTAACGAGCAACCCCTTATTAACTGGCACTCCATTACAAAATTTCAGATTGGATTAATTTCGCCTGGTGGGCTCCACAGGATTCGAACCTGTGACCTCTTCAATGTCACTGAAGCGCTCTAACCAGCTGAGCTAGGAGCCCGCGCATTATTCTCGCACCATAATAACAAGTTTAGCGCAAAAACGAAAATAATAGTGAAAATATAATGTTACGTACAAAGCTATTTCTTGTTTGGTTGCATTACCTCGTCTACAAGTCCGTAAGTTTTGGTTTCTTCCGCATTCATCCAATTGTCGCGTTCCATGTCCTGCATAACTTTTTCAAGTTTTTGGCCGGTGTTTTGTGCCAAAATTTTTGCGGCTTGTTCACGGATTTTTATTATCTGTCTTGCCTGTATTTCTATGTCGGTGGCTTGACCTTCTGCACCGCCGTGTGGTTGGTGAATCATTGCATGCGCACCTGGTAGGCTGTATCTTTTACCTTTTGTACCACCACTTAAAATGAGTGCGGCTGCCGATGCTGCTAAACCAACGTTTACAGTAGCAACTTCATTTTTGACATGTTTTATGGTGTCGTACATTGCTCTGCCGGCGTATACTTCCCCACCCGGTGAGTTAATATAAATGCTGATATCTCTGTCAGGATTGTCACTTTCCAAAAATAGCATTTGAGCAATAAAAGTGTTAGCTACAGCCATATCAATAGGACCTGTGACAAAAACTACAAAATCCTTCAGTAACCGTGAATAAATGTCGTACGAGCGTTCAAAGCCCTTTGGGTCCTTTTCTACGACTATAGGTACAAGTGTGCTATTTAGTATATTTTTGCTCATTTTTTCTCCTTTTGTAATTTTAATTAATTTTTGCTATTTTCACCTTTTTTATCGTCCATATCCTTTTCACTGCTCGCATCGCCATTTTTTGTATTTTTTATGTTTCCATTTGTGTCATGCTCATGTGGTGTTTCTACTTCCGCAAGTATTTGGGTTACCAGCTTGTTTTTTTCAAGAATGCTTCTAATATACCACTTTTGTGCCGGATCATTTAAATTTTCTTGTGTTTTAGGGTCTGCGGATGCCTTAATCATATCGTCAATTTCCTGTTCAGAAACAGTTACGTTTTCTTGTGCGATTAACTCAGCCAACGCAAACTCTGCTATTAAATTCCGTTCCGCTATTTTTGTATAGTCAGTACGAAGATCTTCTGCGGTTTTGTTTTGTGATTTTAGATATTGTTCTAGTGACAGTCCAATTGCCTGCGCCTGGTCAACAAGCCGTGACATAAGGCGGTCAGTTTCATCGTCAAGTACAATTTCCGCTAATTCTACTTCAGTTACATTTATTATTGCCGCAATAACATCATCCGGGGTTAGGTGCACGTGGTCTGTTTGCAACTTTTCACCTTTAGCCAGTTTTTGCGCATTTAGCTCACGCAATTGTGTTGACTTTTCAGTTTGAATTTTTTTAAGTTCTGTTTTGTAATCCCCTACTTTGACGGCAGGTTTGGTTGCAACTGTTGCAGTAAACTCAAAATCTTTATCCAAGGCAAATTCTGTAATTTCAACCTTTGGATTGGCAATAGGCATAATATGCTGTTCTTTTAGCGCTTGCGGGTAGTATGTTTGGAGTAAGACGTTTACAGTTTCGCCCAATAACTTCGATTCGTCTGTGTTTTGCCTAACTATCTCGGCAGGGGCTTGGCCTTTTCTAAAGCCTTTTATCTCTGCTGTGGCAACGAGCTGTTTGAACAGGTCGTCATATGCCTGTTTAACCTTGTCTTTTGGTACAACAATAGTTAATAGTAAGGTTGCTTTTGGTTTTTGATCGACTTTGACTTGCATAACCTGCTCATTTTAGCACACCTACTTACCTCTTGCTATGCTTTGGCTGTTTGTGGTACACTCAAGTAGCTTATAGTATTAGGGGGCTTTTTTATGATGGGGAGACTATTTGAGTAGGAGGATTGATGACTAAGAAAAAACAGCCGCCAAAGCGGCCACCAGTCAAGAAAGTCTAACTTTTCTTTTCATGAAAAAGCATTTTCGGCCAGAGGAGGGCCGGAGAGATGTCAAAACGTAAAAGTTTAAGGAGTGATAAACCGTATACCTGGTCTGATTCCCGGTCAGGCGGCTCACCGGAAAATCAGAATACACAGCCCGCTTCTTCTTCAAAGAGAAGGCCGATTTCTTATTCAGACTTGTCTGAGGAAGAACGCGCTCGATGGGAGGCAGACGCAGAGAGGCGTCGAAAACAGTACCCCTGCTAGGCCTTCGCCATTTTGGGAGGCAGTCAACACCAGTGCACGTGCGCTGTTGACTGTCTCCTTCCAACTTTTTACGGTGTTAAATTACAATTACAATACGATCACAAAACACGCTCAATTACACCCCAAACCTTATCACTTACTGCCTCAATATCACCATCCACCTTCACCAAAACCCACCCATATCGCTTCGCCAACTGCAAATGCACTTCCCTATTCAATTCCCACGTATTTTCGGGTAAAAATAAATGTTTTTGTCTAATTTTTTCCCATTTGTCGCTGTCCGCGCCTTCATTTCTGTGTACTTTTTCCGCGTTGTCTTTAAACCTGTCGCCATCTAGCAGAATAGAAATATCCGGCTCAATAAAACTCTTATTCATTTTCTCCAATTTTTTTAACTCCACTCCCCTTGTCACACCCCACGCAATGCCAGTACCTTTATAATCTTCGGCAATTACGTTAATGCCACTGTTTAATATATTTAGCAATATTGGTTGAAAATCTGCTCTGTTCTGTGCGTAAATTTCTTGTAATTTTTCTTCCGGCAACACGTCTTTAGGGTTTTTGACCTCGGATCTTAATATTTTATTTAATTTAGGACCTGTTGGTTTTAAGCTATATAACGGATATTTTATTGTAAGGACATCTTTTTTATTTTCCAGCAGTTTTTGCGCTAGTAATCGTATCTGTGTAGATTTGCCAATATTATTGGATCCATATAGCACTATAAATTTTCCGCGGCTGTCGGAGGTGGTAAGTTTTTTGGCTGTCACACGAATATATTAGCATATAGCTTAGGGTATTTACTGTTTGGTGTGTGACCGAAGTTTACAAATTACAAGCAGCGCATTATTTCTTTTATTTTCTGCCCGTTTCTAGTTTGCGTTTAGTTTCTCTCACCGCAATTTTCGGCAAGGTCTCAGCGTTTTGATCTAAATAGTTCTTTACTTCAGCCTTATAGTTTTTAGTCATGTTTCTTAAAATCCACGATACTGCTTTTGTGATTAATATTTCTTTTTCGTGTTTCAGTTTTTCTACATTTGCAAAAGCTAATTTAGCAAACCTATCATCTTTACAGTCTCTAACAGCTTTACACAGCAGTACTAAACTAGCACGTCTCCTACTTATATTTTTATCGGTATTTAGCGTAGTTAACAATTTTTGCCATTCGGACCACCTGCTTATCACCTCTTCCCCGCTAAATGATGATTGACACAAACAATCAATTTCTGCCCAGCCTTCCAAATTGCCCAGCCATTTATAAAGATATTCAATATTCATTTCGACACGTTGGTTTTTCAGCCTGCCCAAAATACTGCCTACCATAATGCGTTCCTCAAATGTCTCCCCTAAGTTAAGCGAATCAAGCACAGCCATTAATTCACTTGTAGAAATGTTTTTGTTTTCTTTTGTCCACTGCGACGCGATACTTTTCAAGTTTTTTGCGTTAAGGCCCAAATATTTACGCGGTGTGCCTAAATAGCTTTTTGGGTTAAAACTGCCCTCTTTTCTATTTTGGGACTTATGTCTCTCAGTTTGCGCTATTCTCATCATTTTTAAGATTTTTTGATGTTCTTTGTGCATTTTCTGATGTACGGTGCTTTAAAATAAAAACTTCCCCGTTTCATTCTTGGCTAAAGTCAAAACACAGTTTCGCGCACCTTGCCAAAACGCCGGCAGTTTTTAACTTGTCCGCTTGATCGTCGGAAAAGAACGCAAAAATAAACGGCTTTTTAGCGTATACAATCCCAACATTATGTACGGCATTTGGTAACGAGCCAGTTTTATGCGCTATGCGTACATCATTTGGTAAATACAACGGAATCCCATCTCTTTTTACAGTTTCAGTCATTATTTCAAGTACTTGCTCAGAACCAGATAAATCATTTTTATATAGCTTTTCGAGCAAAAGTGAAATATCAGTAGGTGTAGTATAGTTTGGACCTTTTCCGGCTTTTATAAACATTTTATGGCGGACTGTAGTATTAGCTAGACCAAGCTCATGCATGTGTTTCTCTATATCTTCAGGCAAAACAATATCCAACAACTCATTAGTTGCGGCGTTATCAGATAAAATAATCATTAATTTAAGCAAATCAAGTATTGTGTATTCTGCTTCGGAATCTAGTAGATGAACAACCCCGCTACCCAAAACCATATTTTCAGGTTTAACTTTTCTTTTTTGATGTAAAACCTGTGAGTTGTTTTCGTATTTAGAAAAGAAAGTAATCGCGATAGGTATTTTTATTACACTTGCCGCCCAAAACTGGTGCTGTTCGTTGTAGGTAATGGTTTTATCTAAAGTTAAAAATTTGACTACAAGCCCCACATCTCCGGGAAGGGTTTTCAGCTCATTTGTGATTTGGGCCTCAAGTTGATTTGCTTTAAGCATTTTTATATTACGACTTTTATTGTAAATAAAGTGTAGCACTTCCGAAAATTGTGGGCTAATACTTTAAGTTTCCGAAGTTACCCTTGTGTTATTATTGTGAAGATTTTCGCGCACTTCTCATTCTTTGCGTACTATCAAGAATCTTTTTTCTTAGCCTTAAACTTTTAGGCGTAATTTCCAGTAATTCATCATTTTCCAAAAAAGCCAGACATTGTTCCAAACTCATAATAACAGGCGGCACTAACGCAACAGACGTGCCTTCACCCGAAGATCTGTTATTTGTTAACTGTTTTTCTTTACACACATTAATTTCCAAGTCCTCGTCACGCCCATTTAAGCCAATAATCATCCCGCTGTATACTTTTTGCTTAGGTGCAATAAAAACCGGTCCTTTTGTTTGTGCGTTTAACAAACCGTAAGTAGCTGCATATCCCGGATTTGAAGCAATCAATACACCTTTACGTAATTTTTTAAGTGCGCCTGCACCCTTTTCGTACCGCAAAAAATTAGTGTGCATTATGGCCGTCCCTTTAGAAATTGTGAGTAGAGTTGTTCTTAACCCCAAAAGCCCTGCGGTAGCTATTTCAAAAATTAGCCGTGCTGTTTCGCTTGTCAATTCTTCCTGTGAAATTAAAATTCCACGTCTTTGGCCAATTTCACTTTTAAGAGCTCCTACATATTCACTGTCAATATCTACAGTTAGTTCTTCAATCGGTTCCATTTCTACTCCATCAATGTTTTTGGTGATAACGGTTGGTTTGCCTACACTTAGCTCAAACCCTTCCCTTCTTAACGTTTCCAGAAAAACAGATAAGTGTAACTCGCCCCTACCCGAAATAACAAACATATCGTCGGTTGTCTGTGTAAATCTCATTGCAACATTTGTTTGCAGTTCACGTTGAATCCGGTCCAAAATTTGGCGACTGGTAAAAAACCTACCTTCCTGTCCCATAAAGGGTGAGGTGTTTGGTCCTACAGAAATGCTTAACGTCGGGTCATCTATTTTAATAGTAGCTAAGGCTTCGGGAGTTTGAGAATCTGCAATAGTGTCTCCTATGTCTGCATTTTTAATACCAGTAAGTGCAACAATTTCACCGGAGGGTGCGCTGTCAACTTCTATTCGTTTAAGCCCTTGATTAACAAATATCTTTTCCAGTGTATATTTTTCCTGTTCGCCCGATGCTTTTAATAATGTCACAGCCATACCCAACTTTGCCACACCCCTATTTACTTTTCCGATAGCATATTTTCCCTTAAAATTGTCCCAATCTAACGTGCTTACCAACATTTGAAACGGCGCCTCATTGTTTTGCTGCGGTTCTGGAATATGCTCTAAAATCGCGTCAAAAATAGGTGCAAGGTTAGCGGTTTCATCGGCTAACACAGCATCAACGTTATCATCTTTAATTTCAGCCCACGCTTTGCCTTCCCGGCCGATTGCATATAAAACCGGAAAGTCCAGTTGTTTTTGATCGGTTGCTAACTCCAAAAATAAATTGTCAATTTTTGCTCTGGTATCTGCAAGTCTAACTTGTTTTTTATCTATTTTATTAATAATCACAATAATTTTTAGGTGTAGCTCAAACGCTTTTTTAAGTACAAACTTAGTTTGCGGCATCGGTCCTTCCTGCGCGTCAACCAACAACAATGCGCCATCAGCCATGTTTAAGGTCCGCTCTACCTCACCCGCAAAATCCGAGTGCCCCGGCGTATCAATAATATTTATTTTTGTATCTTTGTATGTTACGGCTGTATTCTTAGCCAAAATGGTTATCCCCCGCTCTCTTTCCTGATCAAACGAATCCATTATTAAATCCTGGCTCATAAGTGCCTCATTATCCCTAAATGTTTTGGACTGCTTTAACAACCCATCAACAAGTGTGGTTTTCCCATGGTCGACATGTGCAATTATGGCAATATTTCGTAAATGCATCGCAATTGGTGATTATACAGTATTAGCGAGGGATTCATCAAAAGAGTATTTTATTGTTGTAAAAGCGTTGCTTAGTTTTGTGATTTCCGATGATACATCCTCGCCTTTTAATGCTTTGTCCACTAACTCTGCAAGAAACTCAACATCGTGTTCTTTAAAACCTCTTCTGGTTAGTTCCTGTGTGCCAATCCTAATAAACACTCTATTTCCCAGCGGCGCATCGAAATTAGTGGAAATGTTATTTTTCAGCAATCGGTTGTAAAGTTCTAGGCTCTCACCTGAATTATCAATAAATACATGTACCTGATGATTATTAGAATATTCACCATTATTTGCTTTTCTAACTTCATAGCCTAATTCCGTAAATTTTTTGCCCAGAGCTCGTGAGTTTGCAATAATTTGTTTTGCATACTCCTGCCCAAATTCTTTCATTTCAAGAATTGTAATTGCTAATCCTATTAAATGAGTCATATGTGGGGTTGAATATAGACACCCGTCAATTATTGCATTTGCCTTTTCCGCTAGGTCTTTATCACGAAATGCAATCATCCCTTTGTGCGGTCCCGGCAATGTTTTATGCGTGTTTGCGCAAGTTACGTTTGCCCCTTCTCTAAGTGGCGCTTGAAATTGTTGGCCCATTATTAACCCCATTGTGTGACTGGCATCATAAATAATAATAATGTTTTTTCCAACTGCTTCACGCAATTCAGTTAGGTTATGCGGGTTTAAATAATACGAAACATCTAAATAAATTGCTTTTGCACCGGTACTCTTAACTTTTTTAGCAATTTTTTCCGTGTCGAATCTTAAGTTAGTTAAATCAAAATCAACAAAATCGTGTTTTCTCCCAACCCGTGCTAAGATCCCTTGTGTTGCAAAGTGCCCACCTACCGGTACCGGAACAGTTAATACTGTTTCACCGGGCTCTGTAACAGATAATATGGCAGACATCATGGCATGTACTCCGGACAGAACATTTAAATTAACTGCCTGTGCGTACAACATTTGTTTTGCTGCCTCAGTTGCTAAAAATACCAGTTCTTCAACACTTTTGAAGCCCAAGCCTAAAAAGTGCCCCATCTCAACAATTGCGTTTTCATCTCCCCCGCCAAAATAGTATCTGTCGGAAATACTAGTATTTAAAAATTGTCTTGCAGTTTTTGATATCTGGTTTTCGTTTGCGGTCATGTGTAGGAAGTTATTATTTCGCTCAACGTCTTTGTTTATTGCCGTTATGTTGTTTTGAATATTCATTAATAGGATTTTAGCATGAGTGTGGTAGTGAGTTATAATATTGCAACTTCCCACACCAATTTAAACCATATTAAAAATGTACAAACATAATATGGAGTATTATCTTTATGTACATATATTTATTGCAACGTATTTATAAAGCAAAAACTAACAGTGGTAAAAAAAATAACCATCTTTCTAAAAAACCACAAGAACATCATAATTTTATGGTTAGGGTATTTATTGTTATTAAACGGCTTTTTACTAATTCTAGGGTTTTCCGGTTTACTTACTGTCAAAGATACCTCACTAAAAGAACTGTTGTTTGCGGTGTGGGGGTGGGGGTGGGACGGCATGCATTATCTCAAAATTGCACAGGAAGGCTATTCTTTTCCGCTCCAGGCGTTTTTTCCGCTATATCCGCTTGTAATTAGGTTTGCAGATATATTTTTGCCACTTACACTTGCCTATCGAGTAAACGCTGTATTACTCCTTTCTACATTAATTTTGTTGCATCGGTTAATGGGGTACATGGCAATTCCCGAAAAAGCTAAATTCCCTGCTTTATTAATGTTATTGGCATTTCCAAGTGCTTTTTATCTACAGGCAAATTATACCGAAACACTATACATTTTTCTTAGCACTATTGGGCTGCTTTTTTTACTCGAAAAAAGATATTTTTATGCTGCGGTTTTTGCAGGGTTATTATCGGCAACAAAAATTTCCGGAATTTCTCTCGGGTTGGTAATAGTTGTATTTTATGTGGGGACAGAGACAAACTGGTTAAAGTCAAAACCTGAACATGGTTTTAAAACTGTACTTAACACATTTTTATTAACGCTAATTTCATTTAGTGGGCTTTTTGCCTATTTTACCTATCTGGATTATACATTTGGGTCATATCGCATATTTTTTGATACGCACAGTAACTGGGGGCGTGAACTAATTAACCAAAAAACAGGCATCTTTGGCTTTTTTGCAGGTTTTTATACGCCACTGATTAGAATGTTGCACATGGAAGAAAATACTATTTATATACGACTTACCGAACTATTGGCTGTAGCGGTATCAATTTTCGCATTGGTTAAATCAGCTACCAGAATCAGAGGGGAAATTTATCTATTTGCCTTACTTCAAGTTTTGATTCCACTTACGAGCGGAACTTTTTTAAGTTTTAACCGGTT
Organism: uncultured Candidatus Saccharibacteria bacterium; assembly: GCA_964496005.1. Classification (GTDB taxonomy): domain Bacteria; phylum Patescibacteriota; class WWE3; order UBA101185; family UBA10185; genus CAZBWW01. Next base: position 11,379 of record CAZBWW010000009.1, on the reverse strand, counting down.
AGTTTTATTGGCATTTCCGTTATTACTTTGGATATTTGCGGAATGTTATAAAAAAAGAGTGTTATATTGGAGTTTAGTTGTTTTGTTTTTTACGGTGCAGTTTGTTGGTGTGTATTTCTTTATGACTAATGTGTTTGTCGGATAGCAGTTGGGAACGAAGTAAAATGGTGGGGGAGTTCGATCCCACACCTCTTACGAGACACGGTTCACCAGCAAGCTGCGAACGTAACAAAGTGGTGGGTGGGGAGGGACTCGAACCCTCACCTCTTGCGAGACACGGTTCTAAGCCGTGCGCGTATGCCAGTTCCGCCACCCACCCCCCACCTTGTTACCTTCTAAAGCCGTGCGCGTATGCCAGTTCCGCCACTTGCCCATAAACTCATTATACAAGGAAAAGTACTGAAATTGGCAGGTAGTTCTACAAATATAGTCTACTAACTTAGATAATCTGGTTCATGAAAAACCGCACTTTACCACTCCAGTGCCACGGTGTATTCGGGTTATAAATAGGCGCAATCTTTTCTACGCTGTCCGCCCCTTTAGTTACATAGCCTTCATATATTCCCTGCCCTACTTTTTGAATTCCATCGTCAAAAGAGTCAAAATAAATTACATTATTGCCATAAATCCCCCAGCCATAGCAGTTGTACGTACCCTGAATTATGTTTCTGCAGAATGTGGACTCAACGCCGGAAATAGCAGGTAGTAGTCTGTAATCAATATTATATTTATCTGCAATTGCTACAAAAGTTTCGGCACTGTCTGCCAAAGGTGAATTATACTTACTAAAGAAATTCCTTAATTTTTCTTCCCGGTCGATTTTTACGGCGGCAATTTGGTGGTCAGCTTCAACCAAAGCAGCATCAGCAGTACCTTCAGTTTCAAGCTCATGGTCTGTGTAATCAGTTACAATTAAGCTTTCATATTCTTGTGTATATTCATCTGCTTTTGCCAGTATTTCACCGCTGCCAAAGGCAACTATAAACATAGCTAAAATTATGGAAGAAAGGACCAAATTAATTTTACTTATTTTTTGCATAAGTTTGTAGCACACGTACACTTAACTTAAGTCCTCACTTTATTCTTTTTAATTTAGATGGAAAATTAGGTGTTTTGTGTGTTTACAAAGTAGAATGGTAGCATACATTTAGAGTACACGCAAATCGGATAAACATTGTAGCTGCAAGAAAAAAACGCTCTTTATTTACGATTAATATGAAAAAAATGGGTAAGTTAGAATTTCACCGAAATAGCCTGTAAAAGTTAATTATCCGGGGTTTCGTATTCAACAATCTCATCTTTAAAAAACTCAACACCTTTGCACCATGAGCCTGTAGACGGCGGTGTGTAAACCTTCATGATATCGCATAATTCGGTAATGCCTTGGTCAAAAAACCGCGTTCGCATGTATTCAGACACTACTTTAATACCGTGCTCAACCGTATCAAAGGTTTTAACATTGTCCCCGTACACTCCCCACCCCCAATAATTATTGGAAACTATGCCGTCTTTTTTCGGTACGTTTTTTCCACAACTTGATTCCTGAAAAGCAACAGCTGCTACAAGCCAATACGGGATATTATTTTTGTCTGCGTGTAATACAAAAGTCTCACCATGCCCTGTAAGCGGACAGTTATATTTTGCGAAGACTGCGTCAATTGTGGCGGCTCGAGCATCTACTGTTGTAAGTGCAGAAGTAGAATCTCCTAATACATATGGTTTTGCAGAGTAAATAGAATAGCCTACTGCAGAAGCAGTATTTTCTGAATTTAGTGAGATAAGTAGTGCAACAATGATAACAAGTGCACTAAATGTTGTTGCAAAAAACCATACGAACGGCAACGCAAATTTATATTTTTTGAAAAATGGTGCAAAATGAGTTTGTGCAAATGTTCGCAAAGCGGACTGTTGGTTATTGGGATTATCGTATGTCTCGTATAGTAATGATGTAATTTCGGCAGGCTCTGTGGGCATAATATTTGTTTATTATAAACTATTATAGAAGAGAATCTGCAAAGTTGCCAATTATAAATCCAATTAGCACTGCCATCCCTGCAACTACAGTCATACGCAACCCGCCCCGCAATTTTTTGTTTGGCCAGTAACCAAGTATAAAGAGCATTCCAAGCGCAATAATCAAGGATACGTATTTGGCGTTCTCGTTATCCATTAGGATATAAGGTAAAAGCGGTAAAAACCCAAAAGTAAAATACGAAAGAAACATTATAATTCCGTCCGTTATAGGTTTATCTTTGTGATCAGCGGCAGACTTTAATTCGTGAGTTGATGTTTCGGTTAGGTACGCGCCGGCACCCATAGAGAGTGCTTCAACCGCTATAACTACAAGGCCGGTAACAATAATAAAATTTTTGTCGTAATTTGCGGACGCTACGCCAAATAAAACGCCTACAGTTGAAACCAAGCTATCTTCTGCCCCAAAAACAAAATTCTTAAAATATTCCGGATTTACTTTATTAGCATCCATATTATGTTAACTAGCTATCATTATACTATTTATAGCATTTGCCTAATTCTCACCGTTTTCAACTAGTTCATTAGTATTTTTGGTAGCTGTACTTTTCTTTGTTTGTATTAGTGGTACAAACACAAAGCCGGGATATTCTTCTTTTTGTGTTTCGGTCTCAGTAATTCTAGTTACCTTAAAAAGTGAATTTCTAATCGGTATGGCCATAACCCCGCCTATATTTAGCTGTGTTACAAGTTCTTCGGGAATTTCATTCGCAAAAGCTGAAACTAAAATTTTATGAAATGGGGCTTTGTCCGGTAAACCAAGCTGTGTCTGAGCCGGAAACATTTCAACAGTATTAAAGTGAAATTTCGCAACATTTGCTCTACCAAAATCAAGCAATGATTGCAAAAGCTCAACGCCGTATACTTTGCCTGTCGGGCCCGCCAGTTCTGCCAAAAGTGCTGTTGTCCACCCCGAACCTGCACCTACATCAAGTACTTTGTCCCCAGGATGAACCTGAAGCTTTTCTAACATAAACGCAACGGTTGTTGGTTGTGAAATTGTTTGCCCACCTGAAATAGGCAATGGCATATCTTCATAGGCACTTTTTTCAAATCCTGGCTGGATAAAATTTGCCCGATCAATGCGCATGAACGCGTCAATTATGTTTTTTGATTTTAGAATGCCTTTTCCCACCAAATATTTTGTTAACTGAACATTTGTCAGATTTGTCATGTTAGCTTAATTTCACCGCTTTTTACCGCAGGGTTATCAAGCGGCAATGTAAAATAAAATGTAGTTCCCTGGCCTTCAGTGCTTTCAAACCAAATTGTACCATTTAAGACAGCCACGAGCTCTTTCACAAGGTATAAACCAAGACCGGTCCCGTCGGGTGCAACTTTAAGCGCATTGTGGGCTCTGAAAAACTTCTGAAATATTCGCCCTTTTTCGGTTTCTGGAATACCGCACCCTTTGTCGGCAACACTTGAGACAATAGTATTCTCTTTTTTAATCAGCCCTACGATTATCGGTTTATCGGCAGGTGCATATTTTACTGCATTAGCTATCAAATTAAGATATATGTGCCTAACCAGATCAGTATCTATGTTAATTTGCGGTAAGGGTTCAGGTACACGCAGTTCAATTACGCGATCCTTATTTTTGGTCTCGTCTTTATTTTTTACTTCTTTAATTACACTTTCGACAAGTTCGTGTAAGTTAGTTGGTTGTGGCTCAATAATTAATCTTCCCGATTCAATACGTGACACGTTTAACAAGCCATCTACTAAGCTTATAAGCCTATTCGTTGATTTTGACATTTCCGTAACATATTCCTTCTGATTGTTATTAAGTGATCCTATTTCATTTTTGGAAAGCGTTTCAAGTCCCCATCTTAGTGAAAGTAATGGTGTTCTCAACTGATGTGCTGCTAATGAAATAAATTCGGTTTTCATCCGGTCAATTTCTTTAAGTTCTTTAAAAACTTGTACAGCGGCTTCCTCATCAACCTTTAATTTTTTATTCATGTCTTCTATTTTTTTATTTGTTTCCAGAGTAAGCTCGTCTAATTCTTTTTCTCGTTTTATAAGTGCTTGAACTGCGGAGTCCAAAATAGCCACAATTTTTTTTGTGGTGGGGTTAGTTATTTGTTTGAAATTAACAGCTTTGAGTTCGTGATTATTAAGTATCTCGATTTTTGCAGTTAGCTCTGCCAACGGATCAGAAACGTAATCCTGTACTTTAGTTGCGGCGTAAAACAAAGATAAAATGTAAAACACGGTTAAAATGCCAATTATTATGGTAAAACCGTTTCGGTTTGTTAAAAATATCTGCTGGGGATCAAAAAAATAAAAAACACAAACCAGAATACCTAAAATCAGCAGGTTCTGAACCAAAAAAATTAGAAAAACTTTAGATCTTATATTCATGGCAGTGTTACAAGTGTTACATTGTAGTTTAAGAGATTTTTAATTATTTTACTAGACTAGTAAGTTCTCTCCATGCTGTCTAACAGGTGCAGCAGGTCTAGAACACCTTCGGTTCTATTGTCTTTAGAATAATATGTTGCAGTATAGTACAGCCACGGGTGGTCCTGACTGTATACAAAACGTGCTCCCGAACCGCTGCCCTGCCCTTTTTGTAATACTGGTTCCATAATCACCTTTCCACTTCGTGAGATGTATGCGGCATAGTCAATAATATCGCACCCGGTATTACAGCACGTACAGCCCGAAGTAGAAAAACCGCACGGATCAGTTTCCCTCTCTTTATATGAGACGCAAATTCTTTCGCCCGACAAACTATCATAGTTAATATTGTTTTGACCTAATTCAGGGTTTCCTACAGTTCGCTCATATCTAATGGGTAAATTAAAAGTGTACGGTACTTCCGGATCCGTATAATTTGCTTGCAGTATTTGTTGTTTTGGAAGAATGTAACCGCTTGAGTTATATCGTTCAGCATTTTCCGAAACTGTGTATCCATTTGCAATTTCAAGTAGTTTATTAAATGTTGCGTTGTCGTGCGCAACAATATGAATACCGGTTCCTACTAGTTCTTTATCTTCGGTAATTGGACTAAGCGTGGCTGCATACACGCTATTATCTGCAACATAACTATATCCTTGCAAGGTAGCAGTTTTCAGTTCTTGTTTTTCACCATAGTTGCTCGCGGCAAGATTTCCATTTGCAGCTTCAAGACCTCCAGAATTAAAATGGTTAATTAGGAGTATGTAATCTGTTTCCGACAAAAGCATTGGAAGGGTAAGTTCTTCAAATTTTTTGTTAAATATGTAAGCGGTTAACATAACCTCGTTTTTTTCGTTTGCAGTCATTAAAGTTACAGCATCGTTTTGTTCGGAAAGTCTAAGATATTTTTTAGGAAATACGGGAAAACACCTTTGGTTTTCAGTTTCCGACGTCTGATTTTTTTGTGCACTCTCATTATTTGATACTATTTTGTTCGTGTCGCCCGTTTCATCGTTGCTTTGATTTGAGCTTCTGCTTAGATATACTACGGCACCTGAAATTAATATTACCAGCACTGTTAGTATAAAACCGAACACTGCTGCACTCTTTTTAGGTTTAGGTAAAGTGGCATCGGGTTTTTCTAAAGTTTGTTCCACAGATAAATTATACAGCAAAAGTATTTTTGCAAGTATTTCATTTTTTACTTTACGTCTTACCTTTTATTATTTATTGACAACCTATCTGGTATTTGCTATTTTATAATATATCCCCCTATGGGGGACTAAAATAACTTATCAACTTTTTTAAACATGAAAAAAACACACAAAGAACAAATACTACATAGAATTAAAATAATTAAAGGGCATATAAATGCGATTGAGAAAATGGTTGAGTCAGATGCATATTGCATAGATATTGTTCATCAATCACTTGCAGTTCAAAAAGCGCTTAAAAAGTTTGATCAGGCGGTAATGGAAAAGCATATAACACACTGTGTAACTGAACAGGCTAAAGCAGGAGATACAAAAAAAATTACTGAAGAATTGCTTAATATTTATAATTACAAATGAGTAATAAAAAAAACAAAGACACTAACAAAACATATTACGTGAGGGGGATGCACTGTGCGGCCTGTGAACTGTTGATAGAAAAAGAATTAGTAAAAATCTCTGGAGTTGATAAAGCCAACGTATCGTTAAAAAAACAGTGTGTTGAGGTAACGGCTTCAACTCACGCATTTCCTAGTGTCGAACATTTAAATACACTATTTGCTGATTCCGGTTATGTGTTCAGTGAAGAAAAACCGCTCGAATCAAAACTTACACGAACCGATATTTATAAAGTCAGTGGTGTTTTTGTGCTTTTTGTAATTTTATTTGTACTTTTTGAGCGGACAGGTGTATTTATGCGGTTTACAGTAAGTGGTAGTTCATCACCGTTTGCGTATTTTCTGTTTGGTATAGTAGCCGGGCTGTCCAGTTGCGCAGCTTTGGTTGGAGGATTACTACTTTCGTTGTCAAGTAAGTGGAACGAACTATATAACGGGAACGCAAAACTGAGTTATAAACCCTTCATTTATTTTAATGCCTCACGAATTGCCGCTTTTGCTTTAATGGGCGGCTTGTTGGGTCTGGCCGGGAGTTACATTGGATTTTCTATTCAGTTTTCGATCCTGCTTACCCTTGTGGTATCCGTATTAATGTTAGTACTTGGGTTTCAAATGCTGAATGTCAAGTTGTTTAAGGGCATTAAGTTGGCCATGCCTAAATCCGTTTCCAAGCATATTAGTGATGAAACTAAATTCGAGGGCAAATACATGCCGCTTTTTGTAGGTGCGATGACTTTTTTTCTGCCGTGTGGGTTTACCTTAATTGCGCAGACTAATGCAGTAACATCCGGCTCATTTGTGCAGGGCGCTCTCATGCTTACCGCATTTGCGTTAGGCACACTACCCATACTTTTGTTACTTAGTTTTTCTAGTGTCAAATTTTATGCAAACCCGGCAGTCGCGAAAAAATTTAGTTTATTTGCGGGAATGCTTATTATTTTCTTTGCTTTATACACTATAAATTCAACCCTGAACGTACTTGGTTGGGCAAGTTTAAACGATTTGTCAGGTGTACTAGCTAGAAACAACAGTCAACCGCCTGAGGAAGTGCAAATAACAAATAATGTGCAGTTTATGCAAATGGAGGCATCAGGATTTGAGTACTACCCACGTTCTTTTAAGCTCAAGGCCGGTGTGCCGACAAAGTGGGAAATTTATAACAGTGGTGCGTCGGGATGTGCCCAGGCAGTGTATGCGCGCGGCCTATATCCGGATGTGATCTATCTCCAGCCGGGGTTAAATACCGTTGAGTTCACACCTGAAACGCCGGGTACGTACAAAATATCTTGTTCTATGGGAATGGTTGCGCCTGTGATTGTGACTGTGTATTAAAAAATATGACTGTAATTGTAAATTTAATCGGAATATTTTTAATAGTATTTGTGTGTTGGTTCTTTTTCGGCGGAAAGAGCGTCGGCGGTAAAAGTAAGGAGCATGATGGACACCACGCCCACTAAAAAAACCACTCTCCATATTTCGGGTATGCACTGTGCAAGTTGTGCTGTACTCATTAGTAAATCACTGCAAGAACTACCGGGGGTACAGAAGGCAAATGTTAATTATGCCAGCGAGCAGGCTTTAATTGAACATGATGAGTCGTGTACTTTAGAACAGTTTGTCCAAACAGTTAAGGAAACCGGCTACAAAGTAATAGTACCGAAAAATGACTTAGATGAAGACTATATCGAAAAAGAAAAAGCAAAGGAAGTTATAAAACTTAAACGAAAGTTAATTGTAAGTAGTGTGTTGACTGTGTTGTTACTTATCGGCGCAATGCTCCCCTTTGCTCCGGCAGTTCTCGCTAATCCCTATGTTATGTTATTGCTTGCCACTCCGGTGCAGTTTTGGGTGGGAGCGCAATACTACCAAAGTATGTGGTCTGGGCTAAAACTGAGGTCGGCAAATATGGATACGTTAATTGCACTAGGCACTTCAGTCGCCTATTTTTACTCTGTTGCGGTGTTACTTTTTAGTGAGGAGTTGATGATGTTGGGAATTGACGCACATGTTTATTTTGAAACTTCCGCAACCATAATCACGTTAATTCTCCTTGGTAAATTTTTAGAAACACGCGCTAAGGGCCAAACTTCGGAAGCGATAAAAAAATTAATTGGGTTGCAGGTTAAAACTGCGAGGGTGCTGCGGGATGGCAAAGAAATTGAACTTGCTATAAATGAAGTTGTGGTTGGTGATATTTTAGTTGTTAAACCCGGAGATAAGATTCCTCTAGACGGGGAAATTATAAGTGGAGAGTCGTCCATTGATGAAAGTATGGTTACAGGTGAAAGTGTGCCTGTACAAAAAAAAATTGGAGATAAGGTAATAGGAGCAACTATAAATAAATCAGGTGCGTTTCAGTTTAGGGCAACTAAGGTTGGTAACGAAACGCTACTTGCGCAAATTATTGAAATGGTAAAGCAAGCGCAAGGGTCAAGAGCACAAATTCAAAAACTAGTCGACACTGTTTCTGCTTATTTTGTGCCTGCGGTTATTGTTTTAGCTTTAGTAGCGTTTTTGGTGTGGTTTAATTTTGGCCCCCAGCCGGCATTTTTATTTGCACTCACGAGTTTAATATCTGTACTTATCATTGCGTGTCCGTGTGCATTAGGGTTGGCAACCCCGACTTCATTAATGGTGGGTATTGGTAATGGCGCACAAAACGGCATTTTAATTAAAGATGCCCAAAGTCTGGAAATTGCAAACAAAGTGCAATATGTGGTATTTGATAAAACCGGCACCTTAACTAAAGGTGCGCCTGAGGTTCAGACTTTTGAATTTAGTGAACAACTTGGTGAAGATGTAAGTAGTTTGAAGTGGGAATTGCCACAAAACTCTGACTACAAAAGTTATATTTCCGGGTTAGTTTTGTCAGTTGAGCAAAAATCCCATCACCCACTCGCGGATGCGCTTGTCGCTTATTTAGAGACATACAAATCCTATGAAGTAACAAAGTTTGAGGACGTTTCGGGATTAGGGGTGTATGCGGTTGTGGCTGGACATGATGTATTAATTGGTACGCAAAAGCTACTTGAAACACGTGGAGTTGAAATAACTGCCAAAATGCTGAATTTAGCCAATGAACTTAAAAACAACGCGCAAACTGTGTCGTTTGTAGCTGTAGATAATGTCGCATTAGTTGTAATTGGCATTTCGGATTCACTTAAGGAAAACGCAAAAAGTGTTATTACCCAGTTAGTCGCGGCCAATGTAACGCCGGTAATGTTAACCGGTGACAACAAAGCTACAGCTGCTGCAATTGCGCGAGAACTTGGCATAAAAGAAGTATTGGCTGAAGTACTACCTCAAGATAAAGCGCACAAAATTACTGAGCTACAAACTCAAAAAGGTGAGCGAAAAATTGTGGCAATGGTAGGTGATGGCATAAATGACGCCCCCGCATTAGCTACAGCAGATGTTGCAATCGCGATGGGTAGTGGCACAGATATTGCTATGGAATCAGCCGGAATCACATTACTTAGGGGTGACATTAACTTAGTGCCGAAAGCAATTAATTTGTCCAAAGCAACTATGAAAAACATTAAGCAAAATCTTTTTTGGGCATTTGGTTACAACGTAGTGTTAATTCCGGTAGCAATGGGGGTGCTGTACCCGATTTGGGGAGTTCAGCTAAACCCAATGATAGCAAGTGCGGCGATGGCGTTGTCGAGTGTGTCTGTTGTACTCAATGCGTTGAGGCTGAAGAGACTTGCAATGTAAGGGTAAGGTTACGTGTTTGTACATTTTGTTGCTTAGGTTAAAAAGTCCCTTCGCTGTTTTCATACCGAAAGGACTTTTTGGTGGTATTTATCGCTATTTTTTAAGCATATTCGTTAAATTAGACTTTTTGCACAAGAATCAAAGGATCACCGACCTTAACTTTACCTGTTTTTATAACCTTTGCTCGGACACCTCCGCCGGCAGGTGTAAATGCAGCTCTAAATCCAGATTTACCCGCGAGTTTTGCCGGGTGTTCGCATGGTGTGCAGTCTACGGTTATTTCGATAATGGCACCGTCCGGATCGTCCCCTATTTGCAACCAATTACCTATTAGGTCGGTTAACACCAAATCTACGTCGTCGTTTAGTCTAACCACCGCATTTCTTCTTGTTTCTTCAGGTCCAAACGGTATTGCCAGTCTGGAGTTTGCCGCAATTATTTGTCTTATGTCTATTAACGTTATAGGTCGTAACTCTTTCTGAGTTTGGTATGTGCCCTTCCCTTTTTCGTACCTGTCATCCTCAAAACCGGTTTCAGTTACGTTAACACTTTGTACCTCTTGCATAGGCGCTCTAGCAATCTTTGCAATATACAAAGCTACAACAGTACCAATAATTGTATTTGTAGTCATGTTGTCTCCTAATAATTAGTTAAAACTAGCAGTCTAGCCAATAGTATTTAAAATATTCTTTTTTACCGGCTATATCTAGACGAGTACCATCGACTATAAAAAATACAAATTGCCCTGTATTATTGCGTTATGGAAGCGTTACATCCTACACAGACAGGTATACTTAACCAGTTGCTTTTTGCTAAAACACTAAGATTTACAGATCTAAAAATTGATCCGGAAATTGAAAATAACACATTTCAGTTTCATTTAAATAAAGTAATTGAACTTGGGTATGTTGAAAAAACTGCTTTGGGCTATTCGCTTACCGAAGAAGGCAAAATTCTCGCAAATTATATAGATATCCCAAAAAATAAATTTACGGTTAACCGAAAGTCGAGTGTGCGCTTATATTGCATGCGTGATCGTAGCGATGATCAAAAAAATAAAATTGCACGAGAAGTGCTTATAAAAACGCGGTTTAAACACCCATTTTTTGGTCTACAAGGTTTTCCTACAGGTAAGATTTTGGCAGGTGAGTATTTTGTAGATGCGGCAAAAAGAGTTGCACAATCCGAATTGGCATTAAGCGGCAACCCGCAACTTATTAGAGTGGCGCATTATATGGTAAAAAGTGAAAGGACAGGCAAACTACTAGACGATAATATTTTTTTTGATTTTTATATTAACAATCCAGCCGGTGAGTTAAGCTTTAGTACCGCATCGCACTTTGAATGGGTTCCGCTTAGTAATTTTGAAAAACACATGGTAAATCCAATTGACGATATTGAAGATCACTTTACCGCTTTTGAGTTGCTTGCTAATTTTAAAGGTGAAATCAAGTTTTTGGAGCGTGAGCATGTGGTAGGTAATTTTTAGCTTTGCAGATATATGATGTTAGTTACATTTACAATGCATGTAGTGATATCAAAGCCACATGTATAAAAATTTGTACTCCATAATATATAGATGTAATTATATAAAAAATGCAAAAAATTAACCCACA
>CAZBWW010000008.1:14394-39690 GCA_964496005.1 uncultured Candidatus Saccharibacteria bacterium | reverse complement strand
GATTATTATATACTAATGAGGAAATCAAATACGGGTTGGAAATTATTGAGGTGATAAAAAATCCTGACGAAGCTGGTGATACTGATCCTAATATTATATACGCTGGTCAGGGTACAGTTATAAATTCCGCAGGTTATGACGGGCAGGATTCCGAGAACTTTAAAAAAACGGTGATTGATAGGCTTACACAAGAAAATAAAGGGAAGCCTGAAAAAATGTATAAAATCCGAAATCAAGTGTTTTCGCGCCAAAGATACTGGGGAGAGCCAATTCCACTACTTTATAAAGAAGATGGGTCTATCGAAGCAGTACAGGAAAAGGACTTACCCGTAGAATTGCCAGTTATGCAAGATTTTTTGGCGGGTAAAGATGGTATTAGTCCATTAGCAAAAAATAAAGACTGGGTAGAAACTACCGATAGTACCGGCAAGCCAGCAAAACGGGAAACTGACACAATGCCGACGTGGGCAGGGTCTAATTGGTATTACATTAGATATCTGGATCCGCATAATGACGAACAATTTGCCGATTTTGAAAAAATGAACTACTGGCTGCCTGTAGACAATTATTTTGGAACAGCTGCACACACAACAGCACACCTAATTTATGCCCGCTTTTGGTATAAATTTTTGTATGATCAAGGTTGTGTTCCTACACCTGAACCCTTTAATTTTAGAATGAGCGGCGGGTTACTACTTGGGCCGGACAACCATGTTATGTCTAAGTCACGCGGAAATATTGTTGATCCTAAGGATGTGCTTGAAAATTACGGTGCTGATGCCGCAAGAGTTTATCTTGCTTTTATCGGCCCATACGAAGACACCTACCCATGGAATGAGAATGGCATAATGGCATGTTTTAGATTAGTGAAAACTATTTTTGAGTTACAAAATAAAGTCACATCAAAAGCGTTAACTGAAACCTCAGAAATCAACAAAAGTTATCACAAAATGGTGAAAAATATGACCGATATGCTTGAAAAATTAAAAATGAACACGGCAGTAAGTGAAATTATGATTTTTGTGAATTTACTCAAAAAAGAAAAGGAAATTCCAAATGAATTATGGCAAAAGTTTATTTTGGTAATCGCGCCGTTTGCGCCGTTTTTAGCTGAAGAATTATGGCAAACTGCTAATACGTATAAAAAGTGGCAGAAAGAAAATAGTGTGCATTTACAGCCCTGGCCCGAGTTTAACGATAAACTAACTATGGAAGATAAAATCACAATTCCGGTTCAAATAAACGGCAAGGTACGCGATACCATTGAAATTAGTAGAAACAGTAGTGAGAATGAAGTAAAGGCGCAAATACTGAAAAATGAAAAAATAGCCGGTTATATAAGGGAAAAAACTATTACCCAATTTATTTATATTCCGGCAAAAATTGTGAATATTGTGGTCAGCTAAAGCTTAATATAGTACTAAAAAAAGATCCAGTAAAACTCTTAAAGCAAATTCCTTAAGTTAAAAAATCTGCGTTAAGATGGTAAATATCACACCAATCAGCGACCCCAGGATCACAGCTAACAGTACAAATGAAATAACGCCGGGTAAAATACTACCTTCTTTTACAACCTTAGTATTAAAAAGTTCATCGTGCCAAGCTAAATTCTGGTCGTTTTTGATAATACGTAAGTATCCCAACCCAAAAAATGCACTTGAAAACATATACCCCGGGTATGATCTATAAAATGCTGTTTTTGAATCCAAATTAGCATCGGTACGCGAATCCTTTATTCTTAAACCGCATACAAGCTTACCTATTGTTCCGCCAAAATGTGAGACAAAGTAAACCTGATAAAACAACCACGCTATTGCACCAAGAAGGAAGAATACACACGCAAACACGAATATGTTTATAAACGGCGCAAAGTTTGCCACTAGCTCTAAGATATCAGTAGTGTCTTGTCCAACATATGGCTTTGGTACAAAAGTATTAACTTTATTTACCGCTTCTTTTAACATTAAGTAAAAAGGCACAGTAAAAAGCACCAAATATATTAGCAAATCAATATAATAAGCTATAAATCTTCGTAAAAAACCTGCGTTATTTTGTTGCATTAGTACCTCCTAATTCTACATGTCCTTCCCCCGACGGAAGAACCGGGCTTGTTGACAAAGTTTCTGGAAGCGGACCACTAGGTTTCTTTGGTAGTGGGGGCAGCGCTGAATCGTCCGGAACTACCGGGGAGTGTATTGCTGTAGCCTGTTGTGTATTATCTCCACGGTTTGTTGCAAAATTAAACAGGAAACTCCATGTAAAGTTTGTATACGTAGCCATATATGCACCAAATGCGGTAAAACCCATTATAAAAGCTATAGTTAACGGTATTCCGATTATTACGAAAAGTACTGCCAATAATACTTGTAGTGAATCATTACTTAATAAACTAACTGACGCTACACCGGCGACAGCAAATATACCCATTATCATAACAACGGCTACCAACATAACTCCTCCTACAAGACAGTTTGCACACGATAGCACTAAAGAATTAATAAAATTGTTTTTAAACACGTTTAAACCGCCTTTTAATGCGGTAAGATATTTTCTCTGTTCAAGCGCTACAAACCTGATCGCAAAAGTATTTCCGTAATTCATTAACACAAAATAAATTAGTATTAATGTAAAAGAAAATAACGAAAGCCCTACCCCAAGCTCTTCATTACCGGTTAAGAACAGTAAAGCCGGTACAGTAAATAATATTAGTATAACGACAATATTAAGGAGAGAAATAAACACTTTGTATTTCACAAGCTCTTTCATAGAAATACGACCAGCAGTACCAAGTTTTGCAAATGTGTATTTGGTTCCGGCAATTGCATCGTCAATACCGTTAATAAACGCGCCTGTCGCCCAGCTTCGTACTATTAATCCTAGTGCAATCATAAAAAGGATAAAGACAAAGAATGAGACAAAAACGACACTTATTTGCGGGGCGAAATGGGTGGCTACTGCTACTGCATCTTCAACTACCTGCTCATAATTTAGCGGCGGGGGAGCAAAATCTACTGATGCAACTGCGGTAGACTCGGTACTGGATTTTATGCCAAACTCCTGCTCAAAAACGGGCATCATTGTATTAGAAGTACCTTCAGGCAAAACAATGTCCTCAGTCCCTCGGACATTATCATAGCTATTTTCCTGCAGCATATATTGCTGAATTTCCTGTTGGGTATTTTGTGTATCAGTATTTGAGCTGCTATTCATCGAGTTGGAAAAACTGTTTCCACCCGAACCAATTCCACCACCAATAAGTAGTGCAAATATCCATAACATTTTGTGTTGCCACGCTAACCTAAGTGAATTTGAAATAGTATCCGAAATACTAAAGTTTTGATTGTTCATACCTAATAAAATGATACACCTTAATTTATTCGGAAAGCAAGAGCATAGCTGCTTTCTCGTCTGAGTGTGCTAAAACAGCCGTAAGCGTAAGTAAGGTTTGTGTATTTGCGTATAAGCGCCAAACTTCCTGCATCATTTGTTCTGCTTGCCCCTCTACTGTTCTCTGTGTATCTTGTGCTCCATTTTCCACCGACTCTCCCCCACCCCTACGCTCCGGAATCTGAGTACTATTGATATTATTTGTTTGACCTAAGTTTTTCATATATTTTATATAATTTCCCCAAGTTGGTTATACCAACCCATAAATTTTTTAATATGTCCGGGATAAGGTGTGTTAAATGGACTTCCCGCATTGTATGCAGTAGCTAATTGCTGCGGTTGTAGTTCGGGTCCATACACATCCATATTTCTTCTGTGATAGCGGGCAATTAACTCTATATTTTTTTCAGGGTCGAATAAGTCTGCGGGTTGTCCTTCGAATCCTATGCCTACAGCTGTCCCATATAAAATTTGACCAAGCCCATAACTTGCATCGTTAATCTGTGGCTCGTGTCTGATTGCACGGGCATTTCCCTGTGACTCAGTCATTATGGTAGCCATAATAATCTTGGAGTCTACTCTGTATTTTTTGCTCACTTTTGCTATAACCGATCCGTATCTGTCCCAAATAAGTTTTGCTCGCGCAGTATCGTCTAAACCTTGTAGTTCAGCTAGTGTTACTTCTTTAATTTCATACTGTTCGGGATTATCGGGATTATTAGCAGCAACGCGGTTTTCGGTTTTTTGCTGAGCTCTAAAGATCATCTCGTCAGCCATTAAGTTAATACTTGAACCGCCAACAGAAATCATAAATGCCGCACCGATATTTGCAGAATATTTTGAAAGGTTAGTTAAATCAATACCCTTTTCAGTTACATAGTGAAAAAACATAGGATATTTGGCTTTTATATTTTGAATTAGCTTTGTCTGCTCTTGTAGTAAATTATCACGTTTGGCTTTAAGTTCGATTAGATTAGGGGTTACAACCATACATTAAAGTATACAAGTTCCGGTTAAGTTATACACTAGCCTAAAAAAAGAATCTCCGGCGATAAACCGGAGATTCTTAAAAATATCACTATTACAGTCAAGTTTATTAGCTCATATCACCAGAATTCGACGCATCCATTCCGGGTAAAGCATAATTTTCTGTATCAAGTTCAACGGCTTTTGTGCTTGCTGCTTGTACAAAAACACCAAGCGAAGTAAGCATAATCCAAACGGTTAACCAGAATAACGAATCTTCCAATGCTTGTCTTAATGGATCTCCGAGTTGAACTCCTGTTACTGTTATCTGACCAAATAAGATCAAAACAGATAATATCAATGCGCTAGCGCCACCAAACGAAGTCAACATTATAATTAAGTATTTCTGCGCTTTTAGCATTACTGTTCCTACACCAAAGATTACCGCCATTACGAGAACGAACAGCGTAAACATAAATCCTTCTGTGTTAAGACCTAGTGAATACAAAAGGACAGCGGTTAACCACGCACCTACGGACGCACCAAGTAACCCAATACCTATAGAATATATTGCCCAGGATAGTGCGGCTAACAACACGCCAAATAGGAATCCCATTACCCAACCGGTTAACGTTCCGAGAAAGCCTGTTCCTAAAAACAGTGCGGTAGCTTCAGCAGCCATAATAAAACCAACGATAAAACCCCAAATAGGAAGAAGGATTCTGAAAAACATATAACCTAAGAAAAGCACTAATACACCAACAATTAACAAAAACAACGATGCAAAAATTGTTTCTAACATATGCACCCCCTTTCAAAACAACATGTACTCTGCATGTATTGTAATACAAACAAATTTCTTTTTAAAGTGGTAACCGAAAACACGCAATCTGTAGGTGATTACGGCGGAAATTTCTACTGAGTGATAAATAATTCCGGCTCTTGAAGCTCCATATCCTCTAAATTGTCTGTATTTTCCGTAAAAGTATTAGACTCGGTTAGCTTAACTTTATCTTTGGGACAATAACTACCAACAAAAGCTTTTCTGCCGATCAGGTTATATAGTGGCGAAAAGTATTCTTCGTTGTACAACAAAATATCAAAATTATTTTTTATCCAACTATATTTTCTTATTTGCTGATATCCATAAGGCTTTGGGTTACCCTCTAATCTGTATAGTACCCGCGGGTCTTTTTCAATATTTTTAAAAAAATTAATAATAGGGTTTGGGATACCGTCCTCGGTATATTTGTAGACAAAGCAGTCATAATCCGCACCAACAGGTGCGTTTGAAGTTAAATCCCATGGGTTAGGATATCTTGTAGCCTTCATATGGCGAAGAAAAGCACCATCCACAAATATTGAAGCTAGTAAGTTTCGTTCTATTTGAATTTTACGGGCCTGTTCCCACTTTAGTTTGCTGGATCTAAAAAAATCTATATTTAAAAACAGTATAAATATAATTAAAAATATAAGCGCGGCTATAGCAAAAAAATTACTTATCTGATTGCGAGAAAAAAACCGTATTACCATCAACACAGTCAAAGTTACAAACATATTTACGAAATAGCGCTCAAACATGCTGTGGGAAAAAAGCACTACTAAATACATACCTACGGTAATAAGTACAAATAAGAGTGTATTTTGGTTAATTTTTAGAAAGCTTGTTTTTTTTGCGTGCCGGAAAAATGTGGTAAAACTGCGAACTAGCACATATACCAGTGTGAAACCCATTAAACCTGTGTAATACGCCATAAAAGCGGTAAACGGTACATTATCAAATACACCCAAATTTGCTCTAAAATTAGATTTTCCGTAAATGTTTTCAATATATAAAATATTGCCAATCGGAAAAATATCCATTTTGTAAACTGTGACAAATGTTAATAACGGCAGTAGTAGCACAACAAGCAAAAGAATCTTATTTTTTAACTTTGTTAAGTAGCCAAGCAAAAGTGGTGAAAGGAAAAAACCAAAATAAATCAATATAAATAGAGACATAGCAAATTTTTCAGGTAAATCGCGGGGATCCTCCAATAACTCAAAAATGACATCCACAGCGGTTTTACTTTCGGACGAATATTTAGGCCACAAAAAACTGACTAAGCTAAAAACTACAAACGGTGATAAGAGAGTGAATAACTGCTTTGACTTAAAACTTATTTTGAAAGTCCGATTTTGATACCATTTATAAAAAAACGTAAATAGATAAGCAATACCTAAAACAAGTCCAAACTGTCTTATCATAATACTTAGTCCACCTAATAATGAAGCTAATAATAATTGTTTTATAGACTCGGACTCTAAATACCTCACAAAAAAATAAATACTCCAGATCATAAATACCAGAAAATAAATTTCGGTCATAAAGGTTAGTGAAGATGAATAAATTAACGGGTTAAATGCTAGTATCAATAAGGCGATGAGCTGCAAGTTAGCGTTAATCTTAAAATAATTAAGGATTTTACGAACACCATACAAAAAAATGAGCATAAAAATTATGGTTAGCACCCGAAGCGAAATGTAATTTAACCCAAACAGCTTAGTCCAGAGAGTGGCAATCAAACCTTGTAGTACAAAAGCGGAGTCTATCAGTTCGTTTTTAATAAAAATGCCGTTGGAAAAGTATTTTACGTGTAGGAAAAAATCCCAGTCGTCGTTGACGGCGATATCGATGAAGGGTTGTACTAGTAGTAAACTTGCGAAATAAAGTACCACCGTAATAAATAAGGGGTTTTTAACTAGCTGTACAAAAAATGATTTCACTTGTAAATTTCTAAGCCAATTATTAAATTATTTAGACACAGAACTATTATACACACTGGTATAATAAACTAATGAGAGCACCTCTTGAGGAGTTAACACAAAATCTTAGTAGTATAAATGAGGGGTCGGATGAGCACTACGCGAAAGCGTATTTAGAATTTGTAACCGATTTTGTTGAACAGTATCCAGAAATACCCGAGCTACAAGGCATTACTATACAAAAAGAAAATGACGGTTCCGTAAATATATACACAAAAGACGGAACAAAAATAAATGAAATAATACCTCCGGGATGGCATATTGTTTTGGCAATAGCTGATAATGATTTTTATATTGATGCTTCAAAAAAAGAGATTTATATACCTGAAGAAATAAATGAACTTGGAATTTTTGGACAACTTGCATTTGTACACGAGCTAGGCCATGCTCTTGATCCAGACATAATTGATAGAATGACTCGATCTGAAACAGCTTTTAGAAATTCAAAAAAAGGTAAAACGCCAGTAGAGGCATTTAATGCAATACTTATGTTATGTAATGCCGAATTAGAAAACGAGGTGGCTGCCACTGACTACGGAAAAGCGATAGCGCGGCTGTTGCAAATACCAGAACTCTACTACGACAGCTTTGTAGAAGAAACAATATTGTGGTACAAGTACCAAAATCTAATTTTATTAAGCGATGCATTGGAAAGCGTACAAACTGCAGGGGATTTACAAAACTTACCCAATAGCCATAGTGTATTTGACCCTTTTTCAGGAACTTATTCCGAAATAACCACAGCCGAATTGTTAGAACAGGTTGGAACTATCGAACAAGCAACAGAGCTATACGTAAAGTATTCTGGATTGCTTAGAAACAGGTATTTCGAAACATATCCTAAACTAAAATAGACACATTATTTGTATTTAGTAATGTGATACCATATAAATAATATGAATCCGCTTCAAGACACCTTTTTAGAATCACTGCGCCAGGTTTACGAAAAAAACCCTACCGACCTTGAATACAAAAAATATTTTGCCCTAGAATTGTACAAAAGGCGATTTTACAAAGAAGCCTATCCCCTGCTACTTGAGGTAAAAGCACATGATACTGATATAAACGTGGAAAAAGCGATAAATGACATTAAAGCTCGATTGCCTGAGGACGAGGCAATTATTGGCTTTATTCATCAGGAAGCACACAAATCCGAAGCAGAAAAATTAGCGGAAATAACTAAACCTAAGAAAAAAGTCACTTTTAACGACATTGCGGGCATGGAGCATGTTAAGGACGCTATAAGAACTGACATTATCTACCCTTACCAACATCCCGAAATCTATAAACAATACAAAAAACAAGGAGGGGGCGGAATAATGCTATTTGGGCCGCCTGGGTGCGGGAAAACATATATTGCAAAAGCAACAGCAGGGGAGATTGACGCAACTTTTGTGTCGGTACAAATTCACGATATTATTTCGGCATTTGTTGGAACCGGTGAGCGCGCATTGCATGACACATTTGAATATGCGCGGGCAAATACTCCGGCGGTGTTATTTTTTGATGAAATTGACGCAATGGGCGCGAGCAGAACAAAAACAGCCGGTGTGTTAAGAACATTAGTAAATCAATTTTTAACTGAACTGGACGGGCTTGATAGTGAAAATGAAGATATTTTAGTAATAGGTGCAACAAATTTACCGTGGGAAGTTGATCCTGCCTTACGCAGGCCCGGGAGATTTAATAAAGTTATTTTTGTTCCTCCACCGGATCTGGCTGCGAGAGAACAGATTTTTAAAGCTAATTTAGCTGAAAAACCACAAGAAGAGCTGGATTTTGCTAGACTCGCTGGCTTGACTAAACAGTACTCTGCTGCTGATATCGCACAAATTTGCGACGAGGCGGGTGAACACGCGTTTAAAGAGGCGGTAAAAACAGGCGAAACCGTAAAAATAACTCAAGAACTGGTTGAAGCCAAAATTGCAGGCAGGAAATCTACTGTACTTGATTGGTTTAACACTGCTAAAAACTATGTGGAATACAGCAACGAATCGGGTTTACTGAACGATGTTAAAAAATACCTTGATGAGTTAAAAAATGACTAAAACACCAATTGAACTTGCCGAAGAAGAACTGCAAATTATTAAAGATACCCACAGAACAGATTTAATTATTGAAAAAGCACAAAAACTGCTGGCACTTGATCCGCAAAACCAATTTGGAACTTATGTCCTTATTACAGCATATATAAATTCGTTTCAATATGACAAAGTTTACGAAGCAACAACCGATGCACTAAAAAACTGGCCGGACGATGACAGATTATATTATTATTTGTATTTTTATTATTTATCACGGGGCGGAGCTGACTATGTAAAAGCTAGGGATGCTATTGTAAAAGCAATTGAGCTTTCTCCCAAAAAAAGTTGGTATTACCGGGATTTAGCTGAAATTTATTTAATTAACTGGGAACCTGAAAAAGCTAAAAATTTATTAGAACTTGCAGTAAAGATGGACCCTACGAATGCAGAATACAAAAGCCGATTAGCGCTAGCCTCGGTCCGCACCAAAGATAAAAATGCAGGGCTGGAAATGGCAAGAAAAGCCTTAAGTGAAGACCCCGACAATCATCAGGTGTTGGATACTGTTGGGATGATATATATTATTACCGGTGAGTTGGACGAGGCTGAAAAATTGTGTAGAGACGCGCTGCAGAGGTATCCCACACGCGAGTATTACCAGTCCCATTTGGATTGGACGTTGAGAGAAAAAAAGGATAAAGCGGAACGGGTGGCCGGCGGTAAAGAATACACGCCTTTGTATTTGAGACAAAAAGGCACGAAACGATTTTTTGATGAGGATGTGTCATAGGAGACGAGCGGGCAGACGCAACGTGATTGAGTAACAGGTGGGAAAGGAAAATCTGGGAATTCTTTTTATTTTTGCACAAGAATCGGGATCCAGAACAACTTGTACAGAGAATACCATGCCCCTAATATGACTCCGGTACCGACCACGAAGATAGCAAAATATACAATCTCGGGCGGTCGCCACAGCCACGGGTACATAGCAGGCAACTGTCGGAGACTTTCTATTGA
This sequence comes from uncultured Candidatus Saccharibacteria bacterium, assembly GCA_964496005.1. Taxonomy (GTDB): domain Bacteria; phylum Patescibacteriota; class WWE3; order UBA101185; family UBA10185; genus CAZBWW01. Next base: position 29,491 of record CAZBWW010000008.1, on the reverse strand, counting down.
CAGATACCCAACAAGAAACAACACACTTGCAAGAAATGCACCAGAAAATACGAGTCTAAATAATTTCATAGTTTTTCTCCTTTTATTTTCTCCCAGATTTTCCTGCCAACCACTTTAGCATAAATGCCCCATAGTGTAAAACTGTTTTTGTCGATTTATGATAACGGACGAGGTTGACGCTCAGGCGTATTAAAAGTCATCCGCATAAACTTTCGTTCGGCAAAAACCAATTCCGCACCCAAGTCTTTAAGTTTTAACCTAATTTCATCTTTATCAATTTTAGGATATTTTGCTTCAAATTCTGTTTGCATATGATTATAATAGCACTTTCCATAAAAATGTCATAAATTGTACTAACATTTTATATATCATAAAATCTTTGATAAGCTATAAACAGTAAACAAACTTCTTTTTAAGTAAAATTACAGAAACAAAACTTGTAATGAGAAAAATTATCGTTCTAATTACATTATTATTTGTCATTATTATGACTTATTTATATATAATTTCCAACGAACCAGGACGATCTCACGACTCTCGTATTACTACTTATATAAACAGACTTAGAAATTCGCTCGAATTATATATTGTAGAAAATGATGAGTATCCTGAGTCCGTACAATTACTACTGCCAAGCTTCATTGAATCACTTGAATTTCAAAGGACTGACGGGAGCTACCCGTATACATACGAGAGATTAAACAGTAAAGAATACAAAATTTGTATTGATTATGAGAAACAACCGGATGAATGCATATACTCACCATAGAAACAAATCAAAACGTAAGTGTGGATTCTGAACTCTCAGTGCTTTCGGGAGTGCCATCGTCTTCCGAAGCATTATCGTATCCGGATAGAAATCTGAAAACCCATCCCAAAATGCTAAATTGACTTTCCTGCTGCACAATTACGGAATTAATCAAATCCCTTTCAAGATTTAGTGTTGTTAGCTGCTGTTCAAGTAACGCAAGACTCTCAGGATCTTCTACCATTTCCATAGCCTTTTCTACTTTTCTTATGCTGTTTGTGTTATGCGAGAGTGAACTTCTGAGCTGGCCTAGATTTTTATAATCTGTTCCAATAAGCAAAGTTTGCCATTTCGGTCGCTTTTCTACCTCAGTGAGTGCGGTTGCTGTTTCTTCGGTCTGCTCTTCGACTTCTTCGGCGATTGTTAAGAGTTCCTCACTAGTTACAACCTCGCCTACATCTTCCTCGCTCTGGGCAACAACCTCAAGCGCCGATACAACAACATCCGAAGATTCTTTTAGCTGTTTCGCTGTTGGACTTTTTGCTGAAATATCAACCGGTTTTCCTACACCTTTCCCATTGTTATCCTTATCATTCTTTGAACCTTTATCATTTGTGTCGTCAGGTTTGTTGTTCGCCCCTTTCTCATTATTTTCGTCATTTGTTTGCTTGCCTAAAACGTCAACATCCGTGTCGGATACAGTAGTGCTCACATATGCACCTAATGCAACTAAACCTATTAAAACTAATAGTGGAAGATGTACCACGTAAAAAGTATATGAGGCAGGTTGTTTATTTTTACTCACAAGTTAATGTTAACAAGATGATTATCGGTTGTAAATGGTCTATTTTGGGTGGATTTTTAAGTAAGTTTAGAACTGCCCTACTAGAGATTACTAACTACATTCTTAAGTACCCTGAGTTTTAACAATTACGATATAATTCCCATATATGCAAAATAAATACATAGTCTATACGGCTATTACGGGTAACAAAGATAGGTTTTTGGAACCACTTTACAAAGATCCTGAAGTTACATATATCTGTTTTACTGATGACGAAACCCTTCATAGTAAAATCTGGGACATAAAATCTATACCAGCAGATATAAAACAACAATTTACTAACTCTTTGGGCAAAGTAGACTCTAATCGTATCGCTAAGACATTCAAAGTATTGCCACACTTATGTCCCGAATTGAAAAATGCAGAAATAACAATGTGGATTGATGGATCAATATTATTAAAAATGGAAAACCTGAAAGCTTTTATGAACGATATGCTTGAAAACGAATCGTTTGTTGCTTTTCAAAACACAAACAGAAGTTCTGTTAAAGAAGAGGTCGAGTATTGCATAGATAACAATAAAGACGATCCGAGTATCTTATTTGGACAATTTGAGACCTATATACAAGACGGCTTTCCAGATAAAAGCGGTCTTGTAAACCTTAGCGTTATTCTAAGAAGAAACAAAGATACCGGGGTGAAGAACTTATGCAATTTATGGTGGTATCAAATCATAAAGTATAGCCGTCGGGATGAGGTTTCATTTCCATATGTAGTATGGAAATCACATTTTAAGTATGGTGTCTTTCCATGGAAAGATAGATATAATTGCCCCTATATTGAAGTTAAAGAGCATAATATTAAATGAAAAAGCGCTTGATATATTTTGTTCTCGAATTCCCTATTCAATCGGAAACATTTATTGAACGTGAAATTAGGACTAATTTGATTTATATAAAAACATAAAGGCGTTGGAAGATTTAAAATGAAGTAAAGGTTCTAACCTCAATGTGAGGTAAAGAACGTTTTGCTGCCATAGCAACGTATCTTTATATGGGGTGGCTGACGGGGATCGAACCCGTGACATCCGCCTCCACAGGGCGGCGTTCTACCGCTGAACTACAGCCACCATACTTACTATTAAAATACTCGCCGCGTAACGGCATATACAAACGCTGTTTACACTCCATAAAACTGCGTGATAACCAATTGGAATTATACTAGTGATTTTACTATCCGCAAAGCCACTCTTTTTACACCAAAATCACTAATTAGTTGTAACAATAGTCCAATTCTCAAAATCCAAAAATCTATCCGCCTCCGAAAAAGTGTACTTCTCACCTATCCCCTCAATAAACTTACTAACATAAAAATTTTTGTATGGGTGAAACAGAAAAATTGCCGGCACCTCGTCCATTACAACTTTCTGAAATTCACTGTAATGAACTAACCGCTCATCATTGTCGGTCTCACCTCTTCCTTCCTCCAACGCACGATCAGCACGTACTTGCTCAAACATCGCTAAATTCAACCCAGGGTGTTCTTTCTGCGCCGAATGCCAATTTACATATCTATCGGGGTCGCGGCTAATTTCCTGGCCGTACAGCAAAATTTCATAATTTCGCGGAATTATTACCTCTTCAACAATTTTATCCGGATCGACTTTAAATATGGTAACTTGCATATTTAGCTTATCCTCCCACATTTTCTTAATTAACTCGGCTTCTTCAACATGCGCCGGTAAATCAGGCACAGTAATGGTAACTGCTAAGTTCTCCAAATCTGCACGGTAATCCGAATCGTACCTGTCAAAGTTAATAGTCTGGTCAGTATATGGGCTTCTACTAATTGGGCCTTGAACTGTAATTCCACGATTAAAAGCAATTTCTTCTATATTTGTAACTGTCTCTATATTCTGCCTAACTGTTAAATCAGTAAACTTCTCATTTGTTAAATTAAAATATACCGCAAAATATACACCCTGAAGCGGAAACTTATAATTATAAAAATTCGATAATTCAGTATCGTAACTGTTTTCGGCAAGAAAACCCTGTATTTCACCTAATTTGGATGCCGTAACAAGTTCTTCTTCGTTACCATAATACCTAAAATGCAGTTTTTCAATTTTTTTTCCGGTTTGAGATCCGGTTTGGGCGTTAACCGCAGATTCCGGTCTGTCAAACAGTAACGTGATTTCCTTAACTATAGGGCCACTTCTTTGAATATTTAAAATCCTAAATGGCCCGCTTGATACCGGCAACAATGGGTTAGACTCCTCCTCGGCATTTGCCTGCATCACACCCACTGTAAGCATACTTAAAAAAGGTGAAAACTTATTAGGTAAAGTATAACGAACTGTTAGATCATCAACTTTGTCAGTAGCTACACCCTGCAAATCCGGTACCTTAAAAGCAGTGTACAACAAATCATCTGAAGTAATTTTTGTCCCATCTGACCAATACTGATTATCTTTAAGTTTAATTGTATAAACAGTGTCTTCATTAGATACTCGCCAACTCTCTGCTAAGTCGGGAACCAAATTACCATAAATATCATAAGTAAATAACCCGCGATATATAAGTGATGAAATGGTTTTGTCATTTTGCTTTACAGCCTGATGTGGCAAAAATGACTGCGGTTGGCCGACAACGCCTTCGGTATAGCCTGTAGATGGAAAAAAAGCCAGAATAAATGATGTGATGTACAGCAGTATTTGTTGGAAAATAGACATATTTGGTTTGTATTCTACCAAAAATTTGCGTTTTATAAAAAGAGCAGATTATAGTTAACTACAAGGTTTTTTAAAAATGGTTTAAATGGTAGAATAGTGAGGTTTATTAGCTTCAGCTTCTATGGCCCCATCGTCTAGCGGTTAGGACGCCAGGTTTTCATCCTGGTAACCGGGGTTCGATTCCCCGTGGGGTCACCATGAACAGGTTCTTCACCAAACAAAGTGCGGTGGAGGTTCTGTTCATGTGATGCTATGGGAAGTGAAGGATCCGTGAGCTATGCGAACGGTTCGCTCGCTAAGCGAAGGCAAGGCCGCCTTCCCCGTGGGGTCACCAGAAAAGCAGCTTACTATGTATAATTAACCCACATGCTCGCAAAAACCCTCAACATATCCGCAAAAACTACACTAATTACACTATTTGCAATAGCCTCAATCTTTGACATACCAATCCTTGCCGGCAAAGGCATTCCGCTTCGCGCCCCACTCTACATAGGCATAATTTTACTAATTCCCTTTATCGCAAAACTCAAAAAATTGGAGCCTTACCCGCATTTAGCTGATTTTTTCCTCGCAATACCGCTGTTACTCGACCTCGGTGGCAATTTCTTAGGTCTTTTTGACTCATTCAGATTTTACGACGACATAATTCACGCCGTAAATTGGTTTTTCATTGTACTGGCTATTCATTTATTAAACGCAAAAAATTATACCTCAAAAATGCAAGGCTTCATTTTTGATGTTGGCGCAGGTACTTTACTCATCGTATTATGGGAACTCGGTGAATGGGCTGTATCTGCAGACGGCTTAAGCATCGCCACCAATTTAAAATTATCTTATGCGGACACAATTGGTGACTTAGCAATGTCTACACTAGGCGGCGTACTTGCTGCGCTTGTAGGTGCAAAAATCCCAAAATAAGCGGTTTTGCTACTTTTCAAATTCATGCCAATCAGACCTATCCAATCATATTAAGTAATAAAATTGCAAAAAACATCGTATAATACCCCCATGCCTGAAAATACTGAAAAACTCGAACAACTGACGGGATTGAAAACAAATAAAATATTTCTGTATATCATATACCTAGCACTGTTTGGTTTGTTTATTTATTTATTGGGACCGTATTTTGCGTTAATAGTAATTGCCTATATCTACTGTCTACTCCTCTCGCCTGTTTTTGAGTTTTTCCGACGGAAATTAAACAAAGGCGTAAGTATATTTTTAACCATGCTAACGTCAATTTTTATTGTGCTCATACCACTGATTTTTCTAATAACAGTATCGGTTAGTCAATTATCAGAGGTGGTTTCTGAAACAGCAAATGATTTGGAGTTAGGCAAAATTGGAACTGTCCTAACTCAACTTGAAAACAGTATTAATACTTTTATTCCTGATGAAACCAACTTACAGGTTAACCTTAACCAGCTAATTTCGACAATAGTTACTACGTTTAGCGAATCTATAATTAATTCTGTTGGTTCAATTGGCGCATCAGTAGCTGCGTTTTTTGTTAATGTTACTTTGTTATTTTTTCTAGTGATATATATGTTGCCGAGTATGTCTGATTCTCCAAGGTCGGTCAGAAAATTTTTACCCATTGATATGGATTTAGCATACATGTACGTCACGCGCACAAACGAACTGATTCGGAGCTCTTTTAGAGCTATTGTTGTTATAGCACTAGTGCAAGGCTTTTTGGCAGGATTGATGTTTTCCTTGTTAGATGTACCTTATGCAATGCTGTTAACATTTTTGGTAATGTTTTTTTCCGCAATCCCCATGTTCGGTACAAGTATCGTAATGGTGCCTGCGTCTATTTTGCTTATTCTAAGTGGCGATGTTGTGTCTGGGCTTATTTTGCTTTTTTGGCAGATGTTAGTGGTGGGTACTATAGATAACATACTCCGGCCAAAATTATTGTCAGGCAGTGCTAAAAATTTAAGCGAAATTGCAATGCTGTTAACAATATTTGGTGGTACCGCGGCATTTGGTGTCATGGGCATACTATATGGCCCAATTATTTATATGCTTTTAGTTTCGACGGTTGAGGTAATTAATGAGAAAAAAGGAGTAAGTTAAATTCTGCCCTTTAATTTTTCCAGTATTGCTTCTGTTTCAGTATCGCCAATATTATTTTTCTCTAAATATGCATTTATTTCAGTAAGTCTTTCATCTGCGGCAGTACCGGCTTTGTATGAATCGGATAGTAGTCTTTTAAACCCTGTGTGATGTTGCCTTAACAATCGACCAAAATCTTTGCCAAAGTCGGGAGAATTACTAATTTCTAGAATATCTTTGAGTACAGTTTCTGTGTCCCCAAGTAACCCAAATCTTAACGCTCTTATAAATGCGATTTTTTCTTGCTTTGCGGTAAATGTCAGCATAACTTTATTGTCAGCAGCAAAATTGGGATAAAGTTGGCCTATTTTTTTAAGATGCGCGTCACCTGTTGACGCTAATATTTCTTCTACACGTCTAAGGTAGTCGTTTGCTCTCATATCTTCTTTCGCTCCTGCCCCGGTTACACCAGCTTCTCTTAATGTCATGGCAATACCAAGTTTAAACCGCTCAAAATCAATATTTAAAAGTTGAAAATTAGCTGGATTTTCTGTCAAAGTTAAAATTGTAGTTTCGGCCGCATTTTTCCCCTCGATAACGGGCAGAAATCGTTCTAAATGATCTAGACTGGAAATATTATAGTCGGGACGGGTTTTTAATATGCTTGTTACCATTCTATACCTAAATTCTTCTCTTACATCATTAAAGCTAGGACCGTACAATATACTTTTGATTCCTCCCCACTGATCATTTTCTGTACTACTATATTCGTGCGGATAGTCGGCAAACTTAGCACTTAATTCTGTACCTTCCGAATTATTATTTAAATAAAATAGCTTTAAATTTAAGGTATAACAGGCAGTGGTCATCCTCCGAATATTTATCTGCTGTTCTTCGGCAAGTTCAGCTATATGCGTTTCTAAGAAAGCTTCAAGGTCGTTGCCCAAACCTATAATTTTATCTGCAATAACATAGAATGGCGATTCTTTGTCGATCATACCATCATCTTTTAAGGATTCTAGCACTGCACGACTTATTTCACCTAAAAAATTGCGTTCAGGGATGGCTGCTTCGTCTGTAATTGACGTAATTGGCCCCTTCTCAATGTTATCAGCTGCACGAACTGTATCAGTGTCTACATTCGTAGGACTTTTACTTTGCATATTTGCTTAATTCTAGCAGTATGCTATCTTTTTGCACAATACGCTATTGTACTCATTAATAAATATGACCAGAAAAAATTTATTAGCGGAATTACTTACTAAGCCCCTTGATGATATTGATTTTGCTATTGTTGACACTGAAACCACGGGAATGAATTCTATGCACAGTAGAATTATGGATATTGGTATAGTGAAAATGCGTGGAAGTGAGATCATGGAAAAATGGGAAACCTTAATTAACCCGCAACAAGAAATTTCTTACTGGATTACTTTTTATACAAACCTTAGAGACAGCGATGTAAATGATAAGCCGGTGTTCAATGACTTTGCCGAAAAAATTGCTGATATGCTTAAAAATACAGTTTTTGTCGCGCATAACGTTGGGTTTGATTACTCTTTTTTGAACTATGAAATGAAACGGGCGAAACAGCAGTTTGACCACCCAAAGCTATGTACAGTAATGCTTGGGCGCAAACTTCTTCCCCAGTTGGCTAACGCACATTTGGATGCGTTGTCTGATTACTACAATATTAAAATTACTAACAGGCACCGTGCGTTGCCTGACGCAGAAGCAACAGCAGTAGTTTTTCAGAATTTTATTGAGATTGCGCAAAAAAAATATGGTGCGAAAACTTTTTTTGATTTGGAAAAATTGCAAAAAATTAAAGTGGATTCGGCATTAGCTCGGGGTGAATATAACGGCGCGTTGTTAAGCGGGTTTGAATATTAGGGAGAGGAATACCGGGGGTTTGGTGCAAATCTCTACCTCTGGGGAGGGGTTGTCGCGAAACGCATTATGTTTCCCCCGGTATCCCTACTGAAACCACTTATCGGTTCAGCAAAAGTATATTAACAATAACAAGCGCGAAATTCAAGTTTATTAAAACTAAAAAGTTACTTCCACTATACTCACAGTTAATTTTAATACATTTAGTTTGCTCACAACGACTTCAAATTTCGACCAATTTCTTGTACACCCCCGCCATTCCATTTTGCAAGCTCATTTCCAGTAGCATCTACCTGTACAAAAGTATGTTGATAAGTAATGTTATATTTTGTCTTAAGCGCAATTTGCGTATCGTAATCTACTTTTAAAACTGTCACATCTGCCGGTAGATCTGCAGCGTTATTAAGCAGATCGTCATTTGCTATACGACAGGTCGGACACCAGTTTGCATGAAAAAATAATATTGCACGCCCGCCGTTTTGTGTTGCTTGCGTCAGTGCTGTTTCAGAGTAGTTAACATAATTATTCGTGGTCGGCGTATTGTCCGCTGAGTCAGTTTTTTCGGTACCGGTTTTTATCGCACCAGGCTTGCCAACCGTGTTGGTTTGCATATCTGAGACTGGGACTAAGTCTTGAGAATTATTTAGGTTTGTAAAAACGAAGTAACCGCCTATTAAAAGCGTCATTACTACGAGTATGATCACTATTTTTTGCATACATGAATAGTAACCTATATTTTGTGTTTTTCCAGCAATGAGTGTTTTAGTGATGGTGCACGACGAGACCTAAAGATTAGAATTTCTTCTTTTCTAAAGGTCTCGTCAAAAAGGTTTCCCGACCCTGGATATTAGAGAGGAAACGGCGACTTACTTCGTCCTTGATGCGGTTGGCGAGCTCTCAAATCCTTGAGCTCTTCTTCCCTTTCTTCTTCAGCTAGTCTCCTCTCAAGTTCTTCTAACTCCGCTTGGGTTATCACAATCCCATTTAACCCCCTAGGAGCTAGTCGCAAATCAAACGGAATCTCTCCACAAGCGTTACCCATTTAACAACATCTCCTTTTTGCTATCCCCCAATAAAATGGTTGGCTAACAAGACAGAAAAACTTACAACAGCAGTTATAAGCTTATCTGCCCCGTCAACCAACTAACAAACGTCCTCTCTCCAAAATTACACCTCCTGTCCAGAATCACAAAAAAACCTCCCTATTCCGGGAGGTTAGTAAGTGCCATTAGTAAATAAGCAAACTACAACCTCCCATACTCCTTAGGAATAATAAAGAGGCTAAGTCTGTTCATCTTTACTGAAACCGTTCGTTTTTGCATACGTATACTTGACAGTACCAAGTGAAAAGTTAATTGTCAATACTTTTTGTACTCAATTCTTTAGTTTTGCATAATATTTACAATTATTCCAAATATCTTTTCTTACACGCTTGTTTTATGCACTTGCAAAAATAATTCTATATGAAACAATTACATGTAATGCCCACTGCATTGCTATATTCAAAAAAAGCTAAGTCTTTACCCGCTTTTACGCTTATTGAACTGCTTATTGTTATCGTGATAATCGGTATTCTAGCAAGTGTGCTTATTGCAATAGTAAACCCTAGAGATCAGCAAAACAGAGCGCGGGATGCAACTACCATTGCTACTATTAATAAACTTGCTCTGGGTACAAGCTCATATATTTCAGCATTCAATCAACTACCAGACGATGTCCAATTTACAACAAGTTTTGATGCAATTATTTTAACTGAAACCTTGTGCGCCGATGTAGGTGCAGCAAGTTGTCAAATTCAAATAATCGGTGCGCCGCTACCCATAACGTGTGATGTTAATGGCTATAGATATACAGGTGGGGCAACCTCTCAATGTAATTTTTACTACTTCGCGCAAGGCGATTTCAACCTACGACAGTACCGGCTTGTTGCAATGTCTTGGGGCATACCTAACAGAATATATGTATATGATAGTACCCTTAGTAGAACGTTTCATTGTCAGGCAAACGCTAACCCGGTTACTCTTAACGACAACCAGCTACAAACAAACTGTACCCCAATGCCATAGCTTTATATTCTGTGTTTAACAGTTTAACTTACGAACCATACCTAGGAAAGTTCATAATAAAAAACAATAAAGAAAGTGCTTAATCCCGCAAATATATACCAAAAACATTGATTTAACAGTAAAAAAGTTTTAGTATGTACAGACTATGGCCGATACAAACGATACAATAGATACAATGGCACAAAAAATGGGCGCTGGTGCGAGAAATGCACTTATAAACTGTTTGGAAACCCAGCCGTCAGATAGAGTTTTAATTGTTACAGACTTAAAAACTAATGAGGTTGGTGATGTGTTGGCCTCAGAAGCGAAAAAAATAACTAACAATGTAAAGGTATTATTAATTGAAGATTTCACACCGCGGCCCGCAATAACTGTATCTACTAAAATGGTCACACTTGCGGGAAACTTCAGACCGACCATTTCAATTTATGCTGCGCAGGGCTATCCAGGTGAACTACCCGTATTTAGACGCCCGTTAACAGAACTGTTTATTCGAAAACTTAAGTGTAAACATGCTCATATGATTTCGATCTCAAAAGAACTAATGGCAGATGGTGTAAACAAAGACTATGATTTGGTTTTCAAAGTTACTGGAAAAGTTGCCGAAAAAGCAAAAAAAGCTAAAAAAATATATGTTACCGACCCACATGGCACCGACATTACATACGAACTCGATCCAAAAATTAAGTGGGTACTAGATAACGGGAAGATTCAGCCGGGCGAAATGCATAATATTCCAAGTGGTGAGCTATACACTTGTCCAAAAAATGTTACAGGCGTTTTTGCTGGTTGGATTCTTGGTGACTATATGTCAGAAAAATATGGTGAGTTGGCTAAACCTTTAATAGTTACAATTAAAAATGGTTTTATTACTGAAATTGAAGGAATCCCTGACATTAAAGCAGATTTTGAAAATTATGTTTCTGAATTCAAAAATGGCAACAAAGTAGGAGAACTGGGAATTGGCACACTTGTTGGACTAGACCACTTCGTAGGTAATTTACTGCAAGACGAAAAATACCCAGGAGTGCATATGGCGTTTGGTAACCCATATCCACACGAAACCGGCGCAGACTGGACAGCTGAAAGTCATATTGATATGGTGGCCAAAGACACAACAATCACCCTAGAATATACTGATGGCAAACAAGAAACAATAATGACAGCGGGACAGTTTTCTGCCGCTATTTTGGGAACGGAGTTTAGTCAGTTAAATTAGATACTTATAAATAAAATACTTAGATGGATAAACTAAAATCTTATTTAACAGCAAATAAAGAACGGCATTTGGCTGAACTTGATGAATTGATTGCACTCCCATCAATCTCAGCGCAGTCACAGCACAAAAAAGACATTGAAACTACCGCAAACTGGTTAAAAACACACTTAACAAAAATAGGGTTAGAAAATGCGCAAGTATTGGATACCGGTGGACATCCTGTTGTTTACGCTGAATGGCTACATGCGAATACACAGCCCACAGTTTTAATTTACGGTCATTACGATGTACAAGCACCAGATCCGTTAACTGAATGGCTAACCGACCCTTTTAAACTTACGGTAAAAAATGGCAATATGTACGCGCGTGGTGCTAACGACAATAAAGGCCAGTTTTTTACTCACATTAAAGCGTTAGAGGCTATTTTAGCAGTTGAAGGTAAACTGCCTGTAAATGTAAAAATTATGCTTGAAGGTGAAGAAGAAATAGGCGGTCCACATTTAGGTAATTTTGTGGAAAATAATAAAAAATTACTATCTGCTGACATTTGTCTAGTTTCCGATACGCCATCGACATCGGAAACACAACCTACGATTGTAACCGGGTTGCGCGGCTTAATATATACTCAAATTTACTTGCAAACTATGCCCAAAGACGCGCATAGTGGTGGTTACGGTGGAAATATTCCAAATCCGGCGGCTGAATTAGCGTCTATTATTTCACAGCTGAAAAGCCCAAAAACACAAAAAGTATTAATTCCGGAATTTTACGATAAAGTACGGAAATTAACCGATAAAGACCTGACCGAGCTCAAAAAATCAGAAATAACCGTAAAAAGTATTTTAGCTGAAACAGACGTTAAAGAGCTTGTGGGTCTGCATAATAAATTACCCGCAGAACGTGCAGGTGCGTTACCAACACTAGATGTTAACGGCATGTACAGCGGATATGTTGACGAAGGCGCGAAAACAATAATTCCGGCAAAAGCATCTGCAAAAATTAGTATGCGGTTAGTGCCTCATCAGACAGCAGATGAAATTATTGCTAAATATACAAGTTTCCTGACCGAAATAGTTCCTAAATATGTAGATTTAGAAATAAAAATCCTTAGTAAAGATGATCCTATTATAGTTAATACAAACAGCGAGTATTTTGAAAAAGCAAGTGCCGCACTTGAAACAGTTTTTGGCGCTAAACCAAATTTTGAGTTTGAAGGAGGAAGTATTCCTGTTACTTCACATTTTAAAAAACACTTAAATATAGACACTATCTTAATGGGTTTTGGCCTACCAGATGATGGACTACACAGCCCGAACGAAAAAATGAGTTTGACAATGTTTTATAAAGGCATTGAAACATCAGCTTTGTTTTTCACTTCTATTTAGTTATTGCTCATTTTTATACAAACTATTAATTTTGGTGGCTGCTCGTGTTATTATTAACGCAATGATTACAGGCGAACTGCAAGCCTACATTCTAAAAGCACGAGAGGTAAAGATTTCTGATGAGGAAATAAAAAAGACTTTACTTGCTGCCGGGTGGGATGAAACTGAGGTGCAAAAAGCTCTCGTAGATAACCAACCAGCAATACCTGTGCCCGTACCTCCAACATCAGCTTCTCAAACACCAAAAACTACACAACAACAAACTTCCTATAGTATGTGGGACGCATTCGAACATATATTACTGTTTATTAGCTTGTTCGTATTTACCGTAGCTCTAGGGCAGTCAATACACACTTATCTTGATGCAAAATTTATTCCATTAGTTGTAACTGATTATTACAGAGACTATGGCTTAGCGGTCGGTGCAGCTATGTATAGCGTTAATATGTATTTACTGCGGTGGTATATTGCGGCTTTACTAGTATCATATCCGTTTTTTTCGTTTTTGTTTCTAAACATTACTAAAAGAACTAAAGAAAATCCAAAACTTAGGCAGCTGACTGCCAGAAAGGTGCTGATTTATGCAACTCTGGTGTTAACTTTCTTACTGCTTTTTGTAAACGTACTAAAGATTGTGGTACAGTTTTTAGGTGGTAACATTACTGTAAACCTGCTTGCCCATTTTCTAGTAACTGTAACTATTTCAGGCATAATTGCAGTGTACTATGTACTACAAGTACGAGAGGATAGAAAAATACATGCGTAAGTACTACATTTTTATTGCACTGCTTGGTCTACTTGTATTACTTTTGACTTATGTTGGCTTTACCATTACGGGCGGGCCTTTTAAGCATAAGGCGCTGAGAAGTGATGCTGCAGTACTGGCCGATTTCGCGCAAATAAACAGCGTTTTATCGCAGTATTATTCTGAAAAAGGGTCATTGCCACGTGATTTAGAAACTCTTGATGCATCTTTAGATATGAAGTACTTAAACCTAGTAAACGAAACTACCGATAAACCATACGACTACGAAATCATAACCTTGACTTCATATAAATTATGTACAGATTTTGCAACTGAGTCTGTAAACACAGATAAACCCAATTCAGAAATGGTCATTGCAAATCCGCAATTTATTAGTACTGGTAAAAACAATGCACATGAAAAAGGATATGATTGCATTACTTATACACTCTCAAAAATAGTAATTGATCGAGGAAATAAAAATCGGTCAGGTGGTAGTTTTATTAGTGACGAAATGCGCGCAAAATCCACCGGCGGGACTTGCGCGGGGGTAATGGAAAGTGGCATTTGCGTCAACAACGGCTGTAGCGACAGTGACTTACTGGATATATTTACTGTTGGTACTGTAGTAGCGACAATTGCAAATGAGCCGAATGCTGCAGAATCATCACGTACGGTAACAGTTACCGATGAGTGTGGTGGTACCAGCCAAGTCCAAGAAGGGTATTGCTATCCAAGTTCAACTGATCCTACTACATATGTAAACGGCAAAATGGTTTTTAACTGTCCAGGGGAATGTGTCGACGGTGCGTGTGTTAAATAATTTATTTACTTACCTTAGTGAAAATACTGCCTAAACTTAAACAAAACGCGCCGTATATATTGCAAGGCGTCTTTTTAGCCGCATTTATTAGTTCGGTTGTTTTTTTATACACGCAAAATACTAAGCTACAGAAATTAACGCAGGAAGTTGACAAAACAACTGAGCTTGCCGGTACATTTACGCAAAATTATTCTGAGGCATTATTTGCCGATCACATTAAAATTCAGGAAAATCTAAAACTAACCGCGGAGCTTAATCTCCTTCAGGCTGAAATGGAAGAATTAGTAGCAAAAGATACCAACGAGGAATATCTAGCACTAGTAGACATGTACAAATCATATAACTTATATCGTGAGCAACTAACAAAAAACACTGATGTTGGGTTAGATACAACAGAGTTTCAGATTGATACAGCAAATATTGGCGAACAGCTATTGAACAAAGAATATTCGGCAATTACTGATAGCTTGGCAGAGAAAAACACCGGCCTAACCGACCAATATAAGGAATATTTGGCATCGTTACCTCCTCCAGCAACCGGTGGCGGCGAAGGTTATAGCTACGCAACAGTAAATACGGAAAAAGGCACGTTTGGAGTTTACTTAATTAAAGTACCGCTAAGTGGCGTTCGTGTTGTAACAGCGTCTG
>CAZBWW010000008.1:9270-14384 GCA_964496005.1 uncultured Candidatus Saccharibacteria bacterium | reverse complement strand
GATTGTTCCGATGGGTGTGCCACCAAATCGTTAGCACAGCACATTGCCGATAATGGCGGGTATGCGGGCATGAATAGCGCATACTTTTGCCCACCTGACTATGCCTCATGTAGCGGCAAAGTAAATTCCACTGATTTTGCTTTTTATCATAGTGGTGGCGGAAAATGGCTCCAAAAAGATGCGTTAAGCTGGGGTGATACGGGTTTGGCGACATTTAATGGCAATTCGGCTAAATTTTACAAAAAATCGTCTGATTACGGCGGAGGATCCGTGACTGCCGGCGTGTCGAACTACCCTACATTATTAGACAACGGCGAAGTAGTAGTAGATTCGGATGACTTAACCTCATATCAAAAAGATGTTAGGGGACCGCGCGGCGCGATTGGAGTTGGAAATGAGAATCTGTACTTAGCAATTGTAGCAAACGCAACTGTAATTGATGCAGCATACGCAATGAAGGCACTAGGCGCACTTGACGCATTAAATCTTGACGGCGGCGGTAGCTCTGCAATGTACATTAACGGTGGGTATGTTGTCGGTCCGGGAAGAAGTTTACCCAACGCAATTGTGTTGGTAAGATAGGCATGTGAAGCGTATCAGAAACCACTTAGTAAAACACGGACCTTTTTACTTGTTTTTATGTCTGTACACACTGTTTCTGGTAATTATTAACCCAACATATAATTTTCCTATTAACGATGATTGGGACCGAGTAATCCAGCTTCTTGCTTTTCAAAACGGCGATTTTCGCATTCACAGTGTAATTGACAACACTTTTATACTACAACCGTGGATTGGTTTTATATGGGTGCAAGTTTTTGGTATAAGTTTCGTATCCATGCGCGCGTTAACCATATTATTTACTTTTTTACTTGCGGTATTTTTTTATAAACTGTTTCCTGAACTGGGACGAAAAGATTCTTTTTTACTGTTAGCCGCGTTTTTCTTGCATCCGTTGGTATTAGCGTCGTCGTTAACATTCATGACTGAGATTTATTTTTTGTTTTTTATCCTACTTTCGTATATTTACTACCAAAAACTTTTTGTCACCGAAAATATAAAAGCGCTATATCTTGGAAGTGTATTTTTGGCATCTTCCATATTATTAAAACAAGTTGGGTATGTACTAGTAGTTGCGGTCCTAGTTACATTTGGTGTTAATTATGGAACAAAACTGTATAAAAATAAAAAACTAGCCACAAGCACAAAAAAAATTCTACTCCATTTTGTACTAAGCTTGCTTATTATTGGCCTTGCTACAGCAATTGCGCAATTCTACCCTAGAGCTGGCAGTGGGCAGGGTATGATAACCCAAAATTTTGTTTCAACCGACAAAATTGCGGAACGGCTGCTTGAAATGGCGTTTATTTTACCGTTGATAGGTTTTACAGTAGCTCCACTTGTGCTTACTATAAAAAAGAAGGTATTAGCACTTTTGACTGTTCCTGCACTACTACTCGCACTGCCTGTTTATAAACTTGGTGTATTGCCACTTGGTAATATTTTTTACCTAAATGGGCTATACGATAAATCCGGGCGACACATTTACAGTTTATTTAATAATCATTTATTTAAATTTGGGATCGCTTTTTTAATTGCGTTGTCTTTATTAGCGCTATGTTATTTAATTGTTACCGAACTAATTAAGAAAAAACACCTACCGAATTTATTTTTAACATTAATTATTCTTGGCTTTTATGCAATAACTTTTTTTCCCGAAGATATTTTTGACCGGTACGCGATTCCGTTACTTATGTTTTTACTTATTTTTATCGTAAAAGAACTGAATGTAAGGAAAATATCTACAGCTATAACAGTACTAATTTTGATAATCAGCCTAGTTCTTACCTATGAATTCTATGCAGTACGTACACTCCAAACTAAACAGGTAGAGGCCTTGATGCAGCAAACCGGAAATGTTTCAACAATTTATTCATTTGATACATTAAGGGTTTATCACGAAGCCATGCTATTACAAGACTACGCCGGTGACAGATATGATGAGTACGAACATAGCAACATAGAATGTCTGGTTCAGCAGTATACAGTAGATCAACAGTACTCGATCTTGGCTGAATTAAGCAAAAAAGCAGATGAGGTTTTGAGCAAAAAAATTGAAAATCCGAAAAATTACGGTTATAGCAAGCGAGAACTCTCATGGATAAAAAATAATCTGGATATATTGATATTTAATGAGGAGTATTTTTCCCCGTTATATGCTGCGACAGGAAAAAAAGCGTATGTTGGAACGTATTGTCCGGAGAAAAAATGATGAGGTATTTAAATCCGCCGAAAATTTAGTACACTTATGTTAGTAATTAGTTAAAGTAGGAATTTATTATGGGAATTGAAGGTACCGGCGACGAAAGTGGAGATTGGTCTACACCACCACCTTTAGGAAAGCCATCTACACCAACATCTGCAGCTATAAGAAATGCAATGCGAGGAATTCGGGCTAATGAACCACCCGCAACTGCTCCACAACCTCCCGAGCCGCAGCTTAGTAAAACTGAACCAAATTTAAGCAACGAGGGTATTGCTTATTTAACTGAGGGGCTTACAGTAACAGACTGGGTTGAAAGAACGACGCAATTCCATGCATCTGTAGCGGAGTTTATGAGAGAAAGAATAGCCGAGTCGCGTCAGGACTCAAGAAGTACTGATTACGATATGTTCAATGAATTTCATATTTCTGGTTCGGATGGGAATGTTTTCACATTAATAGAAGACGGAAATGCACTACAATTTATTAAAGTATTTTACAGAAGTGGTGTGCCTGAAAAAATGCATTTTAGGGTAGACGGATCAACAAACGATGTGTATATAAGCGGAAGAGCATTAAATGATTTTGGTTTGGTACATAAAAGGTTACACGAAAAGGATTAATAAATTCTTACTCTTACTATCACTTCGTACTCACTTATTTTTATAGCATGAATCTTGATTGTACAAATGCGGTTTCTGTGTAAAAATAGTAATTATGACAGATCCTACTGAACAACTTCCACTTGAAGAAATAGAGATTTTTGGGGATGATAAATCACTAGGGTTTGACGTTCCACCACTAGACGAGATTACTACTCTCCCTGACATTATGGACTTCTTCGGTGAACTAGATCCAACACAACTACAAAACGATGATTATTATGATTTTTCAACTGTTCCGGACGGAGATTATAAAATAGCTGGAGAGTTAATAACATCATCAACGTATAGAAAAGAATATACCGGATTGGTACACCTAAGAGTATTTACCACAAAAAATGGAAGCGAGGTGTTCGATGAGCTGGTAAGTGGATACGTTTCTATAGGCGAAAAGGCAGTGCTTATTAACGGTGGTGAGGAGGCAATATCCTTAGCCTCATTTAAATACCTATGTACACCCCCAGCTACGTCAGAGTCAGAAGATGTATTTGAATTATAACTGTAGCTGGTGATAGCTGTTGAGGTGGGTAAAATGCACTAGCCCAAATTGGCAACGATTTCGGTAAATTCCTTTGGATATTTAAATTCAAGCATTTTAGCTGCCTCACTAGTCTGAAACCACGCATATTCGGTATGCTCTTCACTTAAAATTATCTTGCTAATGTCACTAACCTCGCATACATAAATTGCCAACAGCAAGCCGACATCCTCAGACTTACTAATTGGAATCCGAATGTTTGAAAGAACCGTAGCAACATGTTGTGTACTAACAATCGATCTTATACCCGTTTCTTCTTCTACTTCCCTTTTTAGTGTTTGCGCAATAGTATCACCAATTTGTAACCGGCCCCCCGGAATATCCCAATACTCGGGGTTTGATTTATTCTTCAAAATTTCTGTATTGACCTTGAGCAATAGAATTTCTTTTTTTTCGTTTCTGATAAGTGCTTTTATTCCAAAGTGAAATTTATCTTCCATTGAAAATATTGTAATTTATTGACCGCTATACTATCAAGTAATTTGTAAACAGGTTGGAGATTAGTATAATGACGTTAGAAGAGTTTAATTAGGCAAATCAATATACAAAATTCAAGGAGACAATAAAGTGACAACGCAAAAAGTGGTTCTTGTTGCCGGATTGCCAAGCCTCGACCAGCTTGCAGTTATGCAACAACACGGGGATGAAGATGTGATATACGCTATAGATATAGGACTTTTGGCTAGGCGTTATCCAGAAATCTTTTCGGATTCAGTCAGGCCTTGGGATACCATGCCTAGATCTTTTACACTTTCTCCTATGCTTAACGTAGGCAGCGTGCTTAAAGCCGTAGGAGTAGTGAACAAGGGTGATGTGATAGTCTTTCGGCTAACAAGAAAAGGCAAGCAAACCCGTGTATCGCTTGTACTAGCAGTGTCAGAGGATGGTAATAGTGTATTCCTTATTAGACCGCGGTACCCAACTTCCATCGCGGCTGACCGATATGTCATAGTTGCAATGCCATTCGCGAAGTTCAGAGACAGCTTCTTTGATCCGAACCGACCGTACACGGGAAGCAGACCAACAATTGGCGGTGTACTTAATGCCATAGCAGAAAAATGCGGCAATGTAATCGGTAAGCCCGTACCGTTAGAAAAGGCACTAGAAATAACCGGCGCCCGCCTTTAAACGAAGTGGCTTATACTAACATTTAAAAAGGAGGTGGTTACCCCCTACCTCCTTTTTCGAACACATTCATTTTTCTCTGCTACAATAACCCTAATGATAAAAAAACTATATTTAATAGGCGGCGCACCAAGAACCGGTAAGACAACTGTGGCTAAGGCGATAGCCCAAAAATTAAATTCTAACTACGTCTCAATGGATGATATTAGAGGTTTGTTAATTGCGCTGGAACCAAAACATGCTGATCCTGCACTCTTTTACGATGAGAAGCAAGACATTGCTGATTTTTACAAAAAATATCCACATCCTGAGCAAGTATTCACACTTGAGCGGAATCAAAATAATGCAGCAGAATTTGGAATAGAGGTAATGATAAATAGTTTTTACGATTGGGATTCAGCTGTGATTGAGGGAATCGGCATTACTCCCGAGTTTACCGCCAAACTAAGTAAAAATGACGACCTGTCGGTTAAGTCACTATTTCTTATTGCACAAAACACAAATATCCTTACAGACCGTATTTATT
>CAZBWW010000008.1:0-9260 GCA_964496005.1 uncultured Candidatus Saccharibacteria bacterium | reverse complement strand
CTTTGGGATAACACGGAAAAGTATCCCGACAAGTATAAAGAAACAGAAGCTAAATGGACAAAAATGTACAATGAGTGGTTTGCTGAGACTGTACAAAAGAACGGCATGAATGCAGTTATTATTGATAATAAGAGTATTGATGAGTTGGTGACTGAAGTACTTAAGTTGTGGTAATGATACTTTTTATATGTGCAGCACTTTAACACGACGTTGTACTTTAAATATAAGTTATTTTGTAGCTAACACGGCAATTCTTGACGGACTGCTAGAATATTTTTCATAATTGATAGAATCAGCTTTTTTCGCATTTAGTGGTAACTCGGGTTCTTCTAGGGCTGTAATAGTAAAGCCCGCTTCTATGGTATCATTTACTATTTTGCTAACTGTGCGTAAGAAAAGAGGGGACGTAGTTCCCCACGGGGTATGGTCAATTATCCATTCGTTTTTAAAATAATCAGATAAGTTATTGTGTGTTGTTCTGACCGGATGAGTAAGCACAAAAAATAACTTGCCCTTTTTGTGTAATATTTTGTAAAAATTGCTTAGTGTTTTTTTAAAGTCTTTATTGTTAAGGTAATGTAATACGTGTGTACAGATAATCACATCGTAATGTTCTTTTGGTGCAAATTTCGTTAAGTCAGCTTGAATTATTTTCACACTCGAAACATGATTCATAGCTATGCTTACCATTTCTGCGTTCATGTCTACGCCTGTTAAGTTATTTGGCGGTATCCCGTTGTCTACCAGATATTTTAATATTCGTCCGGATCCGCAACCTGCATCAAGGATTTTAGTGCTGCACTTATTTATACCTAAAATAATTTTATCAATAAGTGGTTTTTCAATAAATTTCCAACTATAAGAATCTTCGGCAAACTGTGAGTACTTAACTGCTTGGGCTTTGTATAACTTGTTAATGTCTGAGGGTTTAAAATCTAGTTTTTGACGCATGTGAGCATTATATCACCGGTATGTTGCTATTTTTGGTGAGGGCGGACCTCTCCTCACGACCAATTATACCGCCCAAAGGTATTACTGTTTCCAGCGAGTACTCTAAAAATATTAAATATTTAGTAGTAATTGGGTTAAGGATTTAATCCCAAATTGAGATTAGCCCTCTCACCCTGAAGCATCTTCCTTATCTCGTCTTTGTAATTACCAAATACATTGGTGAGGTGACACGTAAGAGGTATTTCGTGCAACTCTTCGTACGAAAATAACTGGAATCTTTGACCCTCTCCCAATTTGATTCGTGACAGCTCGTCGCTGCTGAAATCTACTATAAATGTTGCTTCGGTGTTACCTTTAGGTGTTAGTCTTGTACCAAGATATTTAGGCGACCTGACTTCAAGATCCAGCTCCTCTTTGATTTCACGTTTCAAGCACTCCTCAAAGTTCTCACCCTCTTCACAATATCCGCCAGGCGTATCCCAAGTGTTTGGGTCTTTTATTGTAGCAATATCATCACGTAAAATAAGTAACAGTTTCTGATTGTTTATAATGTAAGCAGCAGTTGATTTTCCCATACTATTTTTGGTGAGGGCGGAGGGGATCGGACCCTCGACACCCTGGTTAAAAGCCAGGTGCTCTACCACTGAGCTACGCCCCCAAAAAATAACGGCAATTTAAATGCTACAATGCTCCAATTTTATCACTGTTCCAATAAAATATCCCGATTTCTCGGGATTTTCTTGCTTCCGGCAACATACACCACCTAACCGAAGCGTCTGTTATTCTTGTTTAGGTTCAACACCAACTGCAATTTCTTCGGCTGCAGTTTGTTTTACTAATTTAGCTACATGCTTACCTGTCTTTGATCTTTCCTTAATACTTACCGCTTCTCTTCCCTGCTTGTCGCGCAAGTAGTATAGTTTCGCTTTTCGTACTTTTCCATGTCTTTTCACTACAATTTTCTCTATGTTTGGCGAGTACAACGGAAATATTCTTTCCACCCCTACATTATCTGCACCAATTCTTCTAACCATAAACGTTTTTGACATTCCTTCACCTTTTGTACTTATAACTATTCCCTCGTATGGTTGTATTCTGGTCTTGTCACCTTCAGTAATTCTATAATGGACAGCAATGGTATCTCCGGATCTAAATTCAGGTAGCTTTTTAGGTTCACTGGTGTATTTAGCTACTGTTGCAGGTTCTGCCACCTCTTCAGCTTCAGGTTGCGCTTCCGACTCTGTTTCTTCTACAGCACTACCTTCGGCATCTTCCACAGCTTCTACATCAGCAACTACCTCATCGGCAGCTTCTGCATCTTTTTCACTGCTCTCATCAGCTTCGATCTCTACTTCTTCAGTTGTATCCTCATCTTGAGGTTCATCTTGTGCCATAACGGATTTGAGATTAGCAGAATAAAAGAAAAAGTTCAACCCTGACATACCTACATGTATTGATTTAGTTAATATCCCATAGTATAATTCGGTCGCTTTATTGTCTGACCGTAGGAGGTACCATGAAAACCGTGGCATTAATACTTGCCGTAGTGGCTGCACTTGTGATGTACGGTATTGGATGGCTGGGGTACTGGTTAAACCGCGATTTCATCATCGCATTCTCCGAAACCCTACCATTCACATACCGTTTGCTGGCCGGATGGCCGGACTTGCGGTGGTGGTCATTTGCAATACCAGCGGTAGTTGGCCTTCTTTCCTATTTCAGAATCCTTCTTCCGGATTCGAGATAGCGAATAGAAAAACGGTTCAACTACGACTAAGCTCATACACCGTGTGGGCTTAGTCATTTCACCAAGTTAACTTCTCACTTTCGCACTGACCTTCACATTTATCTTAATCCCTTCAGTATCAGCAGTAACGCCTAACTCATCACCTTCTTGCAGCGCATCCGAAATAATCATGTCCGAAATCTTATTTTCTATTTCACGCTGAATCAACCTTCTCAACGGTCTTGCACCATATTCTTCGTCATAACCCTTTTCGACTAAATACTGTTTTGCATGCTTATCAACCTTAATTTTAATATTTTGATCAATTAGTAATTTTTCAGTTTTATTAAGTAACCTCTCGGCAATTACACCTACTTCATCTTTCGTTAACGTGCTAAACAACACTATTTCATCAATTCTATTTAAAAATTCTGGTCTAAAGTTGTCCTTTAAAAGTTTTTGAATTTTTTGCTCAAAATCTGAGACAGCCCATGCTTCTTTTTTCTTTACTTTACCGGCACTAAACCCAATATCCGAACGTCTTAGTTCATCCGACCCAATATTTGACGTCATTATTATTATCGTGTTTTTAAAATTAACAGTTCTCCCTTTACTATCAGTTAGCCGCCCATCTTCCATAATCTGCAATAACGCATTAAATACATCAGGATGTGCTTTCTCTATTTCATCAAGTAGAACAACCGAAAACGGCTTTCTCCTAACAATATCCGTTAAATTACCACCACGTTCAAAACCAATGTACCCCGGAGGTGCACCTATTAGTTTACTTACTGTGTGTTTTTCCATGTATTCACTCATATCCAACCGCACAATCATGTCTTCATTGCCGTACAGGACTTCCGCTAACGCTTTAGATAACTCAGTTTTTCCAACACCTGTCGGCCCTAAAAACAAAAATGTCCCGATCGGTCTGCGCGGATCTTTTAGCCCAGCACGTGCACGCCGAATAGCTTCTGATACAGTTTCAACCGCTCTTTTCTGTCCAACAATCCGCGAGTGAATCTTTTCTTCCAAATGGAGCAATTTTTCTTTTTCTTCTAAACTTAATCGCTCTAAGGGAATTCCGGTCGCTTTTGATACGACTTTTAGCACATCATCTCCAGTTACATCAGGAATTTTTTCTAATTTAGTTTTCGTCCAAATATCCATCAATTCGGCTTTCACTTTTTCAAGCTCTTCAATTTCTTTTTTATTTTTTTCTTTTTCCGAATCGGATAGTTTTTGATTACGCCCTTTATCTTTTGCATCTCGTAGCTTATCTTCCACCTGCTTTAAATTTGCGGGTTCTTTTACCTGTGATAGCCGCACAAGCGCCGACGCTTCGTCAATTAAATCTATTGCTTTATCGGGCAAAAACCGGTCGCTTACATACCGATCAGACATTTTAACCGAGGCTTCTATTGCTTCATCTGTAATTTTGACTTGATGATGTTCTTCGTACCGATCACGCAACCCCATTATAATTTCAATTGTTTCTTCCGCAGTAGCTTCGTTTACTAAAATGGGTTGGAATCTTCTTTCCAAAGCCGCATCTTTTTCAATATATTTTCTATATTCATCAACTGTTGTAGCACCTACCATTTGCAACTCCCCACGGGATAATGCCGGTTTTAAAATATTCGCCGCATCCATAGAACCTTCGGCTGAACCTGTTCCCACAACCGTGTGTAATTCATCAACAAACAAAATTATCTGTCCTTGTGAATCGACAACTTCTTTAATAATGTCTTTTAACCTGCTTTCAAACATACCTCTGTGAGAGGTGTTTGCAACAATTAACGCTAAATCCAAAGAAAAGACCTTTTTATTTCTTAGGGGTTCTGGTACCTGGCCGTTTACTATTTTTTGCGCTAACCCTTCGGCAATTGCCGTTTTCCCCACACCGGGATCTCCAATCAATACAGGGTTATTTTTTGTTCTTCTGGATAATATGTGGATTACTCTTTCAATTTCGTCTTTTCTGCCAATTACCGGATCTAACTTGCCTTGTTCCGCAAGTTGAGTTAAATCCCGTCCGAATTTATCTAATTTTGAAGTTGAAGTTTCTTTTTGGATTTCGTTATAACATACTTCGCACAACGCAACGTATACTTGCTTACCGTCAATTATTCTATTTGCAGATATAACAGCGGGTCTTTGACCGCATCTGTGACAAATTACAGCCATAAAGAAAGTGTATCACAAATTAGCAATCATGCAAGTGATTTGCTAAAAACTAAGTGAAAACTACCTTCATAACAAAATTTAATGCTCCCATACATCGCCCACAAACGGCTCGGCGACAACCGGAATCGTCTTTAAGAATAATTCGCCGGCCCGTTCCATTTCTTTTGCCAAAATTGGCGCAAATTCTTCAGCTTGGTCTTCTTTCATCTCACATACTATTTCATCGTGAATAGTCATTATAATCCCGCCATCATACTTTCCTTGTTCAAGTTTTTCCTGCACAAATACCAATGCATATTTAATCGCGTCTGCGTTTGTACCCTGAATGGGGTGGTTAGTTGCCTCCCGTCTAATTGAAGACATTAGTCTGTTATAGTCCGGGTCTGTTTTGTCGGGCATCCGGTACCATCTTTTTCGTCCATCAGGCGTGATACTATAACCTTTTTGTACTGCACTTTTAGCTGTACTTTCCAAAAACTTCTTAACACTCGGATAGCTTGCAAAATACCTGTTTATTAAGTCCTCCGCCTCACCAACTGATACGTCTTTACCTGTCTGCATATAAATTTGTGATGCAAGCCCTTGCGGTCCCATGCCATACATCAACCCAAATCCAATCGGTTTAGATATTTGTCTCAAGTCGGGATACAGTTTTTTGAAATCGTCGCTGTATGGCTTATCAAACATCAAAGATGCGGTATATGAGTGCATATCTAAATTCTCATCAAACGCTCTACGCATTTTTACATCTCCAGAAAGCTCTGCCAAAATCCGCATTTCAAACTGCGCATAATCTGCAACTACTAATTTATTACCCGGTTGTGGGTTAAAACATTCTCTAAACGGTGCTTCTTTAGAATTTCGCGGAATATTTTGTAGATTCGGCCTGTTACATGCAAACCTCCCCGTCGCTGTTCGTAACTGTAAAAAGTCCGGGTGAATTCGGTGCGTTTTAGTATTTATCTGCTGAAGTAAGCGTTCACCGTATGTTGAAATTAATTTTTCATACCCTCTGTAATCACGCAAAATCTTTACAATTGGGTTGTTTACTCTGGCAAGCACACCGTCGCTAGTTGAAGGTAAGTCTAATTTTATGCGATTGTTAAACAAATCCATTAGCTGCACCTGACTATTAATATTTATCGAGTCTGCCTGCCCTCCAAATAAATCGTTTTGTTGCATTTTGTAATACGGTCTAATCGCATCCTGGAATTCTATTGCTAGTTTATCCCGCCTTTCTTCCAGATCTCTAATTATTTTCAGCCATTTTTTAGTGTCAATGAACACACCCCTAAGCTCCATTTCGGCAACTACCGGCGCGGTCGCAAATTCTAGCTTTGCCACCCGAATTAAGTTTTCTTTTTTTAACAATTGTGTTTGCTGCTCAAAAATCGGAAACAAAACTAAAGTGTCGAGGGCAGCATACTTTAACTGATCTTCTGATACTCGGGTTTTCAAATCCTCAAAGGAATCCTGCAATGATTTATCTATTACTCCTTCGCCTAAATACCTTTCTGCAATCGCGCCAAGCCCCTGACTTAAGTTTAACCCGGCTTTTAATACCCCCTCGGCAAGCATAGTGTCAAAAATATTATTTAGTGTTACGTTTGCGTGAATTTTTAACATTTTGTAGTCGAATTTCGCATTTTGGAGCAGCTTTATTTTGGTTTTGTCTTCAAGGAGGTCTTTAAAGTTTTCCATTTTATCGAGCTTTAGTTTTCGTGCATCAAAAATGTAACTTATTTCAGCAGTTCCAATTTGTACCAACAGTAATTTTTTAGTGTATGGGTCAAATCCGGTTGACTCAACGTCTATGCCTATCACTTTTGCAGTAGCTAAATCCGCTATCGCAGTATCAGCTTCTTCTTGAGTCGTAATATATTTAAAAACAGGATTTTTAGGATCAAATTTCAACTCCATGGAGTTATGATATCAGATCCTTAAGTAATGTCATCGTAACTTGTGCGTCTGCTTTACCTTGTGTTTTTTGCATTACTTTTCCAAGCAAAAATTGTAGTGCATTGTCTTTCCCTGTCTTGTAATCGTCAACAGCAGATTTATTTTCAGCCAGCACTTCCGAGATGACCTTTTCTAGTTCAGCCTTATCATCAACTTTATTTGCCATTTCAGTCACCTTGGCGGTAAACTCTGCAGCAGTTAACTCTCTAACCTCGGGCTTATTTAATAGCAAATTGGCGACAAGTTCGGGGTCGGCGAGTCTAGCAAAGTTCTCAAAAAGCGGAAGCAACTCTATATTTAGCCCCGTCGTAAGAGCATCGGCATTTTTAGCAGAAAGTTTATAATCTGCTACTAACCTGTCTTTTATAACCCACGGCAGCTCCGGTAACTCTTTTCCCAATGTATCAAGGTATTCTTCGCTAAAACTCATAGGCGGTATATCAGGCTCAGGAAAGTACCTGTAATCGTGCGCTTCTTCTTTTTCCCGTTGGCTTATTGTTGTGCCAGATTTTTCGTCCCATCCGCGGTTTTCTTGCACAGGCTGCTGCCCACTCGCCAGTAGCTCAGTTTGCCTATCTATTTCGTATTTAACCGCATTACTCATAAACCGAAACGAATTGATATTTTTTACTTCAACTTTGTAATCGGGAAGTTTGGCTTCTTTTTCCATAGCTTCAGTTCGCAGCGAAATATTTGGTTCTATCCGCATCTGGCCTTTTTCCATGTCCGCATCACTTATATTTAAATATTTAGCTAAATCCCTTAATCTTTTGGCGAACTCTACCGCTTCCTCCGGGCTTGTGAGTACAGGTTTGGTAACAATTTCTATCAACGGCATGCCGGATACATTAAAATCAATTAACGTTTTCCCGCCCTCATGAAATGACTTTGCGGTGTCTTCTTCAAGATGCACTCGTTCAATATCAATTTTCTTACCCGTGCTTAGCTCCAAATACCCTTCTTCGCACAACGGTTGCTTGTATTGGCTTATTTGATACCCCTTTGGCAAATCAGGGTAAAAATAGTGTTTGCGGTCAAATCTGCTTTTTTCGTTTAGTTTGCAGTTTAACGCAAGTCCTAGCCTTTGAGTTTTACGTACTGCATCTCCGTTTGGTACAGGTAAAGCTCCGGGTAACCCTAAACATGTCGGGCAGGTATGTGAATTAGGTTCTTTGCCATATACATCTGCGTCACACCCACAAAACATTTTTTCCGTAGTTTTTACGTGTATATGAATTTCCAGCCCTAACACTAATTTGTAAGTTTGTAGTTTAGTACTCATTTTTTTGCCCTTTTTACTTTTTTATGTTTTACGCTCTGTTTATACTTTTACACCTAAAACCCGCAATCCCGCTCTTAAATCTTCTATTGCCCGCTTAACCATTGTGTGAATTGGATCAAACCCCGCTTCGTGTACCATCGCATTTCGCATTTTGTGCGCTTTCCATAGCTTGTCATACAACGAGTATTCAAATTTGTCTTTTGCGTTTTTGAGTCTGTCGCTCATCTGATCACCGGCAACTATATCTCGGAGTGCGTTATCTAATGTTTTGTCTGCTTTTAGTAATGCGTCTTTTAACTGACTGGGTTGACCACCCTTTATTAATATGTCGATTTGCTGCCAGTCTGCTTGAATGAGGTCTAGTGTAGTTGGTAGTACACCACTTCTGCTTTTATTTTTTTTCCCAAATAACCAGTTTAATATAATGCCCATTAGTCCTCCGATCCTGAAGTTGATTCTGAATTTGATACTTTTTTTAAAGCTGTAAGATCCGGTTTTTGCACATGAAAATCAGTTACCTGCTGAAATTTATGTGCTACACCCAAAATAATTGCTTCCGAAAACTGCGGTCCTATTATTTGTAGTCCTACCGGCAAATCATTTGATATACCACAGGGAATACTTATTCCGGCAAGCCCGGCGATACTGCTTGGTTCTTGTAATTTATCAGTTAGCTCACCAAAAACAGGTGATTTTTCAGATTCGCCCAGTTTTGGTGCGACTGTGGGTACTGTTGGGCCAACAATTAAATCAACTTTTTTGAAGGCTTGTACAAAATCATTAACTAGCAGTGTTCTAACTTTTTGAGCTTTAGCGTAAAATTCGTCATAATAGCCCGTACTTAACGCATAAGCCCCCAACATCATTCTTTTTTTGTTTTCGAAATTAAAGCTGCCTCTGTTTGTTCCGTATCTTATTCCATCAAATCTGGCTAAATTAGATGAAACCTCAGATCTTTGCAAAATTGTATACACTGCGATTGCATACTTGGGATCTATTAGATCAATATCAACTATCTCTGCCCCTAGCGATTTAAGTTTTACTAATGCCTCATCAACGTGCTGCCTAACACCTTCATCAAGCTCAAGTTCAAAATAAGATCGCGGTTTTCCTATTCTTACCCCTTTCAAACTAAATTCCTCAAGATTTTGCATG
>CAZBWW010000007.1:33276-40206 GCA_964496005.1 uncultured Candidatus Saccharibacteria bacterium | reverse complement strand
TGTGGCAACGTTAGTAGTCGTCGGCGTCTTGTGGCTCATGCAATATTGCAAGGAGCACATGAACGACTGACGACTAAGCGGGAAGCCGAAAGAATAGTCCTAACAGACAAACGCTTTCGGCTTTCCGTGCACACCCTACCAATTACTATTCCGTTTTTCACCAGTAAATTCTTTTTGATTAATACTAGAATATAAAATTTGAAGCAAAGAAAAAAATTCTATAACTGTTTTGATTCTTTTTCGCCTCCAAATAAAACCGCTATCACTCAATGTAACACATATCATCAAGCAACATCATCAGGCATCTTCCACATCCCCATCATCATCAACATCCGCCTCTTCCAACAAAACCACATCTTCTGCCTCCCCCAGCCGCTCAACAGACTCGATCTTCCCAAACAACTTAGCGTACTTACTTTTCACATTTCCCATCGATCTAGCTACTCTATCTATATGACCGTCCAACACACCGAGATCGCTGTCAAATTTCGCAGCCTCTACTTTAATCCCCGCCAACGATTTCAAAATTTCACCCGCATGTTTTTGTAATTCTTGTTGCTGGTACGCCACTAATATAACTTTTACTTGATAACTTAATGTGTTTGGGGACGTCATAAACACGCTTTTTTGTTTTGTGTAATCCTCTACTTCGGGTGTGTTTACTATTAATTCGTAGTACACGTTTTCGGATGGAATGTACATTACGGCAAAATCAGTTGTACTCTCTTCAGGCAATATATATTTATCTGCAATTTCATCAATTCTTTTTTTCACATCTCGGATAAACACTTTTTTTGTTCTATCACGTTCTTCTTGTGTTTCCTGCGTAAGCATTAATTTAAAATTTTCCATTGGAAATTTGGAGTCAATTGGTATTAGGCCTTTGTCTGTTTTAATCACCGCATCGCATACAGTGCCGTCTTTAAATTTATACTGTGTTTTGTACATATCGTTTGGTAATGACGCGGCTAATATTTCGTATAAAAATTGCTCTCCCAACCCACCACGTAATTTGGGCGACTTTAACACGTTGCTTAAATCCTTCATATCGCTGCTAAATTCCTGTAAACCGCCAAGTTGTTTTTGCACATTCTGGATAACCTCTGAGGACTTATCCAACCGTTCCCAAATTAGCTTTGTCTGTTTGGTCATTACTTCTCTCTGGCTTTGCATCTGCCGCTCCAACACGTCAGAATTGCGTTCAACAGCACTTTTCATATCCGATTTCATTTCTTTCATAAGTTCAATCATTACTTTATCTTCGTCGCCTTCGAGATCTTTTTTTAGGTTTTTAATTTGAGCTGTGACAAAGTAAATAGTAACCACTGCCGCAAGCCCAACAACCAGTAAAATTAGTATAAAAGTTTGGAGTTCAATCATGCAGTTATTGTAGCAGACTAGCGAGGATATGTGTGTTACGCAAAAAGTTTTCCGTGAGGTGGGCTCCAGATTCAACTCTATAGAAGAAAAAATTCAAGTTATTCCCAAAATGTACGAGATTTTAGACAGCCTTGCAGGAGAAATTAAGGACAACCGAACGGAACACACATTCATCAATGCACGGGTCGATAGGCACGAAAAGCGAATTATGAAACTTGAAAGTAAACGGGCACTTAAGCTGGTCTGATTCTCATATTTTATTTGTTATCATTGGTATATGCCTAAGTTTGTTTATACAGTAATAGCGGGAACGGTACTCGCGTGGTATGTTTTATTGTCATTTATCTCTTCCTACGCACCAAATTCGGCATTTACAATCGTCGTAGCCCTAATTATTTTTTTTGTTGCTTCTGCACTAACTCTTTCATTATGCGTCTATATTTTTGCTAAAAGAAAAATACATCTGCCGGACCATCGCGTAATTTACCGCGAGGCGCTTAAAAAAGGTATGATAACAGCTGCAATAATAACGGTAATTTTGGCATTTAGAGTATTTTTAATAGCGTAATTAATAGGAGCTTATAGTTGTTATCGTAGATATAGAATTGCGTTCGTAGAAACTGCAATGCGCAAAAGCATTATTGTACAAAATAGCAATTTTGAGTTATAAAAGGTAAACAAAGTACTTCCGTAACTGTTAAAAAACTAAAAATGACACAAAAAAATAATGGTAAACAAAAAAATAGCGAATCACCGACAATTGGCAGAGCCGGCGGAAAAAACAAAAACGGTAACACACCGGAAACAACAAAATATATTGTTACACCAATATATTATTCTAACGGCTTACCGCATATCGGTCATTTTATAACTACTACTGTAGCGGATGTCTTAGCAAGATACTACCGAAAAAAACTTGGCGCAGAGAACGTGTTTTTTACCACCGGTTTAGACGAACACGGCACAACCGTTGAGCAAGCCGCAAAAAAAGAGGGGTACGAACTAAATACAATTCAAGAATATGTCGATAAACACGCGGTAGAATGGAAAAAAGCATTTGATAGCGCGAACATCAGTTACGATTATTTTGTACGTACCACAAACCTTGACCATAAAAAATACGCGCAAGATTTTATAAGAAAAATGGTGGCAAATGGCGATGTATATAAAGGTAAATATACTGGCAAATATTGCAACGGCTGTGAAAAATTTTTAACGCTTTCTGACTTAAACGAGGACGGCAACTGTCCTTTACACAGACCTGATCAGGTTGTGGAGATAGAGGAAGAGAATTATTTTTTTAAGCTTTCCAAGTACGCGCCGAAAATACAAGAATTAATAGAAAAAAATGAAATTAAAATTGTGCCGGACAACAAACGTGCGGAAATCCTTGCGCGCATAAATTCCGGTGTTGATGATGTAAGTATTTCACGCCCTAAAGAAAAAGTGGCTTGGGGAGTAGAGTTTCCAGACGACTCCGAGCAAACGATATACGTATGGGCTGAAGCTTTGTTAAATTACTTATCATCGTTGGAAATAAACGAAAAGCCTGATTTTTGGAACAACACCACACACATTTTAGGTAAGGAAATAAACTGGTTTCACAATGTCATTTGGCCGGCTTTCTTGTTGTCTGTAGACTTCCCGTTGTACAAAGAATCTTATGTACATAGTTTTTTAAATGTAGCCGGACAAAAAATTAGCAAATCTCTTGGCAACTTAATTACACCCGAAGAACTATACGCAAAATACGGCGGTGATGGGGCTCGCTATGTAACTTTAGCTAACCTTCCGTATAAAAATGATACAGACGTAACCTGGGAGGCCTTGGACAACAAATATAACGCTGATCTGGCGAATGGGTTGGGAAATACAGTTGCTCGGTTATCAAAATTGGCACAAAACGCGCGTACCAAACACAACATTAAATTTTCGCCTAAAAGTGTACGGGATTCGGTTTGGGACGAGGGTTGGGCGCACTTGCTTACTGACTTCAAAATTGATCAGGCGCTACAAATTATTTGGAAAAAACTTGCAGACATAGATAAACATATCACCGAAAATGCACCGTGGGCTATTGAAAATAAAGAAAATTTACAGCACGTACTGCAATACGAGATTGATGAATTAGCGGAGGTTGCGGTAATGCTTGAACCGTTTATTCCGGAAACCAGCGCTAAAATTCAAAAACTACTGATAGCCCCCGAGGCTGAAAATGTAGGTGTGCTTTTCCCAAGAATATAAAAATCTAAATTATTAAAAAGGTAAAATAAAATATTTATTACGTTTTTTGTGTGAAGATTTTAGGTGTGAAAAACCGCAATAAAACTTTATAACGCTATCTCAAGGTCTAAATCCGTATCTAAATCAGTTTCCAATGTATCCAGCTCCTCTTCCATTTGCTGAAGGCTTTCTTCCAAGTCGGTCACTGTCTCGACTTCAGATACTTCGGTTGTTTGGGTAGACTCGGTAGATTCCGGTGTCTCTGTCACGACAGGAGGCACAGGTGCGGGTTCTGAAGGACCGGTATTTTTATTGTTCACATACGCCCACACACCGGCTCCTATTAATACAAACAGCAGAACTATAGAGAAAATTATCGTACCCATTTTCTTTGTGCTGGTTTTTTTAGCAACCCCTAAAGACCCGTCATCAGATGTTGCAGCGTCAGGAACAACGGGCTGTGGAGTAATACTATCAATTTGATTGGTGTCTTGTTGCTGATTAGTACTGGTATTATCTGGCATTATATCCTCCCGGTTCCCATGGATTTTCGTCATATAAAACTCGTAAGATCTTCGCGGCATTTACTAGGTCTGTATGTGCACCCCTCAATAATTCTTTTAACTGCGTGTACGATTCCTTCAAATACAGCATATCTGTATTGTCGCTTTCTTGTTCAGCAAGTAAAGATTTGGCGGATGCAATCTTACTTAATGCGCTTTCTAAATTACTTTCGACTTCTGAAGTGTCGTGACCAACCCCTTTCGCACCCTCAATATGTCTCTCAATTTTACCGGCTAAGTATTCCATTCGTGCGATCATAACCGAAACAGCATTAGCACCGTGCGCACGTCTTGCCGGAACCAGCCTGTCAACGGCGGCTGCAAAACCCGCACTGCTACGCAAGTCTGCTAACACAGTACGCAGTTTTTCCAAAGTTTCAGCTGAATCTACATCCGCGTTTAACCCCGAAAGCATGGCCATATATTCAGCTTCTAATGCATCTGCCTCTTGTTGTGAAAGATTACCCATCTCGACGGCTTTAGCTAATATTCTTCTTAACTGGACTTCAGCTCGAGTAGTCATTCTTTTTGCGTTTCCTCTAGCAGCCTCCAAGCCGTATCCTTCAACCTCATCAGTCGCTTCATTTCCCTCGCCTTGGTTTCTTTCCCTATTAGGATCAAAAGGTGAAAATTCCTGCGCAGTTGCAATAAACACGGGTAAAAGCGTAGGTACAAAAAATAATGCTATTAATAGTATTTTTAAAACTGTGCGCATGCGTACGTAAATGATATGAAACTTTTAGCAATAGGTCAAATCGATTTTTTACTTTTTATCACTTGTCGATTTGTCAGAACCATCTTCGGTCTCTGCTTCGTCTTCCTCTTTAGCTTCTTCCGTTACTTCCATTTGCGCTAATAATTCTTCTTCGGATAATTCCTCTTCGGGTTCTTCTTCTTGTATCGCGTAATCCAATTTTACTACCAGCTCATCGTCCTCAATATCCAAAAGCTCCACCTTTTCTCTATCATAGTCAAGTTGGGCGGCTGTAATGCCGTCACCAATTTTCTGTAAACCGGATACGTCAACAGTGAATTCATTTGGCAGGTCGGTAGGTAAAGCTGAAATGGTAATCTCGTTTATCAATAAAAGAGCTAAAGCCTCGCCACCTTTTATTAACTCGTTCTGCTCCTCGCCAACCACCTCAACCGGAATATCGGCGTTTATCTTTGTTTTCAGATCGACTTTGTGAAAATTTACGTGGAGTACTTTTGAACTGACTGGGTGCAATTGTGCTTCTTTAATTAAAACTTTCTCAGTGTTTCCATCAATGATAAGATCTACAAGATTAGTTTCTCCGGCTTCGGCATACACTTTAGCATAATCCACAGCGCTAACGTAAACCGGAATAGACTCCATCCCCTTACCAAATACAACAGCCGGCACACTTCCTTGTTTTCTTAGGTTTTTGTTTTTTTTACCGAAAGTTTCTCGTTTTTCTGCAATAAGCTGCATATTGATTTTCCTTTTAATTTTTTGTGCAGCGCAAGAACCTCATTGTAAGAAACAATATCAGCACTTGCAAACTTTTTTACCTCAGCACTTGTCAAATCTGACGTCATTGCAACAACACCGGTCCCAACAGATGTTATCGTGACCATGTTTTCTGATTTACATTTATCACACACTGCGTGGGCAATAACCGCAAGCGGCAGCTCGCTAATGGGGACTAAGGTAGCTGTATCAAGACTACTCCCACATTTACTGCAATACGCTTTAGATAGATGAGTTTTTAACTGACTTGTTTCTATCATCGTTGTATTTCACAAAACACAGTGATTGTACCTTTAAGTTACTGCTTTTGCAAACCGGATTGCCGTAGGTAAGCCGTTAGTTAAACTCAACGTGCATTTCGGTATCCGAGTTTAACACACCTGTGTATTCGGCGGTAGTACCTCCCACAGTCATTGGGGGGTTTGTATTTATAATGTCTACACCAAAAGGCGCACTAAATTTAAAGTTTATATTATCATCTTGTGTACCCGGCTGTTTTTGCCAGTATAGATCGTATGTATTGGTTTCGGGTGTAAGCGCTAGGTTTTGCGCCAAATCATAACCTAAAAGTAAAGTGGCGGTCTGATCAGGCTGTAAGACAAAACCAAGCTCAAACGCCGTATAGTCTTTTACCTTGCTTGTAATCACGTTACCAAAAACATCTTGTGTGGTTCCGTCGCTAAACACTATTTGCGCGTTTGTTAGTTTTGCTCCGGTTTGTGCCAACACACGTACGTAGTTAGTGTACGGACCTCCGGGCCAGCTTGAATCTTTTCCTGTATGAGTATAAGTTAAAACAAGTTCGGCTCTTAGCAATCCGTCCCGAGTTGCTGAAAAAACATCGTACTCCATGTCATTTTTGACATAATAGTTTGCCTTTGTTCCCCCCAAATTAGCGTTAACTACGTACAAATAATCGCCTGCGGTGTAAGCGAGTCGCCCATCCCACCCGTTTTCCTGTAAATAAGCGGTGAGGGGGCTGTTCGGAATATCGATAAGCAGGTGCTTTTCATCAAGTGATTTTTGCATACTGCCGGCAAGCGTTACCAACTCCCCGCCATCCAAAGAAAATATGCGTTCAAGAATTTTACCCCCAAGTACGGTTAAAAAGGCGCGTTTTTGAATAGATCCGGCTTCAAAGTTAAACTCGCTGTGGAACTGCGCCCGTTCATATAAATTAGCTGAATTTATTTCTTCGTTGTACGCCGTTAAAAATACAGGCCCGGTAACATCCAAAATATTTTGCACAAAATGCAGGTCAACTGCTAAAAC
>CAZBWW010000007.1:17544-33266 GCA_964496005.1 uncultured Candidatus Saccharibacteria bacterium | reverse complement strand
CAAACTCTCTCCCATCAAGTTTAAAAAACAACTCTTCAATTTGGTTGGCTGTGTCGGAAAAATCAGGCTCCCAGTTAGCATTGCGAATATGCAGCTTGTCTTCCGTTAAAAAGGTAGCAATTGGACCTGGCGCGGGTACATCAATACCTCTCAGATCAATTTGCCCATCCGGGTTGTAAATATCATCAATTAACAAATTAGACACCTTTCCGTTTTCCATCTCTATAATTGCGTATGAACCGATAAACCCGCCGGTCGGTCTGATTTCGTTAGAATTTTGAAATAAGAGTAAATAAGTTCTTTTTCCTTCTAAACCCGCGATATCGGGTAAACTATCCGAAAGCACCACTAACGCATCCATCAAGTTTGTCAGTGAATTAAGTTTATCCTTATACGCGTAAGCTTGAGTAGGTAATTTTCCTAAAGTTGTTTGTGTCAACTCGGCTTGTGCAAGTAACAAGTTTTCCTTTGCGGTTAAAAAGTCCGCACTTGCCTGACTAAATGTTTGCTCGTTAAAGACAACCTCCGAACTTGGTTTAATAGAGTCCCAAAAATGAAGGAACGGCTGTGAACCCTTTGCCAAAAAGTAAGTTGTTTTGGCAGAGTAGCCTGCTGAATTAAGCAGTTTCTGGATACCTACAAAGCGTTCGGTTTGCCCGGTAAGCGAAAAAAGCCAACTAAGCCGGTTTAGTGAACTTTGAGCACCGTAAAACTCTTTGTACGCTTTATTTGCAGATAGTTGCGCTTGTTCCGAATTTAAGTCCAGTAAAGCTGTCTGGGTTTGTTCTAGAGCCGTAACTCCGCTTCGCGCGTGTATATAAGTTTGAAGTGCGGGTACTCCAATAAAAATTGCCCCGACCGCTACAAGTAAAGCAACGTACGCAGCAAGAACAGCAGCTCGTTTACTGGCTTTGGTTTCTTGTACTTTTTTTGAGTATTCTTTATATATTCCCGGAACTACGATTTCCTGTTTAGTTTTTTTTCTACTAACCGGAGATGTTAATTTAAGTTTTTGCCTTACCTCTGTTAATTTATTTTTTAGCCTAAATCTTCTTTTGAACGGTTTTGCAGGCTCTTTTAAATTTTGTTGAACAGCTAATGCGGTTGCAACCGCCATAGCCTTTTCTTTTTCGCTTTTTTTGGTGTCTACTGCCGATGCGCCTTGTGATACTTCTTGGTTTTGCTTATAACTCGACTGTGAGACACTTACCTGAGATACGTCCGCTTGTGTAATACTATCCTGTGCAACAATAGAGGACACCTCTTTTCCAACCGTGTTCTCAGCTTTTTTATCTTCTACTAGCTTGTTTGGTTTAAAACTGTGCTCATTTGTATCGTAACCAAACCATTCCAAAGTTTCTTTTATTCCGGTTTTAAAGTTTTTCTTTTCTTCCCACTTAATATCCGCGAGATTGCTTCTATCAACAGTGGGCGGTTTTTGTGGTCTCGGTTTTTCTGCACTTGGTTTAAACACAACTTTTATCTCGGCGTTTGCCAAAGCTTTAACTATATAAGTGGTTTCCAGCTCTGTATGCCCTTCACGCGGTGCAAAAGTATATATTTTGCCTTTAGAACCGTCCGTAAACAAAGCTTTCACCAAACCTGAAATGGCATCTGAAATGTACAGATAATATTCTTTTTCTGTTCCTTCTCCATATACAACCAGATCGTTGTTATTCATTACATTTTTTAACAGACTGCCTAAAGTACCGGAAGAATTCAGGTTCATCCTCGGACCGTAAATTTCAGGAAGCCGAGCAATCCTGACATCGATTTGGTGTTTTTGATAATATTCCCACACTAATGCCTCGGCGTACCTTTTGGCTTCGGCAAGTGAATATTGTTTTTCTTCAGCATCAGTATGACCAAAATAATCGTCTAAGCTAAGCGGGGATATTAAGCCTTTGTACACATCAAGAGTTGAGGCTAATAAAAACTTGGCGGAAGACTCCTTCGCAAAATCAAGTACGTTTTTAGTACCTAACGCGTTTGTTAATAAAGAATCTAGATTTAAGTCACCTTTATCGAAAAGGTAGGTTTCTAACCCGGCAAGATGAATTATGTAATCAACGCTTTTTATCTGTGCCGGTAACCCTTTATTTATATCCGCATCAAAAAGTGCG
The DNA here is from genome assembly GCA_964496005.1 of uncultured Candidatus Saccharibacteria bacterium. Taxonomy (GTDB): domain Bacteria; phylum Patescibacteriota; class WWE3; order UBA101185; family UBA10185; genus CAZBWW01. The sequence goes on along the minus strand of CAZBWW010000007.1, from coordinate 31,143 downwards.
AACTTGGGGTTTTCTAACAAAGCGTTTACAAAAACGTCTTTCCCCGAGCTAAAATTGTCTACAACCAAAACACGTGCCCCTTTTTCAAGCAAAGCCTCGGATAAATGCGAGCCGATGAAACCGGCTCCGCCAACAAGCAGAACGGTAGGAGAAAGCGCAGATTTTTTTATTGTTTTTTCTTCGGTCATGGGCAGATTATCCTTTATATAGTATATGTATTTGGGGCTGTATTTACAAGAAATACTACAACTTTTTGACATCCCGTGGCTTTAGTGATAATATTCCTAGTGTTTAAGAAGCCCTAACAAGCATGTAGGGGCTTTATTTTTTTGGAAATAAATATCAAAAAGTTAGTTACTTAAAAAAAGAGAAAAATGCAAGAAAAAGTATATATAACCAAAGAAGGGTTGGAAAAATTAAAATTAGAACGAAAAGAACTCATGGAAGTGAGAATTCCTTTAGTGGCAAAAAGGATACTAGACGCACGAAATGACGGCGATATATCCGAAAATGCGGAGTACGAACAGGCCAAACAAGAACAATCTAGAATAGAAGCAAAAATAGCTGAGTTGGAAGATATAATAAAAAATGCAAAAATTTCTGACGGAACAAAAGGAAGCGGTATAACCGTTGGGTCAAAAGTAAAAGTACACGTCGAAGGCGAAGAATCAGAATTTCACATAGTCGGTGCTCTTGAGGCTGACCCCGGAAAAAATAAAATTTCACACGAATCTCCGATAGGAGCTGCACTTTTAGGTAAGAGTGTTGGCGATAAAATAGAAATTGACGCCCCGATCGGAAAAATAACTTACACAATTCTGGCTGTTAAATAGACGGCGATCGCGTAAATTCAGACTGTATGAGGTTACTTAGCAACTAGTTATTGGTCAATTTCTTCTTTTGCTTTTTTCAGGGCTTGCTCTGACGATCCACCAGACAATACGGTTTTTACAGCCTCCGCTAGCGCATCTACCTGCCTCCTATTACCTGATCTGGCAGCAATTTCTCCGCTTCGCGCGTACGGAGCGGTGTCCAGAATTGGCGTTAGCATCGCGTTAGATAGTTCCAAAGCTAAATTCATAGAGCTAAACAGCGGTCCAAATGCGCGGGTTTTTGCCGCTTCGTTGTAATACATCAGCTGCTGCTCGTCCTGTACCAAAAAGTCTAAAAACTTCCACGCTGCTTCTTTGTTTTCGCTATTCTGAGGCACAACATACATCCAAAAAGTTCCCCACGAGGCGGGGTTGCTTTCGATGGCTTGTGGAACAGGAGCGACACCGATGTCATTAATGTTTGGCATCACTTCCATAATATCGAGTAGCTGCCATCCGGGAACAAAAATCATCGATACTTTTCCTGCAGCAAACGCGCTACTTGCTTCGGGCATCGTTTCGTCCCACACCTTATCTTCCTTTGCAAAATTGGTGTAATACGTTAACGCGTCGTACGCGGGTTTGGTATCTAGCCCACTTGGAATTTTTACACCCGCTTGCGCCCACATAGTTCCTAAAATATCGGAGAAATGCGAAATGTTACCGGCTGTGCCTATTGCGGCACCTCCCCGTACAAGCTGGGTACCGCTAGAACCGCCTCGGGTAGTAAGCTCTAGGGCTAACAATCTAAATTCTTCCCACGCAGTTGGTGGTACTCTTTGGCCTATTTCTTCAAAATGCTTCTTGTTGTACACAAGTACTAATCCGTCGTAGTACGCCGGCGTCGCATACACCTGCCCGTTAACTACCCCGCTTGTACCTATAATAGGGTAAAATTTTTGTGAATACTCGTCTGCACTCATTAAATCTGCAGGCATACTCGAAAGCGTAGTACTGAGTCTTGGAATCCAGCTGTTATGTGCAAGCATTATATCTACTTCCGCGTCCGAGCTTTGCGCACGTGAAAACACGCGCTCTTTATAATCAACGGGGTTCATTATTGAGCGATCGTCATAATTAATAGTAACTTCCGGATTTGTTTCCTGATATTTGGCGATCATTGCCTTCATAACGTCCGGATTTTCCCAAAGCCCCCACACATTCAAAGTGACGGGGCCGGAACTTCCACCCCCAAAAAACCTGCCTATCACCGGCAGATCGCTTAGCGTACACCCTGTTAAAAAAAGTGTCAGTATGGGTAATAAAATAAGAACTTTAACTTTGTTGGACATTGGATAAAGTATATGCTAAGTGGATTCCGACAGTCAACCACAGCAGTAAACCGCCTTGATGAATAGTTAGCAAATAGTGATCAAACAAACCAAGCAGGATAAGTTGTATGAACGAGATAAACAAAAGGTTAGGTGCGGTTTTTAGCGTTAACCCAAAAAATAAGATTAAAAACAAAACTGCAAAAATACCGGCTTCTACAAATACCAAAAAGAAAATGTTGTGCACCGGTTGAGGTAGTTTTACCTCGTATGCGAACTCTACATCGTTTGAGGATAGCTGGGAACCGGTGTTTAAACCCATGCCATACATATAGCGGTCTTTTATACTTGTTTGTGCAAACTCATGCAGTTGAGATCGGCGGTAAAATGAGGGGTTTTCCTCGAAATATTCCCGAGTAACTACAGGTAAGGAAAGAGATAATAGTACAAACGGCAGCAATAATAGCAAAAAATATGCACGGTGAATCGGTAATTTTCGAATTAAAATTAACAATGTGACACCAATCCCAAATGCTAAATAAGCCACTAGACTAAATGTTAAAAATAAAACAAGCACGCCTAAAACGATAGTTGCGGTTGCAAAATCCCTGAATTTGGAATCTTTAAAACGACCTTTAAAATTTATAATCCATAGTAAAACTATCGCTATAAAGCCGCCAAACACGTTTGGATGTTTGAAAGTACCATAAACAGGAATTACAGTCCGACCGAATAAACTTTCTTTTGCAAGTCCAAAAGTAGAATAAGAATAAGGCTGCTCACCAAAAAACAGATAATTATTAAACACAGCTCCTTGTTTTAACCACTGCACAATCGCCAAAACCGCAATAAAAAAAACCGAGACAGTTAGCACTTTCATAAAAAGCAATAAGTCATTTTCAATATCAAAATTATAAGCAACGTATAACGCAAACAGCACATACAAAATAAGTCTGGCAAAAGCGTAGAGCGATGCCGCGGGATTAATAGACACAAGAATAGATAAAAACACTGCAAGGAGAAAAAGAAAAAGAAGGCGTGAGTGCCAGCCTAAATCTGTTAATCGAATACGGGTTCGGAGTAGCTTGTATACCCACAGAATCACGAGCCCCGTTATAATAATATCCTGCACGTACACGGTTGGAATTAGGTAATCAACTAATATACCGTTTACATAATTCCAGTTAAAAATAAAGTGCTTGCCTAAATTAAACGGTAGTGCAAAAACCAAAGAGAAAAAAAGAAGCCGTTCTAATTTTGTTGTATAGCTGTTCATTGCTTTAAGTTTTTTGAGGCAGTGTGGGCACGTAATATTAAATCATCGTTTATAAAATCTGCGGCAAGTGGTTCTAGAGTATCAAGTTTTAGAGCGTTTGCAATAAGAAAATCTGCAAGATGCGGGTTTCTGGCCAACACCGGGCCGTGGCTGTAAGTCCCTATAGCGTTTTTGTACAAAACACCTTCAGTTTTATCTTCCCCGTTGTTTCCGTACCCTTTTTGTACTTTAGCCAAAGGAGTTGCGCTTTTGCCCAGATATGTACGACCCCCGTGGTTCTCAAACCCAACAAACTCGAATAAATTATTTTTGTTTATATTTTTAAAAGCTTTGTTTTGCAAAAACTCTGTATTTAATGTACACACCATGTTTCCAATACACCGTGGTTTATGATTACCAAAATGCTCGGTATATAAATCAAATATTCCAAGCCCATCCAGTACTGAACTGTCAGCCGCTTTGTAGTAGTGACCCATCAGTTGATAAGCACCGCAAATGAATAAGCCAACACCTTCTGAGTGTAAGTACTTTTTTAAAAACGGCCCTTTTTCGGTTACTAAATCGGTGTACATTGCCTGTTGTCCCGCATCCGGCCCACCACCCATAAAAACCAAATTTATATCCGCAAAAAGCTCGGTACTCGCTTCTGTGTCAATAGTTATGGGTACAACGTCAACTGTTATATTTCGCGCTTTCGCCCGAATTGTTAATATTTCTACGTTACCGTTATCCCCATATAAATTTAACAGGTCGGGGTAAAAATAACCTATTCTTAAAACTGAACGCAAACTCATAATATAGCCTTTCCGGTCAAAGCTTTTCGAATTTCAAGCATCGCAGAATAATTCGGTAGGACAAGCACTTCTTTCACATCTGGGTTTTTTACTGCTGCATTTACTGCTTTTGAAATATCTTCAATTATATTCTGTTCTTGTATTTTTATACCCGCGTAAGCTAAGCGCACTGCCATATCCAAACAACGGGTACCTGAAACATATATAGTTTTAAAGTTTTTCCCGTTTTCAAATAGCGTTTCTGCATGAATATCGTAAATCCATGAAACATCACGCCCGTCAGGAATCTTATCGTTTAAAATAAACACTAGCGCTGTTGACTCACTATTATATTCATGAAGTAGTAATAAATTGTGGTGCATGCTGGCCGGATTTTTAGCTAAAAACAGGTGTATTGGTCTGCGTTTATACAAGATAACCTCTCCTCTACCATAAGCTGACTCAAACGACTTGAGGCTTTGAACGCTATTTTCTTTTTTTATGGCAAATAGCTCACTTACGAGAACTGCAGCGTTTACATTCTTCGCGTTAAACTCACCGCGTAAAATAGTACTTTTCATGTTTTCAAGCTCCGCAGTAAAAGCAAGTGAACGGCCGGTAAAACTACTCGCAAGCCTTTTAAACTGTGGTTGACCGGCATAATAAACTAATGCGCAATTATTTAAAGTTGTTATTGCTTTTTGCCATCTATCTAAAATAATATCAACCTCACCATATCGGTCCAATTGATCCCTTGATAAATTTAGCAACACTAATATTTTTGGTGGCAACTGCATAAGTACGTTTGGAAGGGCAAATTCATCAACCTCTAACACCGCTGCGTCTGCTGTTACTTTTCCGGTCAATGTAGTATTTAACAAAATTGCTGATACTACCCCGTTTAAAATATTTCCACCGGTAGCATTTGTTACAACGGAATAGCCGGCCGAATTTAGTATATGAGTAAGGAGTTTTGCAGTGGTTGTTTTACCGTTAGTTCCGGAAATTAATATAACTCCTTTTTCAAACTTAATGTGGGAATCTTTCAAGACGTTGGGATATACTTTTAACACAACATGACCCGGCCACGTATAGCCCGACCCAATTTTAAATATACGACTTACTAACCCTATAAATTTTGCTAAAAATACACAAATATAAAATCTCATACTAATTTTCAAACACAATTCTCAGATTATACATTCTTAAATGTGGATTCTTAAGATTATTATATATATAAAATAAGAAGTACTAGTAGTAGAGAGTGTGGGTATGTAGATAACCGAAGAATTTGTTTATGTTACGGTGTAAATTAGGTTTCTATTTTGTGAGTTGCTTTATTTATTTTAGTTACAGTCTTTTCCTTAATTTACTGTGTTTTAAACCCTATACAGGGCTATTAGGTTATGTTGACAAGTACGTTTTTATTGTGGATAAGTTTGTGTATTAAACATAATTACGGTGTTTTAGCTCATAATAAATAACTATATAATTCACGTTTTGGTATGCGCTTTTCACACAAATCTACACTTTATTCACAAGTTATACACATAGTTATATACACATTTTCCTACTGTTAATAAAAGGAATGCTAACTAATAATCTAATATATATTATACTTTTGTGGATTTAGCTTACAGAAATTTTATAAAGTTTGTTTAATTTTTATAACATCGCTTCTAAGGCTTGTTGAGCTTTCTATATCTACTTTCACTTTTTCATAGCCGTGCATTATTGTTGTATGATCACGCCCGCCTAGAAATTCACCTATACTCATAAAAGGAGTGTTAGTCATGTCGTACATTAAATACATTGCGATTTGTCTAGGGATTACTATTTCTTTTGTTCTTCTCTTTCCTCTTAAGTCCGCGTGTTTTAAAGAGTAATGATCACATACAGCTTTTAAAATTGAATTTAAGCTTACAGGCCCTTTGTCTTCAGTTTTAATTATATTGCTTAAAGTTCTTTTTGCGTTTTCTATGGTTAATTCTTCATTTGATGCTTTCGACGACGTTACAACCTGCAGATATGCCGCTTCCAACTCTCTTATGTTTGTGTTTACTTTTTCGGCAATAAAATCAAGAATTTCGTTGGGTACTTTATCACCCTCTTGGTCTCTTTTAGCTCTTAAAATCGCAGTTCGTAGTTCATAATCCGGCGGTTGAATGTCGGCCATCATGCCGCTTTTAAACCTGGAGGTAATACGTTCCTCTATGTTGCTGAATTCCTCCGGAGGTCTGTCAGACGCAAGGACAATTTGTTTTTGATTGTTATACAATTCATTAAATGTGTGAAAAAATTCTTCCTGCGTAGATTCCTTACCCGCAATAAATTGAATATCGTCAATTATAAGTAAGTCGGCTGATCGGTATTTTGTACGAAACGTATCCGAACTGTACTTGCCCTTTCCTCCTTTTCCGTGTTGAATAGCCTCAATCAACTCATTTGAAAATTTTTCTCCGGAGCAATAAATAACATTTGCATCAGGATTTTTTTCTAATATTTTATTTCCAATAGCTTGAATAAGATGTGTTTTGCCAAGTCCCACCCCGGCATATAAAAAATATGGGTTGTATTTAGAGCCGGGCTCCTGAATAATTGCTGATGCAATCGCATACGCCAGATGATTAGTGTTGCCTGTTATATAAGTTTCTATAGTGTAGTGAGGATTAAGCCCGTTTCTTACTGTTCTGTCTGTTTTGTTGCCGACTGCTTTCTCAAAAATAGTGCCTTTGTAGTCTTCCGGTCCCAGCTTTTTGTGTACTGAACCAACCCTAAAATCAAAGTCATAAGTCCCTTTTCCTATTTTATTAATACTGTCCTGAAGAAATGGTTTGTAATAAGTTTCAGCTCTTTTTTTAGTGTTTGAGTCGGGACAAACAACATACGCAATATTGTCAGTAATTTTATCCAACGTAAGTCGTGACAAGTACATGTCATAATTTAGGCCGGAAAAATTGGTTTGCATCTCTGCAAGGACCGCTTTCCATAATTTTTGCTCGTCTAGCTGTTGGGACATTGTGCATAAAATATATATAAGTTGTCCACAATAATAAAGCGATGTCCATTAGACTATGTGTGTGTTCGGTTGACTAATTAGGTAATATCCCCTATTATTTGCCCTGTTATGCCTAAAAGAACTTGGCAGCCTAAAAAAATAAAAAGAGTAAAGAAACACGGTTTTCTTAAAAGAATGTCCTCACCTGGCGGAGTAAATGTGTTGAAAAGACGCAAAGCAAAAGGCAGAAAAGTTCTTGTCCGAGAATATTATAAAAAATAACACTTTTAAAGCTATCTCCCGTTCAATTAAGTTTCCTCCCCAGTTGCTGGTATATACTATAACCATATGCTTCCTAAGAAAAACAGATTAACTTCAAAGTACGAATTTAATAAGGTTCGTTATTTGGCTAATAAACATAACACAAAATATTCAGGCAAGTATTTTCACATTTTTTGGACTGCGGTGCCAGAATACACAGGGCCAACCCGTTTTGGAGTAGTTGTTACAACAAAATTTGATAAATCTGCGGCAAGACGCAACAAAGTTAAACGGGTATTCAGAGAACTATTTAGAGAGTATTCTGGTAGAATAAGGGACGATTATTGGGTTGTAGTACACCCAAAGTTTAGCTGTAGTAACAAAACTTATGAAGAAATTAGCATTGATTTTAATAGTGTTTTACAGAAAATACCTCTCGCCAGAGAATCTGGGCATCATGGTTTGCCGGTTTGAGCCGAGTTGTTCAAGATACACATACCAAGCGATCGAAAAATATGGTTTAATACGTGGTGGTTTAATGGGGGCGTGGCGGATTCTAAGGTGCAACCCGTTTAGTAAGGGAGGTCACGATCCGGTTAAATAAAATGGTTAACTAAAATATATGCTCCACGAACTTTGGACAACAATTTTTATACAGCCCATATTTAATGCACTTGTTATTTTATATACGCTAGTAGGAAACCTTGGTATTGCAATTATACTTTTGACCATTCTCATTAAGTTGATTCTCATACCTGTAATGGTTCCATCAATGCGCGCGATGAAAAAACAGCGCGATCTTCAGCCTCAAATAGACGAAATAAAGAAAAAATATAAAAACGACAAAAGAAAGCAGTCTGAAGCACAAATGGCGCTTTTTAAAGAACACGGGTTAAACCCCGCCTCCGGTTGTTTAACACAGATTCCGATGTTGTTGATACTTTTTGCTTTGTACGGCGCTATTAGATTAATATCGACAACAGATAATTTAAGTGAATTAAACAGTCTTTTATACTTTGACCAGATAAAATTTACGACTGAGCAAATAAACACCCAGTTCTTAATTTGGGATTTAACTAAGCCGGATCCGTACTATATATTACCTTTACTTGCCGGTATTACAAGCTTTATTGTATCGAAGATGACTGTTGGTTTTACCACAAAAGCACAAAAAATAGCTGAAAAAACTCCTGACAAAACAGACGATATAGCATATAATGTGCAGAAGCAGATGCTTTACATCATGCCTGTAATGACTGTAATCATCAGCGTTCAACTGCCTGCGGGTGTCGTATTATATATTATTACAACAACGCTGTTTCAAGCCGTACAGACTTATTTTATGATGGGACGCGGAATGTTTACCGGCGGGCCAAGTGCTCCGGTAACAGGTAAAGAAAAAAAGAACAGAAAAAGAAAAAATGACTAAGAAAAAAGAAGAAAAAAGTGAATTTATCGAACATTACATAAGCGACGTGTTGGGATATTTTGGTGTAAAACCTACAGTTTCGGTTAGTGTCAATGAGGAAGCATACAACGTGAATATAGAGGGAGACAGCCTGAATTTTTTGATTGGTTATCGTGGGGATTCTTTAGACGGATTACAGCAGTTTTTAAACCTTTCCATGTTTGCAAAATTTTCCGAGTGGAGCAATGCGGTTGTTGATATAAACGGCTATCGAGCAGCTAAAAAAGAAAAAATAGAAGAAATGACTAAAGGTTTTATTGATCGTGTTCGTTTTTTTTCAGAAGAAGTTGCTATGCCTCCAATGCAAGCGTATGAAAGAAAACAAGTGCACGAGTTTGTAAGCACTTATGCCGATGTCGAGTCCGTTAGTGTCGGCGAAGGTTATAACAGGCATGTGGTACTTAAACCACTTGCCTAAAAATTTATGAAATTTACTTGCCTACGAGAAAATTTAGCAAAAGGGCTGTCTACTGTGTCTAAAGCAGTACCGGTAAAGCACTCTCTTCCGATTTTAACAAACGTACTTATTGAAGCCGAGGACGGTAGATTAAAACTTGCCGGTACAAACTGGGATACCACAATTACCGCGTACGTTGGGGCTTCTGTTGAGGAAAGCGGTGCTATTACTGTTCCGGCAAAAATTTTATCGGAGTTTATATCTCATTTGTCTGCTGAAACTGTAGGTGTTGTATTAAGTGGAGAAAGTGTAAAACTGACAGCGGGAAATTCCAAATCAAAATTTAATGGGACTGCTGCTACCGATTTTCCCGATTTACCGGAGGTAGCAGAGGGCTTGCCTTTTATAGAACTAAATCCTAAAGAATTTGCTAACGCGGTTTCAGAGGTTGGTTTTTCTGTTGCACTTGATGATACACGCCCTGTTTTTTCAGGAGTTTATTTAAACTACGCTGACGGTTATCTAACGGTTGTAGGCAGTGATGGTTTTAGGTTAAGTGAAAAGACCGTAGCTATAACAAGTACAGCAGACGACTTCTCAGTAGTACTTCCCGCGAGAACACTCATGGAGGTAAGTAGGTTGTTTAGCTCCCGTGACGAGAATATCAAAATGTACTTAAATAAAGATGAAAATTTATGCATGTTTGAGTGTGACGATGTATTTGTAGCTATGAGAATAATAGACGGAACGTACCCGGATTACAAAAGAATAATACCCGATAAATCAACGGTTGAGGCATATTTTTCATCAGACGAGTTGTTAGAAGCGGTGAAGCTCACGAATGTGTTTGCGCGTGAAGCTGATAACGCTGTTACCATAACAATAGATCCTAAAGGTTTTATGACGGTTTCTTCGGTTTCACAAGAAACAGGCGAAAACCAGACAAAAGTTGACGCCGAAATAAAAGGTGCTTTAACCGAGCCTTTTAACGTAACTTTTAACTCTAATTACCTTCTGGAATTTCTTACTAACACTAAATACGACATGTTGATCTTCCACGCAAACGATAAAACCGCTCCGTGCTTATTAAAACCCGTAGATGAAGAGACTTTCTTGCATGTTATGGCGCAGATGCAAATAAACGATTAAAAATATTAAACTTAAACGCATTATTATTTTACGTCTTAAATTATATTTTACGGTTGCTGGGGCTCAATATTAACGGTATTTCCGGGTGTAAGCGGTATTTGCTGTGTTGGTGCTGGTGGCCGCTGCGGAAAGACCGGTTGTGGGTTTTGAATGGACGGTTGCGCCGGAGGTACCTGTGTTTGTTGTGTTGTTTGAGGTGCGGGTTGTACCGGCTGTACTTGCGGTTGTGGCGCTTGTTGTAAAGGTTGAGTTTGCTGAGTCTGCTGTTGTACAGGTTGTTGTGTTTGTGGCCGAGGGGGTAGTGTATCGTATTTTTGATGATCAAATACCTCTATTGGGGTGTATTCCATCCCACCGGTTTGTTGGATTTGTGGGCTTTCTGTCTGTGTCTGAGCTTGTGTTTGTTGAGCAGCGGCTTCTTTTTGTGCTTCATTTCGCATACGCAAAATTTCTTCCGGATTTGTAGTTATTAGCCTGTTTTCTTCTTCGGAAGCTTTAACCTTTATGGACACGTGATTAGAGCCGGCAAAAAACAAACCCTCGCCCAAATCCGCTGCTAACAGCAGTCTTTTTTCTCCCTCGGAGAGGTAAAAAGTTTCGGCAACAGCATCAATTGCTGCCGGGTGTTGTTTTAGTAAGATTTGAATAGATGAGTTTGTAACAATTGCCTTGCCAAAATCCGACTTTAAAAAATCCTGCACATCCTGGGACACAGTAGTAAGCCCAAGGTAATATTTTCTGGCTCTTTTAGCAACGCTGTACAAAAACCGCGCACTGTCATCATCTTGTAATAAGGACCACGCTTCTTCAACAATAAGCACCCGTTTCTTAAGATCTTTTTTAATTCTGGTCCACACAAAATCCAAAATTATGTAGTATGCAATAGGTTTAAGCAAATCTTCCAAGTTACGTGTAGAGAAAACCGTCATTTTGCTATCTAAGTTTATAGTTGATTGCCGGTCAAATATACCTGTAAGCGAACCTCTTATATATTTTTCTAATCTTTCCGCCATGGTTTTTGCCTCCGGCTCAACTGCGCCGACAAGCACCTTATACAAATCTTCCATTACTGGCGGTTCCTTGGTGCGTTGAGTTTCCGGGTCTGTGTCTATTCCCTTAATACGGTAAGTTTCGATAAGCGCTCTATCTAAAATAGCTTCTTCTGTTGGGTTTAGCGTACCGAGCATTAATTTAAACAATGTGTGCAAAGACAAAATCTTTTGCCCGAGTTCATTTTCGCCCTCGGTTGCAATGCCCGATAAGTCAAAGGGGTTGACCCTGGAAGGTGAGTTTGCCGAAAAGCTAATGTAATTTCCACCAACCGCGTTACACAAAGCCCTATACTCTTCTTCAGGATCGATTATCATTATTTCTGCACCAAATACCAGTAATCTTAAAGCCTCAAGTTTTATCAAATATGATTTACCGGCACCAGACTTTGCAAATACAACACTATTAGCGTTTTCTAATGAAAACCGATCAAATACTATTAATGACCCGTTGTGCCGATTTATACCATACATAATTCCCTCGTCAGAAGTAAGATCAGACGACGTAAACGGAAAAGTCGTGGCCAAACTAGTAGTATCCATATTTCTCGTTATGAGAAGCTTATCTGTTGCTGCAGGCACGGTTGATTGAAAAGCGTCTTCCATTTGTAAAGTAGCTGACTTGGAAATCAACAGCAAAGAGCCTAGTGTAGCCTCCAGTTTTCGGGTTGTGTTGTTTAATTCATCTAACGTCTCGGCAGGGATTGTAATATAAAACGAAAACTGAAAAAACTTTTCTACCCCCTTAACTAATTGTTCTTGTAAAGATTTTGCGTCGTCCAAAGCTATTCTTACCGACGGATCAGACAGCTTACCGGATTCAGCAGTAGACATCATAGTTGCTTCCATTTCAGTAATTTTGCGGCGTAAATCGTCCAAAATACCCTTTGCCTCAACCGGATAGTAGTACATTGAGATATCAAGAGAATGATCAAAGTTAATTATCGGCGACAGCCAGTTTGCGCCTACAAACCGCGGAAATCCGGATACAAACAGAGTTCTATAAAAATTATTTCCGATTTTTAGGTGGTTAAAGTCAACCTCAATAGCGGGCGGCGCGATAATGTCTTTAACGTTAATCATGCCGCGTGTTAACAATTCCGATGAGCTAGTGTTTTGTGCTGTTGTGCCGGCCGATTGCGGTGCTGCACCCGGCTGTGTTTGCGCTATTTTAGGTAATTTGCTTTTTTTCTTAAATAATGTGGGTTTAGGTAATTTCATACTTACTCCGAAATTATCGCCGGGTTAACTATAGCTGTTTTGTAATCACTAATATTGGTTCTAATTCTTTGCCCATGAATTGTGCTTGGGTTGTAAATATCAAAATATAATTCCACCAATTCTTGAGTGCTTAGTTGTCTTGCTTTAACTCCCAACCGGTTAAATTCCGAAGAAATGTGTTCAATTTTTGGAATTAACTCGGCACGTGAACTTTCTAAGGCACGATCCACGTTAATTTTTGACCGTCTTTTGTTGTGAAAGCCGAAAAGTACCAGTACCCAGTCAAACGGATTCGCGCCTTTTGCAGCAGAAAAGGAACCGCCCTCACTGACCACCACATAAAATTTCTTGTCTAATACTTCATTTTTTTCAATAACGTCTTGTACAAATTTACGATAACTTTGCGCCTGGCTCTTAAGCAAGGGATCCTCCACCCTACGCTCTACCCGTTGTACTTTTTCCAAATACTTTGAAATATCCAATTTTTTTGATCTGATAACAATTTGTACCGGAAATGAAATAGAGTTTAGTAACATGGAGAACGCCGATATCATTGCGTCCTGCTCAATTTCTGATAGCAAATCAAAGTTTACTGCTGTCGTAGATAAAACCGCACTCACAGCCCCACTTTTAAGAACAACAAAATTATCCTTTATATCCTCAATTTCTAGATGTTCTTGTGTTGTAGCATTAATAAATGGTGTCGCCATTACATTGCCTTTCTCCCAACGATTTGAATGGAAGGAATTTCTGTGCCGTTAGCATCAACTTTTATTATATCAAAGGTTAAAGTCGTCTTCTTCGCCTTATCCGTCTCTAATGTATAAGAACCGTTTGATAACGGTGTACTAATTGCGAATTTCC
>CAZBWW010000007.1:0-17534 GCA_964496005.1 uncultured Candidatus Saccharibacteria bacterium | reverse complement strand
TTTTTAAGGCTCTCACAGGTTCGCCGCTTTCGTTTTTAATTATTAATACAACTCCTTCAACACTTTTTCCGGTGTCGTCGGTAACCGAACCCGTTACAATGTTAATTTTATCTTGTGAAACCTGAATCGGCGGCGGTGTTGTAATTGGCTCGTTTTGTTCTTTTTGTGCTGCACCCGGCAATATATTTCTCAATGATTCAACCGTATCTTTAATAGTAGAGTAGCTTTTTTCGGTTTCTGTCCGTTCCGTTTCCAGTTTTTGCAAAGCAGCCAGTTTTTCGCTTCTTTCACCCGACCTCTGCGCCGTCCGTATTTCCTGTTTCATTTTCTCTATTTCTCTGGTTAGCTTAGAGTTTTCGCTTCTTAATTTTTCTAGCTGTTCGTTCAGTTCGTTTACGTCTCTTTGTGTAAATTCTTTAATAATGTCCGGCTCGTCTCTAAGTTTCCGTTCAATATGTTGAATCTCATCCACCTTTATTTGCGGCTGTGCTTGAGTTTGAATGTCAGTTGGCTCAGGCCATGCAGGTGTTGGCTGTTGTCCGGAAATAGGCTTTTCTGTCGGTGCTTGGGTTGTTGGTGCTTGGGTTGAATATACCCCTTGTGTACTAGGTTGCGCGGGCGCGGGGGACAGCTTTAAACCCTCATCAGTCTTTATTTTGTCCAACAATGCTTTAAGCTGTGCTGCTTTCTCATTAATATCCTCTTCAATTTCTTGCTCCTCGGTAGATTCTAGGACTCTTCCTCTTACAGGAAGTACTATTTGACCGCTTTTCGGGAGCAAGCTTGTAAATTGTCTTCCGGATAGCCTATCCGGTGTAATGGGTTCTAATGGCTCGTAGTCCATAGGTGGGAGTACTAGGTTGGGTTCCGGAGGTACCAGCGGAAGAACCGCTGTCGGTACAGCCGGTGTTTGCTGTGGAGTAAAAGTCGGTTGTGGCATATTCTGTGGTTGTTGCACCTGTATTGCAGGTTGCTGCGCTTGCTGTACTTGCAGTTCCGGTACTTGGTCAAGTGCTTGGTTTGGTTGGCCTGCCGCGAATTCCGGGTATTGTTGTTCGAGCTGGTTCGGTTGCTCCGTTGGTTCCTCGCTTGCCGGAGTTGCCGTAGGTTGCCACGCAGGTTGTTGTGGTGTTGCCGGTAATACTGTTGTGCGTGTTGTAGGCGCAACTGTGGTTGTAGTTGTTGTAGTCACAGGCGAAACATAAAAAGCATCCCTAACCATCTTAACGTACGTACTATTAGAAATATCTAAGGGATCTGCTTCCTGTGTGTCAGTTTGAGTTTCCAGATACTCTTCTAACTTTCGTCTACTTGATGTTGGAGTTAACGTAATTAATTCGTGCCGTACCATGTTCATGCCTGTGTATGAGAAAGCCACAAGCTCCTCGGGAGATTTGCGCCACACACTTTGATTAGACGAAAACGCTGCTCTAAAAAAATTAACAATCCATTCGTCCATGCCCCGTTCTTCAATTGGGACAAAGGCCAGACCCACGCCAATAAGTACGAGTGCTATAATCACAAACCACTTTAAAATATTATCAATTGAGACGTAAGCACCGTATGCAAGCGCGCCAAAAATAAGTAAATAAAAAAACTGGCGCATTGTTAAATCGCCGATAATCTTAAACTCAACATCCATGATGTTTTGAGGCACCGCGTGCTGTTTATGTGTAGATTGCGTATCTTCTATGGGCATAGCTTTATGGAGTTCATTATACAAGTAAGGCTGGTTTACTGCACTAAGTTGGCGTGGGCGTTAATGGTAAGAATAGTAATGCAGCGCAGAGCGGTGTACCACAAAAGATTCGGTCGAACGAAGATTTTATTAGTTAGAAATCATAGAAATTGGTTTTAGAAGGGAGGTTTTTATCTTTTACCGCCTGGTTTCTTTGGTCCCATTATTGCCTCATCTACTTTACTGGGCATTTTTCTGGCTAGGTTGTAGCCGTACATTACGATAAATGCGACTAAAAAGTGCCCCATAAATGCAGCAACAACAAAGTAATCAGCGTCTACTGTTGAAAGCAGGAGAACATTTATAGCAATTAATCTCGTTAGGATGAAAACAAGATAAATGGAAGCCATACCAAGCAGGCAGGAAATCATTTTTTTAAACCAGTTTATCGTTTGATCTTCTTTACCCGGGACAGCGCCGTACGCAAATATTAAAGGTGCCCCTATAATATTTATTAGCATTTTAAAATATAACATTACAAATTTAAACATTGCCAATATCCATAAAATTATACAAATGAGTATTACGACAAATATAACAACAATGTTAAAACCGCCTGTGGAAAGTGTGTTAAGCATAAAGCCGCCAATAAGTATTGAAAAGCCCGCAGTTCCAATATCAAAAGTCTCCGGTGCAAGTAAACTGTATACTATACCTTCTACGCTGTTAGATAAAGCGAAAGCGATGCTTGCTAGTGTGGCACCGATTGGGTAGCTGAATGTTATTAATACTAAAGCGATTGCAATTCTCGGAATGGCGTACTGAACCGTTACCACTGCTTGCGGGTTAAGTTTTTTCCTTGTCATTATCATCATACCCACAACAATCATCACTACTGCCATGATCGCATAAGCCGCATTTCGAAACATCTCCCAAAATTCGTAAACAGCGTTAAGCATTGGACCCGAATACGCAGTTACGCCCCCCGCTGCCATTGCCGTTCCTACAACGGGTAATTTCTCAACTTGCCTGTTTGCATAGTACGCAAGATTAGCAGGGGGCGGCTCATTGGCAGCCTTCTCTAAAAAATTTCCCATGCCTATCAGACTACCTGCCGATCTAGTATCTCTCATTGCTTTTATCCACTCCCCCGCTGGTAACTGTGTGTCAGCCTCTTGATATGTAACATCCAGCCCCTCACAGAAAGCAGGATCATATGTGTGGCAATCAGGGGGGATCCACGAAAGTTTATCAACAATTCTAGGATCGTTAATATTGGCGCGGATATAAGATAGGCAACCGAACATATCCCCTGGGGATCCCCCCGAAATAGCT
Source organism: uncultured Candidatus Saccharibacteria bacterium (assembly GCA_964496005.1). Lineage (GTDB taxonomy): Bacteria > Patescibacteriota > WWE3 > UBA101185 > UBA10185 > CAZBWW01. The sequence goes on along the minus strand of CAZBWW010000007.1, from coordinate 14,521 downwards.
GTTGACGCTGGGTCCATAATCGAGGAATTAATCATATTTACTACCGTTCTTCGTATATCAATATCTTCAAACGCTGTCCTAATTTTTTCAAAAAAACCCTCGGGGGGATTGCATATCTCGTTTGGCTCAATTGCACAAACTTTGTCGGGGGATTTAAAAGACGTAACCACAAGCAATAGAAGCACTAACGACAGAGAGAAAGTTTTTAATTTAAAATGATTGCTCATATACTACAAGAATTTTATCACATTTTATTATAAAATAAGTCAATGGCTCTTACAAATCCATTTTATCCAGGAAAATACCCAGGTGAAAGACCGTTGCGAACACCTCCAAGTGGTTGGGGTGCGCCAAAACAACCGGTACCGGGTGGAGTGCCTGAAATAGATTGGTTTGATATGGCTGCTTTTGCCACAGAAGCAGAAATGGATCTAAATAGGCTAAACGCGCCTAAGTGGGTATGGGAAAGATATAAATACGATTTTAAACAATCTTTAAAATTGACAGATTTTGGTGAAAAAAAACTTTCGCCGCAGGATGTTGAAAATCAGGCAGCAGGAGATGAAAATGTCTTTGATGCAATGCCGGCATCCGTTGGTGCAAGTGTAGATTTTGGTGGTTTTATAATTGATCCAAAAAAAGCATTCAAAGACCTTACATGGGGGAATTTTAAGAATCTCGCATCGATTTCAGAATTAAGAATGAGGGATCGGCGCGCCTTGTGGGATCATGTACTTAGCGACAATGTCGGTTTGGATAACAGGGTACTGGAGGGTATAGCTGGTTCTACTTTTGCTGTCGCTTTTGGTCAAGCTTCGGCTAGGGCTATGGAAACCCGCATTTCAAAAGCCGATGTGTTACCAAGACCTATTACCGGAAATCCTTATAGTTTAGACCATCCCCTTTATTATGGGTTGAAAACCGAAATACTTAATCTACAAGCGGCCTTGCCAGTCAGAGTTAATAGAGAAAGGGCTTATGACTCGATGCTGGAGACAGGTGTAAAAACACTGTCAAATGATTTGAATAAGCTCGGGCGTATTCCGACTGTTTATAACAAAGGGGTATCTGCAATAAAACAAAGCGCCAGTAACTATAATTATACACCTAGCAATGTGCTCAGTCCGCATCAGATTGCAGTTCAAAGGCATAGGGGTAATATAGCTAATTTAGTAGCCGCATCTGGTACTACAAATATTGTTGAAGCACGCCGACATGTTGACCAAATCTTATCGTTCCAGGCACAAGCAGCCGTACTAGATCACATTTCAACCACTGGAGATTTATTAGATAAGACCAATAAGGCATTAGAAGCAGTAAAGACGACTTTTTCGGGTTCCACAGAACACGTTTTAGCCTCTGGTCAAGTTGTTTCTATTTCTAGAAAGGCAAAGGCACAACAGGAGCTCGCAAGTAAACTAAACGCGTTAAAAACGCACGTTGAATCTACCGATCCGGAGTTGCTTAACGATCTTTTATCTTACATGACTGACGCGGATAGGGCAGCTGTAAGCAATTTATTATCTGGTTTTTCCGGTCCGGGGGGTTCCTGGGAGACGCTTCAAAATGAGCTCGGATCAATAGCGGACGTTACGGATTATGTAAGTAGTTTAGGTAGAGACGGTGCTATTGGGTTATCGACGCGGTTATCCACTATACAATCAGGCGGCGCAACTGGTGTTGCGCTAGTTGAGGGAGATCTGCTAAGAGCGGGTTACAAAAGAAGACTACTACGTTACATGCAGGAGCAATTTACACACGATACAGAAACACGCACCGCTTTATCTAGGGTTACAGCTAAAGGAGGGGTTTTTTTCAGTATTTTGCCAAGGCTAGAGGGTGACCGATACGGAGAAGAATCAAGAGATTACGTTTTCTATTCTGCAAAGAACGCGTGGTTGAACGGGCTAGTTTGGACCCGAGTGACAAATTCGGTTAAGGTCTTAACCCCGGGGTATTGGGTAAATAAAGCGCTGAAGAGTGTACATTACTTTGGTTTAAAGATTGACGAGGATCATATCGATTTCCGAAACGGAAAAGATTTCGCACTCTGGAAAATATCACTGTCAGACAATAATGGAAATCCTGGAAGAATGTTTGGAAACTGGTTTGGGTTAAATTTTACGGTAAATGCCGGTGGACCGAATGCATACGCAGTTAACGCTAAGGTATTTGGAGGTGGGCACTTTAATTTTACTCAGAATATTCTTACTAAAATAAATGCTTCATCAAAAACCCCCGCCAACTATGCTCTTATAGACGAACTTTTCAGTATAACTGATCCCGATCTTTTTAAGGAAAAACTGGCCCAAATCATGGACTTTAAGCTTGGAGATTCTGAAGATGTAAAAAAGCTAAATGGCATGATACGCGACTATAAAAGGTTAAAAGTATGGCTTTCTAAGAACGGACATTTATTTGGTGTAACACAACAACAGCTAGAATCTCCGGAATTTATGGTTGCTTTTGCACGTTCCCTAAACGAATATCGAGTTAATATTCACAACCTTTTATCCGAGGGGCATGTTGGAATGACCAAAAAATATGTCGGTTTGTTTCAGCGGGCGTTAGTTAGGGCGAACGAACTCCAATCTAAAGTGTTTATGTCTCGTATCGGTGTGATATTAAGACCAAAACATTACATGGAAGAAATGATTAAAGCAAAACTGTTAGGGGGTTCTGTTAAAATTGCGGTACAGAAGGCGGTCGATTTCATCATAGCCCGTATCGCGGATGTATTTAAACTTTTAGGTATTGCTACGGGCTTTCTCGAAACTGTTGTAGCAAAAGTAGTAGAAGTAATTATCAGATGGATCGTACAAAAAACAATTGATGTCGCATCAAAAATATTTAACGCTGTTGTCAGGTTGCGTTTCGGTGAGCTGGCAGAGCTTGTTAAAGGCATACCTCAAGGTATAGCACATTCAGTTTCGAGTACACTGCACACAGTTGGGAAAATAACATTATACATAATACTTATTCTAATTGGTACTAATCTAATAGTTATACTGTTGTTTATGACAATTACGGGGGGAACATCATCTTCTAATCCGTCTGTAAGTGGGCGTGGTGGTGGGGGTGGAAGCGGTGGTTCTGCGGGAGGTGGTACCGGAGGTGGCCTGGAAATATGTGAGGGTGCTACTTCGCCTGGTATACAATGCCCGTTGTCTGCAAATACTTTTTCTGTGACAGCTTATTCATACCAAGATAATAAGAACACTGATTTGCCTGAGGATGGTGGTTATCACGGTGTAAATTCATACTGGCCCGCAAGCGGTAGCTGTACGTTTGAAATTCCAAGCTACTTTTTTACAAGCAGTGCTAGTTCTGGTCGCGCAAAAGCACCAAGTACAGAAGGTTCTCCCAATATGAATGTTTGTTATAGCAGAACTTTAGGTTCTAATCCGCCAATAAGCCCTGTATACAGACAGCCATATTTTGGTTTTGCGTTGGATTTAAACCCAGATGCCGATGGTACTGAGTTGTTATATTTGCCGGAGATTATATATGAAGGGAACACAGTGACAGAGTGGACGATTTCAAATTCGGATTTTTGGGAAGGAGAGGAGGACATAGGCGCGTTCGCATTCTTTAGGGGAAGTAGCAGTAGTCATGAGTTTGCGTTACTATACCTACATTTACCTGATTCACTACCAGTAGGTGAGGTTTTAGACCCTGGGGCATGTGTTGGAGGTATGAGCACGGCTAGTATTTATGATGAGCACGTGCATGTCGAAGTTGCAGTTTCTGAAATAGGTAGCGGTGTGTGGCAAATTCTAAAACCGGAGTCGATATTATCATGCTAACGGCTATAAAAAGATTAATTCAAAATACAAAAGAATTTCTAAAAAACCTTACAAGCAATAGAGGCGCGTTAATTTTATTGGCAGGTATTGCTATACTTATTTTTTTAGTTGTAGACACCGGTCAGGTACGGTTACCTAACGTACAGACTCCAGTAACCAGACCTGAAAATCCAAGTGCGCAACCTAGTACCGGAACACTTAAATTTATAACAGCAATTCCACCAAGTGGATTAAGAAGTACACTTGATAATTATGCGACTATTGTGTTTGAGTTTTCTGAGCCGGTTGATCCGGAAAGTGTTAGGTTTAGCACAGACCCTTATATAGAACTGAAAGTACTTTACAATGAAAAATATGCAAACAGGGTGAGTTTGACTCCTGCCGATACTGGTTGGGAACCAAGTACTTCGTATACACTTACAATTTCTGATATAAAAAGCAAATCCGGCAGTAATAGTTTGGCTGAGCCGGTTATTTACACTTATTTTAACGAGCCACCCGATACTAGTGAGATGATACCGCCGTATTGATATATTTTTTGATAATTTGGCTAAAAGCGGAACTTGTGTGTTTAGTTAGTGCGGTAGTATTACTTTAAAGAACACACTCACACAAACTTCCCATATCAACAATTGGATTAGCCGGCGAACTGCACATTAATAAGTTACATATCCCGTTCCACGCACCTTCCACAGGGTTTGCTGTCGATGGAGCCAACCCTAAAATATTTACAAGCAAAACCATTGTTGTAAATGAGCCAACTACAATAACCAATCCCAACACAGCGTGTACAAACGAACTTTTTGCACCTTCTAACCCTTTAGGATCCCCAAACGAGGTATAGTACCTGTAGCCGGTAAATACAACCATAACAGTAAAGACTGCACCTACAATGACAATTGCATAGTTAATAACTTTAATTGCAGGACATAAAATTTGAACCGGCATTGGTGGGTCGGTGTCGCTAGAATAATCAACATCACAATTAACCGCGGCGTATGTTGGTTCTGACATAACAAAGAACAACATAAAAAACACAACAAGTACAAAGACAAAATTTAATTTCTTTAAAAAACTATAACGGAACAACATTTAGCACACCTCCCTGCGCACCAAGAATCGACGCCAAAATTATATACCTAATTGTGAGAGCCGAAATTGTTAATACGAACGCAACAACACTGTACATAAGTGCTTTTTTAGCCTTACCGGTTTCACGTGGGTCTTCGGTATATCTGGCAGCCATCATTTTTATACCTCCGATAGCAAAAAAGATCACCGATAAGGCAATACCGATGCCTATGGTTAGGTTTAACGCTAGGCCTAACACATCAGCGACAGTGGAAAACCTACCAGTTGTGTCCGGATTAGCTGGCATTAGATTTTGTAGTATATCAAATGGCATTAAATTAATTTAACCGTAGGTTTTCAAAAACCCTAATCAAGCCACAAAAAATATGGATCGGTGATATGTCAGGTTACTTATTTCAACTAAAAAGGAACAACCTGATCAACCCCAACATTACCGGCATCGGTATTCAACACACCGCCCACTACTATTTTAATTGTGAAGGCTGCTATGACTACCACAAAACCAATAACCGCATTTGTTAACGCTCCTCGTGCAGCATCAGTAGCTTTAGGATCGCCTTGTGAGGCAATGTACCTTATACCACCAACAACTAAAAATATTACAGTTAAAGCTATTCCAGCACCTATAACCAAGTTAGTAGCTAAACCAAAAACATCTGCTAAAGTTTCAAACCTTGTGCCGAGCGGATTAGGAATAACGTTCGTTTCCACTTGAGCATATACTTTATTTAAACCTAACATATTAACACCTCCTTAAAATTTTTAACTATTACAAACAGCATAATTTAATAATACTACACTATACAACATATTAAAGTCTATTCATAAATACGGTTAAACATTATCGATAGAAGATGGAAAAAGGAGATCAAACGGGGTACAGACACAAGATAAAGCAAACAACCGTTCTAGATATTTTTATCTGGTTCCCTACAGCCCAAGTTAGAAAGGAACTACTTCGTTAACACCGACTTCTCCTGCGCCTGTATTCAACACACCGCCCACTACTATTTTAATTGTGAAGGCTGCTATGACTACCACAAAACCAATAACCGCATTTGTTAACGCTCCTCGTGCAGCATCAGTAGCTTTAGGATCGCCTTGTGAGGCAATGTACCTTATACCACCAACAACTAAAAATATTACAGTTAAAGCTATTCCAGCACCTATAACCAAGTTAGTAGCTAAACCAAAAACATCTGCTAAGTTCATAAATCTATCACCGAGGGGATTATCAATAACATTTGTTGCAACCTGCGCATATACTTTATTTAAACCTAACATATTAACACCTCCTTAAAATTTTTAACCATTACAAATAGCATAATTTAATAATACTACATTATACGTGGGATTAATTAAATAGTAATCCCAAAAAGCACATTAAGCATAATTCGCAAAATACTCAAGGCGAGCAATACGAATATTAACCCAACAACGGCAGAAGTCAAACCCTCTTTACCTGACTGAACGCGTTGTGGATCTCCTTGGCTTGTAAGTATTTTGTAACCGTTAATTATGATTAGGGGTATGCCGATAAAGCCTACGGCTACGGGTAGTACTATTAGAAAAATGGCGCGTACTAGGTTTTCAAAATTGATAAGTGGGCCCGTGTATTCGGGTACGGAGTCGGCTGGATATGTTGCATTTATGTCGGAGCATACGCCAGCCTCGCACGTATAAACTTCTGGATTTCCGCCCGGGTTATATCCACAGCAGTCGGAGGGAGCACTACACGTGCCGTATAACGGTACACACGCACCGGGGTTGCCGGGTATCATACATGCGTCTGTAAAAATATCAAACTCATATTCTTGAAATTCCTGCGGATCTCCAGGAGCAGTGCCGTGACACTCGTATTTAAAATGTGCTCGAGCTACAACCCATGCGTTACTTTCAGATTCCGGACCGTAGGCAGACCAGTCAAACACATGTTCTGGGCAAATTAGGGGCGGACAATCAAAATCACCGAGGTTTTCAGTTCCTTCTCCGGCTACAGCTCCCTGCCAAATAAACATCCAGTCAATTGTATAGTTTCTAAATACCATCCCACCCAAAATATTTCGGCTAATTACCATGTGGGAAGTAAGTCCACCCGGACCTGAAGCACACGCAGTCTCATAAGCCAATACTCTTCCCATATCATCACACCCGTCTGCAAGCACAGACCGCGTGTGCAAGAACCCAGCCCAAAATACTGCACATATACCCAAAACGGCAAATATAAAAAAACGGCTAAAGAACTTAATCATACCTAGTATAAATTATCCAGTGTTTAGTGCGGTGAGTCAAGAACACCAACATACGTTTGTATTATAATACCCATATGTTTTCCCGAACCGCCCACTTTATTAAAACTTACAAACTCGAACTACTATTATTCGCTTTTGGCATCCTAATTATGTTTCGTCCCCCGTTTGACGCCGATTTCCTGTGGCATTTAAAATACGGCGAGTACCTATTTACTCATGGCACAATACTAAAAGAAAATCTTTTTTCATACACTTTCCCCCAGTACATGTGGGCAAATTCTTACTGGCTGTCACAGGCTATATCCTATTTTTTTGTTTGGATTTTTGGTTTTGCATATGGTCCGGCTGTCCAAAGCTTTGTGCTTAGCGGGCTCATGTCTTTTTTAATTGTTTTTCTTTTACGAAAAACCCAACTTAGTACAGCCGGAAAAATAGTCAGCTCTTTTTTTCTTTTTTTAATTTTTCAAACTTTTGTGGTTACTGTCCGTCCGCTGTATTTTAGTTCGGTATTTATGCTGGTTCTAACATTTGTGCTGTTGTACAGAAAGCAGTATATAAAATTTTTACCTTTTTTATTTTTACTGTGGGCCAATATGCACGCCGAGTTTGTAATTGGCCTTTTTGTTTTTGGTGCATACACACTTTTTGAAGTAATCAATTTTAAGGAGCGCCACTTTGTATTTAAACTTACCCCCACCATCGCCTACCTAGCCTTAAGTGGTTTGATTACTGTTATTAACCCATTTACAGTAAATTTGCACTTAACACTATTAAAAGAATCGCACCCTTTCCAATTTACAGTAATCTCTGAATGGCTTCCCATCGCCCCCGACAGTGTTGAGATGTTCATTTTGTTTCTTTTTGTTCCCATGTTAGCCGTTGTATGTAGTTGGAATGCAAAAGACAAGTTTGGGTTGTGGTACTTTTTTACAGTTTTACCTTTAGTATTATTAGCTTTACGGTCTATTTACTTTTTCCGTCCTGCTGTTGCTGTTGGGGTCTTCGGCGTTGGTTATTATGTGAGTTTGCTTTTTAATGATTTTTCAAAAATTTTCTCCGAGCCACAAAAAACCTTATTTAGACGCGTATTTAGAGCAGTAGCCGTTATTATGCTGTTATGTGTTGCCATAAATTTTCTAATGCTTATTTATGTTTCGACCACACCGCAAAACTGGATAGACAGTCGTGAATATCCAAGGAAAGCCGTTGATTTTATTCGTGACAATGCACTAAATGGCAACGTGTACAATTATTACAATTGGGGGTCGTATATGATTTGGTTTCTACCAGAGAAGAAAACTTTTATTGACGGACGAATGCCCTCATGGCGTGAAGGCAACCATTCGCTTTTCGAAGACCACATGCTTATAAACAAGGATCCACAAAAAAACATTGTGCTGTTTAAAAATTACGAACAGAAACACAACATAAAAATTATTTTAGTACCTAAAGATCATAAACTAAGCAATTTTATGGAAAAAACGTATGGCTGGAAAAAAGTCTTTGAAGATACCGTTGCAGTAGTGTTGGTAGCTCCATAGAAATCTGATTAGGTTTTGTTATAATCACGAAAATGGCTGAAAACAGCGTTCTTATTATTATTCCGGCGTATAACGAGGAAACCACAATTGGCGATGTTTTGGCTGTTCTTAATGCGGAAGGTTATGAGCATGTAGTTGTTGTGGACGATGGAAGTACAGACGATACTGTTTTAGTGTGCAAAAGCCGCAGAGTAGCAGTATTACAACACCCTATTAATTTAGGTGTGGGCTCGGCGTTAAGGACCGGTTTCCAATACGCTTATACGCAAGGTATTTTTGAGTACGTAGTTGCATTAGACGCGGACGGGCAGCACAACCCGCAGGATATCAAAAAGTTGCTTTCCTCAGCACAAAACACCGGTACGAGTTTAGTGCTTGGACAACGTGATTTTACGCATGGCAACGTACCTTTAGATAAAAAAATAATTAACAAACTGGCAGATCTTTTTACTTTTATGCTTTCCGGTAAATATATTATGGATACGCAGTCGGGTTTAAGATGTATGCGACTTAAGGATTTGTGCACTTTAGATCTAAGATCCAAGGGCTATTCGATATGTTCGGAAATAATTATAAAAATGATAAAAAAGGGCTATAAAATAGAGGTGGTAGAAATACCTGCTATTTATACTATGTACTCAACGTCAAAGCCTAAAAAACAAAAAATGGGAAATTCAGTTAAAATGGTGAGGAATTTATTAAAATACTAATATGACCTTATTTCAGCTAACAGCTTTATTATTTTTAGGTATTTTTTTAATTAGGCAGATTTTCAGCCTAAGAGGAAAGTCGACACTACATAAGATATTTGATTTTCGGTGGTTTATATTAAGCGTATTAGCTCTTTTAGTAATTATATTTCCCGCAATTTCAGTTTGGGTTGCAGAAGTCTTTGGTATAAGCCGTGGTGTGGATGTTGTAATTTATGTATCTGTTATTTGGTTATTTTACAAAGTGTATTCCTTGGAAAATGAAATATTTTCTCTTAATGATAAAATTGACGAGTTAGTTAGAAAAATTGCGTTGCAGAATACCGAGCAAAGTACGCATGAAAGCGGCACACATGAAAAAAATATCAAGCAAAAAGATAAACAAACAAAAAATACAGATAAAATGGCTGAAAAATAAAGCAACTGTTTTTCTAATTATTTTCTTATCGTTATTGTCAATTTACTATATTACCCGTCCGGAGTTAGCAGCGCTTTTTTTGTGTTCGGCGGCATTAGTTATTTTACTTCAACCAAAGTTCAACAAGGTAAGAAACAAGCACAGACTATATTTAATATTAACTGGGTTTCTCGTTGGTTTGTATCTAGTTTTTACAGCATATTACTTCCGTGTCTATTCATCAGACGGTTTGCTTTTGTATTTACGTAACACCCTCTCTTTAATGGAAGATTTTCAAATTACATCTTTACAGAGAGCGAGTGCACCGTTTTTAGCAGAGTTGTTTTTAGCAGCAGTTTGGAAATTTGGCTCAAAATATTCTATGAACCTTATGTTTGGTTTCGCAACAGTTTTATCCGTTGTAACCACCTATTTATTGTATAAAACTTTGGGTATTAATAAGAAAACAACAATAAGCGCACTTTTGATTCTAGTTTTTAATCCAATGTTTCTCGCGTTCGGACTTATGGAATTTAAGGTGGAGATGTTTTTGCTTGTAATAGCAAATCTTTCGTATATTGCGTTTGTTAGGTATATGAACAATCCAAAAGTTCTCACAAGTTTTGTTTTTGGTACACTGCTAGCAGTAGCTTCTCTTATTAAAGTATCGTTTTTACCTTTTGCGTTCGTTTTAATAACCCTGTTTACATACGAAGTATTTTCGAAGAAAGTAGCTGTTTTTAAAAATGTTAGCACGAGTTCAGGTAAGGTGTTACACCTGACTACGGCTGCTTTAAGTTTTCTAGTACCGATAGCGCTTTGGGCTTATCAGTTTGGTTTTTATATACCAGTTATCAACATTAATATATTTTCTTTAAACAGTGAAGAAATCAACCGAATCGTTTTAGATAAAAATTCTGAGATAGAAGCCTCTTGCATCGCTGATTATTACGAAAAAGATCTGGGAGGTTTTGTTTACTCAAAAACTACCTTAGCGAAAATATTACAACCATATTACATTTTTACTAACAACCCAGCACACCATAGACCTCTTAAGTCAGTGATGACAGATCCTGGGTTTTTGCTTTACTTTAGCTTATTGTTGTTTCCTTTTCTAATTTTGCTTGTTACAAAAAAACGTAGAGAAAACAGGGCTTGGAGGTATTTTTACATATTTACCGTTACGGGCATCGTAATGTTTTATTTGCAGGTTGGTGTGTTATTTTGGTATATATACCCGCTTTATCCGTTTATAGCGTTGGGTATTCCACTATGTGTTGAGTTTTTGTTTACGAAAGTTAAACATAAAAAGACTATTGAAATACTAGTATACAGTGCAGGACTAGCGTATTTTATGTTGTTGTTTACATTTATTTTTTTGCTTTTGTCCGAAGGGTATTTTACAAAGCAACTAATGTGGTTGTTTGAAATAAATACCAAAGTTAACACTCTAGAAAGGAACAAACTTATTTTAAATGCTTTTGAACACCCTTATTCTGTGCCTCTTACTTTCGCTGAAAGTTACGACAAGCGCATAATTAATAGTGGGTATTACTTTGCGTCAGCTGATAAACCTTTGGCTGATATTCACACGGAGTTGCTTAACCACAATGTCGGATACATTGTGGTTAGCGAAAAACATTTACTTGACGCTTTTTATACCGGATGTCCGCTTAAAAACAACCAAATTCTTAAAGAATACCTGGGTATTTATACTGAGCCGGTCTATGTCTTTAATGAAATGAATTTTATCTTTAAGCTCAAACCCATGCCTAATTAAATCAACTGCAGTAAATTAATTTCCAAACCACAAATTCAAAGCAAACCCCGCAAGGACAAGCACCGATATACACACAAGATCTTTGTTATAATAATTACATGCCCACACAGAAGGTTTTCCTAACTATAGCCACATTGACACTCGCAGTTTTTGTGGGTGTTTTGGTGTTAGGTCCGTTGCAAGCAGTTCGTGCCGATGATTGTAAGGATATTGACGACTTGGATGACAGATTAGAGTGTTACGACGAAGAAAAAGAAACCACCACCAAAAAACTTGAAGACCTACGTAAGGAAAAAGATGAAGTGACTCAGACGATAGACGGCTTACTCGGACAGTTAACCGTGACTGACGCAGAACTTGTGGCGCTCCAAAACCAGATTGCTGAGTTGGTTTCCAGGCTTGATACTATAAACAAAAATCTTGTCGACAAAAACGAACAATTAAAAGACAAAGTTAGATTTCGTAACTTAGTGGTGCGCAATTTTGCAAAGCGCGGGGTGCTAAATGAGTTAGAAGTGTTTGTTTCTACTGACCGCCCAGCAGATTTAACTGGTTTTCAGTACTCGGCTTTCTCATATATGTTTGAGCGGTCACTCAACCAGGAGTCCAAAAGGCTGATCGAAATAATAAATGCCGAAATAAAAAGCTTTGAGGAAGATAAAGCCGAAGCCCAAAAGTTAAAAGTAGAATTGGAAGGTGCATCTGCTCATCTAGTTTCGGTTAAAAATCAACTTGCAGTTGAAAAGACTGCCGCCGAAGAAGATTTAGGTGAGTTAGCAGAACAAGAAGCATCGTATGAGGAAAAACTAGCCCAAATTTCATCAAAACAATCTGAAATACTTGCTGCCAAAGCCGGTGCAGACAACAGCACAGTTGGTGATTATGATTCGCCAAAACCAAAAGTACCTGATAACCCCTTTTCTCCAGCTTTTGGCTTTTTTAGCTACGGAGCATATACTCACCGACGCGGTATGAGCCAATACGGTGCAAAGGCGCGGGCCGAGAGCGGGCAAAGCTACGAAGATATTATTGAGTTTTATTACAAGGAAGATGTTAAGGAAGAAGATGATTTTCCGGATGAGATATGTGTTGAGGGGTATGGTGATATGGATTACTCAGATTATTTATACGGGATTGCGGAAATGCCTAGCAGTTGGGATTCAGAGGCACTAAAAGCGCAAGCGGTTGCGGCTAGATCTTACGCGTACAGAAGAACTAAAGATGGTGGGTGTATCTGTACGTCTACCAGTTGCCAGGTGTTCTTAGAGAGTAAATCTGACAACCCGCCAAGTAGCTGGAAAGATGCAGTAGATGATACAGAGGACGAAATCATTGCAGGTAGTTTAGACGCGTTTGGTTACGGTTGGTATTCGTCAACAACCGGTGGGTACATAGAAAATGTTGGATGGGATGGAGATTGGCCCGATGATTCATACGAAAATGAGGCTGATTCCCCATGGTTTTACTGGGCATGGTATTCAAAGTCATACCGGTTTGACTCAGATACTTGTGGCCGGGATCACCCGTGGCTAAAAGAGTCCGAAGTTGCTGATATTTTAAACTCATGGGTAGTATGGACCAAGGGAAATGATGACGACAGAGATCACATTACGCCGGTTACAACAGATTGCTGGGGTGGAGATCCGTGGTCGCACGATGAGATGGCAGATAGAGCTGATGAGCTAGGTGATAAATATACTTCAGTTTCAAGCGTTAGTGTAGATGTATTAAACAGCGGTCAAACCGGTACTATAACTTTCGGCACAAACAACGGTACCAAAACTATAAACGGCACTGAATTTGCAACGGTTTTTAACTTGCGCGCTCCGGGGTACATTGCAATAAGAAATAACGCACAAACCGGTTTACCACTTATATACGATGTGCAGAAAAAATAGTATTTAGTAGCATCAACTATTTTGTCACCATTTTCGTCACAGTTTTAAATTTTGCTAGCGATACAAAGATTGTTTGTCCCTATAAAAATTTGAAACCAAACTAAAGAACCAAACAGTAATAACAGGTTGTATAATACCTTCATGGCAGTCGCGGATTTAACTAATACATACAGGCTTTATACCGATGGTGGGGCAAGAGGTAATCCTGGACCGGCGGCAATAGGTGTAGTGCTTCTAGATCCAAATAATGAACCTGTGACCGAATTTAATAAATATATTGGGGTTGCAACTAACAATGAAGCTGAATACGCAGCATTGATATATGGCTTAGAAATTGCCAGACAACAAAAAGTAGAACATATAGAGTGTTTTTTGGACAGCGAGCTTGTGGTTTACCATCTAGACGGACAATACAAAGTAAAAAGCGATACCTTAAAACAGTATTATGATAAAGCACTAACCTTAGCATACGGTTTTAAATCAGTTCGGTTTATCCATATTCCGCGGGGTGAGAATAAACGGGCAGACGAGTTAGTTAACGAAGCGTTGGATAAGAATGCACAATGACAAAAACCCCACAGTAGAAAAAAAGAAGCTAAAACGAGAGCGGTCGCTCGAACGAGTATGTGATAAAGCACTTTTGACTACTTTAAAATACCGTTCCGTCTTTAGAGCATCGCTTAGCTATTACCAGTTGTGCACATTTCTTATTACAGACAAGCAAATTACCCCAAAATTATTAAATAACAGGCTGAAAAATCTGGTGCTTGCAAAAAAAATCCGTGAAAAAAAAGGAAAATATTACTTTCCCGGCGCAAATGTATATAGTTGGGGATTACGCGCAAATTACTCTGAAGCGCATTATAAAACCGTTCAGCCAACTCTCGATTTACTGAAAACAATAAAGTGGATAAAATTACTGGCAATAAGTGGATCAACCGCTGCCTACAATGCAAAAGATAAAGATGATATAGATATTTTTATTATTACTGAAAAAAACAGATTGTGGTTGACGCGTGGATTTGTGAGTTTGCTGCTTAAAGCT
>CAZBWW010000006.1:25130-40981 GCA_964496005.1 uncultured Candidatus Saccharibacteria bacterium | reverse complement strand
TAGTAAGTAATTTCGAAAGCTAGTATCGAAAATTATTGTATTACCATTGCAACTAAAAGAGTAAGCCACGAAAATACTAGTGCAAAGAATAAATAGCCAATACGCACAATAAAAGGCAAAAAAATACCAACAATAAGTGTAGTAATAACTTTAAGCAAATAACTAATGCGCTTATCTTTATTAGTTCTATAGCGCACAAGCTGTATTAAAAAATAAAATAATAGGGATACTAAAACAATCTGAACTAGTGGAATAAACACGTACCACAAAATTTTTATTAACAGCTCTTTTGTAACTAGTGTTTCAGAGTTATTTGTACCTAATAAAACAGATAGTATAGCGGCAGACATTATCACAAGTGCAAAAGCAAACGTAAGAAGAAACCCAGAAAATACAATTTTTATTCCTGTGCGTAACAAACGAATCTGAGTTTCTTTATATAATACTTTTTTCAGGACTAGACTTATAACAAGAATTAATATACCTGTGTATCCAACAATAACAACTGGTCTCCAAATACGCAAAATCTCGGATAGGGCTTGTTGAGTACTATCAAGCTGGTCGCTCGGGTTGTAAGGAAAAGTAATATTACCTGTTAGAAAAAGATAAATTACGGCAATAAGCAGCGCAGTGGACACAGCTACTGAATAACCGAGTAAAACATTTGGTCCTTTTGCACAAATTTTTGTAACTGTTTCTTTGTGAGTTTTAGTAGTGTTGGTGAGGTAGCTTGTCATGTTTGTATACTATTATATCAAGCCGGGTTGCATGCACCGGCAAAAATTCACACATTCCAATGAAATATTTTCATAAAGTCAATGATACCGCAGGAATAATCTAATTTATACTATAATAATGCAATGATCTGTAGAGAATGGATTGGTGATCATATTATTTACAGATTTTGCGGGTGCAGGGGTAATGCTTATTGCAGCGGTGTTGTTGTAGTTACCCACATAAAAGAATATTTTTGTATTTTGAAAATGAAAGAGGTGCCGTACCGATTATTTCGATATACGACACCCCCCCCCGAACGCTGTGGAAAATCTGATCAGCGCTTTAGCGGTACCTCTCGCGTTCTGAAAACGCGCACGTCGTAAACCCGAAACTCCCCCTTCCTCCTGTGCTGAAAAGTAATAGTGACGTCCCTATAGGAACCCCTGCCCTCGTCTTCCATAAGCGCGCTAGCACGTTGTATTGCTACTCGCCAATTATAACGACCAGGTCATAAGCCCTCCTTGCAAAATCCTTTGCTCGCCGCTTTGCAATTTTCGCACTCAAATTGCTACTATTACTCATAGCTTCCTCCTATTGGGTTTGTCTGTACTTTATCTGCACAGACCTAGTAAAAAAGACGTAGATCATTCTAAGTGAAACTTGGTTAAATGGCAAATGAGCAGAAAGAATTAGAATAATCACGTACTTCACTTCACCACACACTCACTGTGCTAAAATCTACTTACCACGGTGGGGGTAGTTTAACTAAAATTCCTTCTTCATGTGTTGAAGGAGATGTAGGTAAAATCCTACCTCCCACCCCAAAAAACAACATGACACCACAAACACACTTAGAAAAAAGGTTAAAGGATTCTACAAACTACTTACTGTCGACCGAAGACAAAAAAATAATCCAATTTGAAGGTATAAACACATACATTTATCGCAAAGTGACTTCTGGCAAATTTAGAAAAACCTCAATTGATCCTGACTCTCAAATAAGAGTTAAGGAAGCAATAAAACTAAATGTAGAAAATAACGCGCCGATTAAATTTACATATCCCTTTGGCGGGTATAAAACTTGGCGGGTTCCTTCTTACCCGGCTGTAGATTGGGCAGAATTTATGACCATTTCTTATGTATTACGGTTTATTGCTCCTGTTAGCACGGCATATTCACCTGGAGTAGAGATTTACTTTTCTTCTGATGATGTTGTTATCGAACTTATTGACAATTACCCGCGAAAAGCTCTTGATGCATATGTTAATTCCTTTAATAAGCTACTTGGCAATTTTAAAAATTACCTACCTACAAATGTTAAGTTAGTCTTAAAACAAGTTGTGCCCGATTACTATGATAAGGATACCTACACTGCCGAGTTAGAATCTATAGCTAAAGAAATGAGAACTGCAGGAATGACTGAGGAAAGAAAAGCAAAACTAGCTAAAGCCTTCGAGTTTAATTTTTTAAGAAATGGAAAGAAGGATTTAACTGATGAAGAAAAATACCAGCAACAGCTAGAAGAATTAATGATCTATAGTGATGCTTACTTGAAATTGAAAAAAAGAGCTGATTTTGTGCGCGGGATTGATAAAATTGTCTTGTTTTCTAACAAAATTTCAAATGCGATTGATATTGGTTCCACAAATGTATCTAAAGCTAAATTTTGGGCAGGCATAGGTGTGTTGGAAAAAGACAAACACTATTACGATAGAATTTTAGCTCCCACACAATGGGAAACTGTTAAAAATAGAGCTACTTTCGAAAAAGTAGATTTAATTCCGATGAAAAATTTTGAGGAAATAGCGGTATTTTCTGAAAGGTTCAATTTTTTGAAAACACAGCCTTAGAAGCCAACTAGGCGTTTTACACAAAAACCTGAGCCAACAAATAAAAAGTTATGCCACACAAGCCCCACAACGGCAATGACAACCAACTGGTATATTCTGCGATTGCATATTTATGATACGTCCAGAGCCGCTGACCAACTACTTTATGATAGCTCATACCTACAAGCCATTCTGAAAACATACCAACTACACCAAAGGTCAAAAATACTTTAAATACTGTTAATTCATTTTCGATATAAAAAATGATCGCTGTTGCAATAAGGGGAAATAAAAGTAAAAAAAGATACTTTCCAAGTGTAAAATGGTTTTCCTTGTAATGTTGTTTGGTTAAATAGTAATGAAACCGTCTAACTACTACTTCAAATAGCACCCCAATTATTACAATCGCAAAGAAAAATAGAAATTTGGTCAGGGCAGTGTCCATAAATAAAGTATAACAAAACCAAGTAGACAGTGAAAAATAAAATTTCAAAGGGTTTACTTTTTTAATTATGACTTTGTAAGTAGCTGAAACTAACTATTGTAACAAACTTTCCACGATAGTTTTTAATTGAGGCAGGTCCGATGTCACAGTTTCCCAAACAACTTCATAGTCTACACTCATATACTCGTGAATAATTTTGTTTCTCATACCAATTATAACGGACCAAGGTATATTAGAATGCTCTTCTCTTAATCCGCTGCTTAATTTGTTGACGGCTTCCCCAATTATTTCCAAACTTCGTACAACTGCATAGTGTGTTTCTGTAATGTCAGAAGCTAAAAAATCTTGCATGTTGGCATCTGCAAGAAACACATCAATACGGTCGATTTCTTCCAAAATATGTTTCAGATAAATACGGTCCCTATCTTGAACCATAAATGACTTTCAAATCTTTATAAACTGCGGGCTTTATATATTTACTTAAGGCATTTTCGGTTACTAAGTCGACTTCCCTATTTAAAAGATTTTTCATATCGTTTTGAACTCGTACTAGTTTAAAATAACCAACTGGTTGCTTAAACGAGACCAAAAGATCTATATCGCTTGAATCAGTTTGTTCATCTCTAGAATAAGAACCAAAAAGAGCCAAATAAGCTATGCCTTCTTGGGCACAAAGATTTTTTAATTGTTGATTATCTTGCAGTGTATTCATAAAACTATTTTAGCAAAATTTTAATCTTTGCGGATTAAAACGTTTATAACGCACTTCCAGCAGCGCATTAGTTTACCAACGCAAAAATGTCATTTCCCATGACATTTTTTAAAATAAGCGTAGCGTTTCAAGCGCGCCCGTGGCAGCGCTTGTACTTCTTCCCACTCCCGCACGGACACAAATCGTTTCTACCAACTTTTTCTATACCTGATTTCACCGGCTCCACCTGTTTTATTCCGCTTGCCGTCCGCACCAAACCAGAACTACCCTGCCCGCCATTACCTGCACCTTGTCTCTGCTGCACCATTTTCGCTTCATCTGCAACACCGGTATCCCCCTGCTCTCCATGCACGTATGCAACGTTGTGCAACCGCTGCGGAACTTGCGTCGCCATTTGCGGCTGCGGCTGTTCACTAACATTTGAAATCTTACTTAACCGTTCAACAATACTCGCGTACACTTGCCCCACCAAAATTTCGAATCTCTCGTGTCCTTCCCGTTTATACTCAACCATCGGATCTTTTTGTGCGTATCCCCTTAAACCAATACCTGTGCGCAAATGGTCCATATCTACCAAATGCTCCATCCACATTAAATCTATTACCGGGAGACTCATTTGCCCGACCACCCGCCACCATGCCACCTCGCCGAGTTTTTCTGCAAGCTCCTCCCAGTTTTTATCAAATTCCTCGTTTGTATATTGCCCCAACTTACCCAAAAACCACTCTTTGTGTTCCATATTTCCTTCCGATAGTTCCAGTACCCGCCGGCGTAGTTTGTAAACAACCTCGCGGTGTTCATTCATTACATCGTCCATTTCAACAAGTCTTTTTCTGGTATCAAAGTTAAACCCTTCAACTTTTTTTTGGGCACTTTCTATAGATTTACTAACCACACCGGCTTCGAGCGGAGCTGAATCGTCTAGGCCAAAGCGGTTCATTAAACCTTCTACCCGCTCACCGCCAAAAATTCGCATGAGGTCGTCCTGCAGTGCAACATAAAAACGGGACGATCCGGGATCACCCTGTCTGCCCGATCTGCCCCTAAGCTGATTGTCAATTCTGCGGGATTCGTGCCGTTCAGTACCTATTACATGTAATCCGCCAAGCTCTCTAACCGCAGCTTGTTCTTTGTCTTCAGGCGGATCTCCGCCTAAAATAATGTCTACACCACGACCGGCCATATTTGTCGAAATTGTGACCGCGCCTTTTTTTCCTGCTTGTGCAATGATTATTGCTTCCCGTTCGTGATTTTTCGCATTTAGTATTTCGTGAGGTATCCGTCTGCGGGTAAGTAATTCGTGTAGCATTTGGCTTTTTTCAACCGAGGTAGTACCAACAAGAACCGGTTGTCCTGCCGCATGGCGTTCAGCAATGTCATCCGCCGCAGCTTTAAATTTTCCCGCCTCTGTTTTATAAACTAAGTCGTTAAAATCTTTTCGTAATGTGGGTTTATTTGTCGGAATTACAACAACATCAAGTTTGTATATTTTATAAAATTCTTCTGCTTCGGTTACAGCTGTACCTGTCATTCCCGCAAGCTTATCGTACATTCTAAAATAATTTTGGTACGAAATTTCCGCCAAAGTTTTTGATTCCTGCTGAATTTCCACACCTTCTTTGGCCTCAATTGCCTGGTGTAAACCCTGTGAAAATCGGTTTGACGGCAACAATCGACCCGTAAACTGATCTACTATTACAACCTTCCCATCTTTAACCACATAATCTTTGTCTTTTTCATGTAGTGCCCGTGCCGATAACGACTGCTCCAGTAGATGCACCATCTCAAAATCTTCTTCGTACAAATGCGATACACCAAGCATTTTTTCCACGCGCCGAATACCTAAATCGGTCAACGCCGAACTTCGGAATTTTTCATCTACTTCGTAATCCTGGTCGCGAATTAACTGTTTTACAATTTTATCTGCCTGCTGATACCGTGCTGTCGGTTGAGCTGCATTTGTAGAAATAATTAACGGAGTGCGCGCAAAATCAATTAAGATCGAATCAACCTCGTCCACAATACCAAACTGATGACTGCCCCAATCACCGCGCGGACAGGTTTGAACCATTTCCGTTAGCCCACGTACCATGTTGTCTCGTAAATAATCAAACCCAAATTCATGGTTTGTGCCGTACACAATGTCACACTGGTACGCTTGCTGCCGAGTAACTTCACGCAAATGTTTGGTATAGTCATCTTTAAATTCCGATGACTCGTAACCGGCGTCATACACAAACGCCCGCTCCTGCATTATTACACCAACGGTCACTCCCAAATAATTGTAAACCTGCCCCATCCACCCCGCGCCGTGCCGTGACAAATAATCGTTTGGCGTTACTAAATGCACTCCCTTACCGGTCAGAGAGTTTAAGTATAATGGGAGAGTCGCGGTTAAAGTTTTTCCTTCCCCTGTTTTTTGCTCCGCAATTTTCCCTTCATGCAAAGCTATACCTGCCATCAACTGCACATCATAGTGCCTTTGCCCCAGTGTGTGTTTTGCAGCCTCACGCACAAGCCCAAATGCTTCAGGCAAAATAGTTTCAAGATATTTTTCATGTTCTTTATCGGGTAGTTTTGCGAGTTCGGACTGCCAGGCGCGCGTCTTATTAATTACCTGCTCGGACGACAATTTTTCAAGGTCGGGTTCAAGCCGATTTATACTATCAACCAACGGTTTATATTTAGCAATTTGTTTTTCATTTGAATCAAGAAGTTTTCCAAGTATGCCCATAGCAGAGTGATTATAGCACTACAAAAAGTAGCTTAAGTGGTTTTTGCACCAAAAATAAGCAAGACTATCACAACCAACAAAATAAGCCGATAAACAATAAAAACCCATAAAGTATGAGTTTTAAGGTATTTTAAAAGAATTGCGATTGCCGCCCACCCAACAAGAAAACTGCTTAAAAATCCAAAAAATAACGTTGTGGGTTCCAAAAGTGCAAGATCAGTCGAAAACGCATCAACTACTTTAAAAGCTCCAGCCGCCAACACTATCGGGATTGACAATAAAAATGAAAAACGGGCGGCTCGTTCGCGGGTTAGCCCAAGTACCATGCCACCTGAAATAGTTGCGCCAGAACGCGATACACCTGAAAACAATGCGAGTGATTGAAAAATACCAATAGTAAGCGCTTTTTTTCCATTAACCTCTGTGGTGCGCACATCTGTAGTACTACCCTCGGCAGCCGGTGTTCTAGCTTGTTGCCTCCGTTTGTACACAACTTCAGCACCAATCATTAATACCGTTCCAAACAATGAGAACACCACAACGCTAAGTACCCCGCGAAAAGTTTCTTCTATGAAGTCGCCCGCAAATAAACCGAGTACGACGGCAGGTAAAGAACCTATCAAGATATATACACCTAACCGTCCATGTTCGGAAAATTGCCCGATTTTTGTTTTGTGCAGTTTTAAATCTTTTGTAAGTGCAAGTACTATTTGTACCAAATCCTTCCAAAAGTAAATTATTAAGGCGAGGGCTGTTCCTAGGTGTAACACAACATCAAACGCCAATGACTGCAACTCCCATCCAAAAAAAGCCGGAAATAAAATTAAATGCCCGGAGGACGAAATGGGTAAAAATTCGGTCAATCCCTGCACCGCACCCAAAACCACCGCTTGATACCAGTCCATTAGCCGCGCACCCTTCCAAAAATCAACATGTTATCGGCATTTGTTTTACCCGGAATAATTAAAGTTTTAGTATCCGTCAAAAACGCGCTAAGTGTATCAATAAAAATATCAACATCCTCCTGGAAATCTTCTAAATAAATCCTGTTAATAATTACAATTCCGCCCGGAACTGCCATTTTACAAATATGAGCTAAAAAGTTTCCGGACTTGCCTAGATCCGGATACGCGCTCCCGACAAAAATATCCACAATTACCGCATCAAACGACGAAAATTTTAAATCGTATTCTTCCGGCTCAACAATTACCCTGCACGCGTCTGCGGTTATTATTTTATGATTTGGAATCTTGTCGACATCAAAGTAATCTTTAGCTACTTGCACAATTACCGGATCAAACTCCACGTCCACTATCTGAATGTTAGGAAAAGTTTGTGCTGCATAATGCCCCATTGTACCGCCACCCATACCTAAAATTAATACACTACGCGCGTCAGGCAGTTCTTGTTTCAGTAAAGCTATTGCACGACCCCACACCATACGATGCGCCATTTTGGAATCCGCGTTTAGCGATTGTGTTACTCTATCCACTCTCAGTCTGCGGACACTCCCTTCTTGAGAAACTTCTATCTCACCGCTCTTTTCAGATTTTGTGCGATATATTACTTTTGGAAGTGCAATGCCATCAAAAACTGACATATATTTTGCTTAAGACCTCTCACTTTTTTTTGTTATTTTGGTTATGCCATG
Source organism: uncultured Candidatus Saccharibacteria bacterium (assembly GCA_964496005.1). Lineage (GTDB taxonomy): Bacteria > Patescibacteriota > WWE3 > UBA101185 > UBA10185 > CAZBWW01. Next base: position 32,893 of record CAZBWW010000006.1, on the reverse strand, counting down.
CATAAACGGAACTAAAACCGGAGGAACTTTTATAGACCCGTCTTTCTGCTGATAATTTTCTAGTATCGCAATTAATATTCTACCAACTGCAAAAGCTGTTGCATCGTTCATATGCACAAAACCTGTCTCTTCCTTTGCACCTGCCATTTTTCTTTTGTATTTTGTATTTAATCTTCTGGCTTGGAAGTCGGTCATATAATCCGAGGTGTGAGTTTCACGATACGTGTTTTGTCCCGGCATCCAACAATTTACATCAACTTGGCGGTAATCCGGCTTGCCCATATCACCCGTACATATCGCAATTAATTGATACGGTATTGCAAGTTGCTGCACCAAGTATTCCTGAATACCCACAATTAAATTTTGCTCGGCTCTTCCATTTTCTGGCAATGAAAACGACTCCATTTCCAGCTTGTCAAAATGATGCAAACGTAATATGCCTTTTGTATCTTTACCATACGATCCCGCCTCACGTCTAAACGCCGTTGAATACCCAATATACCGTAGCGGAAGAAAATGATCGTCAATTACATAATCCATAAACATCGGCCCAAGCGTGTGTTCCGCGCTCCCTACCAATAACTGTTTATCTTTTTCAAAATAATATCTTTCTTCAACCGGGTCAAATCTGTCCATTTTTTTGGCGACTTCTTCCTTGTATATTACCGGCGGCACAACCGGCACAAATGGTTTGGAACTCTCATTTCCTACCTCTTTTGCGATTTTTGCAATTATTTTTTGGTTCGTTAGCACACCAAGCACCCACTGAATTAGCGCAAATTGTAAAAGTGCAGCTTCATTTTTAATGTATACAAAACGCGCACCGGAAACTGCTGCTGATGTATCAAAATCGAATAATTCAAGCTCGGTTCCCAGTTCAATGTGATCCTTTGGTGTAAAGTCAAATACAGTAGGTTCGCCCCATGACTTTAACACCTGATTATCATCCTCACTTTTTCCATAAGGCACATCGTCCGAAATTAAATTTGGTACTAACAATAAGCGCGCCTGTAACTCTTCTGCCACTTTAGCCAACTCAGCTTCAAGAGTAAGTAATTCTTCTTTAACCGCTGTCGCCTCCGTTATTAATTTTTCTCTTTTTTTTGCGTCTACTTTTGAAATGTCGGCTGACAGTTGGTTTTTTAACGCGCGGTGTTCTTCGACTTTTCTGAGCAAGTCACGGTGTTGGGTATCAAGTGTCAGTAAAGTATCGATATCAACAGCCTTACCCATCTGCCTGTCCGAAACCGATTTTTTTATTACCTCAAGGTTTTCCCTAATAAATTTTAAATCAAGCATCGTTTTCCATTACTCCTCAAGTGTATTCATTACAGCAATTATGAATGCTATATGCGCACCTAATTCAACACCAAACTTATCCACACCTGCTAAAACTTCTTCGCGATCAATTTTACGCGCAAACGCCTTGTCTTTAAACTTCTTTTTCGCAGAGCTGGCTTCCATTCCTGCAAAACCTTCCGGCCGCATTAACGAATATGCATACAGTAAACCACAAAGTTCGTCAGTTGCAAGTATTGCGGCATCTAGCGTGGTTTGCGGTTCAACCCCGGTAAGTGACCGCGCGTGTGCTTTAACGGCTTGTATCAATTCGGTGGGGTAACCCCATTCTGCAAACCACTCTAACTCAACAGATGGGTGGTCATCAGGATATTCAAAATAATCCAAATCGTGTAATAAACCGGTTAAATACCATAGCTCTTTATTTTCACCTAGTTTGTCGGCGTATGCTTCCAAAACCCGCGCAACCATTTGCGCGTGTATCTTTTGGTAATCATCTGAAACGTGTTTTTCCAGTAGTTGTTTGGCATTTTCTCGTGTTGGTAATCCAGATAAATCATGCGATGTATTCTGCTCACTAACGGCTGTAGATTTTTCTGCTTTTTTTTCGGTTATTGGTGTATCAGTATCTGTTTTAGGCCGTAAAATCGGGAATGCTACAACTTTTTTTATAGACCACGTATTGGACAAAAACATTACAAGCCTATCGATGCCAAAACCAATCCCTCCAAGCGGCGGACATCCATATTCCAACGCCTCTATAAAGTCCTCATCTAACGGCATTGCTTCATCATCTCCTGCCTTCATATTTTTTTGCTCATTTTCAAAACGATCGCGCTGTTCAAGTCCGGATACTATCTCGCTCCAACCGTCAAAAACTTCAACACCTCCAATGTAACCCTCAAATCTTTCCGCCCTACCCTGCTTTGTTCTATGAGTTTTTGCCAACGGACTCACGCTGACCGGATAATCAAGCACCCAAATAGGATTAATAAGTTCTTTAGTCACTACATGGTCATACAAAGAAAATAATGCCTTTCCCTTTTCCCACATTCCGTGAACTTCCAACTTGTGTTCTACCAACAACTTTTTAACTTCTGCATCAGACACTGTTTCCCAGTCAATAGCGAACTGTTTTTTAACTAATTCTTCAACTGGTACTCTTGACCAAGTTCCTCCTATATCAATCTCTGTCTCACCAACAGTAATTTTCGAACCTCCGGTGAGTTCCTTCACCAAATGTTTTGTTAATGCCTCAGCCAAATCCATTACCCGATGGTAATCTGCATATGCTTCATACCATTCAAGCATAGTAAATTCAGGAAAATGGGTCTGGTCAATTCCTTCGTTTCTAAAATTCCGGGCAATTTCAAATATTTTTTCATACCCCGCAACGCTTAATCTTTTCAGGTACAGCTCCGGTGCTATTCTTAAATAAAAATCCACATCCAATGCATTAAAATGGGTTGTAAAAGGTTTGGCATTTGTACCACCATATAAGGACTGTAATACAGGTGTTTCGACTTCAACAAATTTCTCGCTCCACAAAAATTTTCGGATCTCCTGTTCAATCTTCCATCGCATATCAAGTATTTTCCGGGACTCATCGTTTGTAAGTATATCCAGATATCTTTTTCGATATTTTTCTTCGGTATCCTGCAACCCAAAATGCTTATCAGGAAGTGGCCGCAACGATTTGCTTACAAGTCTTAGTTCCGTCACCTCAATCGATTTCTCCCCGGTCTTGGTCTCAGTTACTTTACCTATTACCTGTACAAAATCACCAACATCCAGCAAGTTCAAATGCTCAAAACCTATCAATTGTTTTTGCTTATCTGTATTGGCCAAGCCGCTTTCTTTTATATAAAGTTGTATTTTCCCCGACCCATCTTTAACATCTGCAAACACCAACCCGCCGTGTTCTCTATACGCCATTATCCGGCCTGCAACACTTACTGTTTTACCGGTCATTTTTTTGAAATTGGTAATTATATCGCCTATTTCATGTTCTTTTTGTGCTTTTGGCGGATATGGATTAATACCAAGTGCTATTAATTTATGTAATTTTTCCAACCGCACATCGCGGAGTTCTTTTAGTGTCGCCATGCACCAATATTATCAACAAATTACTAATAAACCAACAAATATCGGGGCAAAAAACACGGCAACAGTGTAAAATGATAACTACATGGCAAAAATACTAAAAGCAACGTTTCCGGAAAAATGTATTGGGTGCGAAATGTGTGTGTTAGAAGCTCAAAGACAGCTAAAAAAAGTTGGGTTAGACGGTTCACCTGTTAGAATTTTCAAAAATAAAGAAGAGAGGGTTTTACTTGGCGAAATAATTTTCAGCATTGACATTGACCCAAACGTCCAAAACCTAAAAATTGAAAAAATAGCTAAAATCTGCCCAACCGCCGTTTTTACAATTGAGGAAGTCGAAAAAGAAGAAGAACCGCAGTTATTGGAATAAGCAATCAGTAGGTAACCAAAAAGTAAAATAATGAAAAAAATATTAACTATTAATTTAAAAACGCAGGAATATCTTACCCAATCCGTAACAGAACTTGAACCATATATTGGCGGTGTCGGCGTAGGTTTAAGAACATTGGCAGATAATATGGAAAAGGATCCGGTGATTTTTTCTACAGGACCTTTGAACGGGTTTTTTCCGTTCGCCTCTAAAACTTCGATTGTATTTCACAAAGACGGGGTGGTTGAAGATATTTATCTTGGCGGTACGCTTTCTACCAGAATCAGATTCTCGGGACTGGACTCAATTTTAATTCACGGAAAAGCACAAGAGCCTGTAATAATTGATGTTCAAGATGAGGAAGTAACGTTTAAATCACCTGATACCGACCTGGATCTGCTTGGGCTACCGGGTAAAAGAAGTGTGCTGCAACCCATTAAAAATAAATTTTTTTTGGATAATTATTTTATGGCACCAGAAAGTTTTCTGGAAGAAAAATTACTTAGTAAAAATGTTGTAGGAATGGTGGTAACCGGCACCAAAACATACGAGATTCAAGATATTGAAAGGTACGAAGAGCTGTACAATAAAATTTTAGCGCAGGATAATGCATTAACTGTTACCAAAAGTGTTAACCCATCATGTTCAGGCTGTCCGATGGGATGCGATAAATCACGGATTGGTGAACTTGGTGGGGATGTATTGATTCATAGTTTGGTTGCGTGCGCATTTGCAAAAGATATATACTCAAACATTGGCGTTGTGTTCTCGTGCCTAAACGTTTTAGGTTATGATTACACACACGAAGATATTGAAAGGTTGCCTACTTTGATAGGAGAGGTACTTGCTGAGATAAGCTAACCGGTTGGATTAGTTTATGGATTTTGGGGTTTTTTAGCTTTTTTGGCTTATTTATGGATTATTTTATTGCTAATTGGAAAATGAACATGGCTGTGACAAATATTGGAACGTGGTTATCTGTCTGGAAAAAACTAACCACCGCGCACCCGATTCCGCACAAAAGTAAAGTTATTATCGCGCCATCGTATATTCACTTACCATTGTTGATAAATATTGAAGCCGTAAATCTTGCTGCCCAAAATGTGTCTGAGTTTGAAGCCGGAGCTTATACCGGCGAAGTTGGCTTGTTTCAAATTAGAGATTTTTGCAAATACGCAATTGTTGGGCACAGCGAACTAGGCGAACCACACGCGCTCGTAATGCGTAAAGCAAAAAAGTGTATTGAAAATAATATTATTCCCATTATCTGTTTCGTAAACGCGCATAAAGTAAAAGATTTTTACATTGAAAACGCACTACTCGCGTGGGAAGATCCGGAAAACATCTCAAAAGATGGCGTGTATAATCCAAAACCCGCAGCAGATATTGAAAATACAGTCACAAAAATGAAAGCTGACTTACCGCAAAACACCAAAATAATATATGGAGGGTCGGTTAACACAAGCGATATCCAAAGTCTTAAAAAAATTGAAAATTTAGACGGGGTGCTAGTAGGTAGTGCGAGCCTGGATGCTGATCATTTTTACACGATTTGCACAATTTACTAAAGTTGTATAAATTAATACAGATATGAAATACGTGAACATTACTAAAAACCCCCTGCCGGAACCAAAAAAGACAGTTTCCAAACGCAAGGTTATTTCAATAATGCTTGGTTTGGTCTTAACCGGTGTTGTATTGTTTCTGTTTAGAAACGATGTGATGGCATTATTCAACCCTGTATCAATTATTTCTACTATTGAAACTGTTGATCTGGAAGAAACCGACGGGAGGACAAATATACTAGTATTAGGTTCGGATAAGAGAAGTGTAGGAACAGTAGATTCCGTTTTAACAGACACTATTCTGGTTGCATCTATCGGGCGAGTTGAAAAAGATGTTGTGCTAATTTCACTACCAAGGGATTTATGGATAAAAAGTCCAACAGATTACTTTTCTAAAATAAATGAGGTTTACTACAACGGCGGTGCCGACGAAATGACTGAAGTTGTTGAAGGTGTTTTAGGCATTCCGATTCATTATTACGCTGTTGTTGATTTTCAGTTATTTAAAGAAGCTGTTGACACGTTAGGCGGAATAGAAGTTAATGTCGAAACTGCGTTCACAGACACGCAATACCCTGTGGAAGGTAAAGAACATATCGAAAGCGAGCGTTACCAAACTGTAACGTTTGAAAAAGGTTTACAAACAATGGATGGAGAAACCGCTCTTAAATTCGCTCGTTCCCGTAAAGGAAACAATTTGGAAGGTACCGATTTTGCCAGGTCAGCTAGGCAGCAAAAAGTAATAATGGCAATAAAAGATAAAGCGTTATCGCTTGAGACTATTATTAACCCAGCGAAATTAAATGAGCTATATCAGGCTTATGCGAACAACGTTGATACTAATATAACTTTTGAAGAAATTACTAACTTTTACTTACTATCACAGCAAATTAGCTTTGATAATATAGAATCAATTGTACTTGACGACAGAAGCGCGTCCGAAGAAGGCGGGTTGCTTTACTCGCCGGAAGATACGAGCCTGTATGGAGGGGCGTACGTGCTGTTACCAAAAGCGGGCGATTTTTCACAGCTGCACGCTTATGTTCAAAGATATATTTTTGGAGAGAAAAATTAACCTACAATTATGATTTTTTTACTCCATGGTGATAATCTCCCGCGTTCAAGAGAAACAATTATTCAACTACAACAAAAGTTATCAACGCAAAATAAAAAAGAGGTGAGCATCGGAGACATATCCGCGCATGAATTGAAAGAATTATGCGCATCGTTTGATATTTTTTCTGAACCGCCGTTTATCGTACTTGATATTTCAGATGCCGGAAACAAAAATGTGACTGATTATGTGAACGTCCTAAAAACTATTCCAACTCAAACTAATTTGGTGCTACTAGCCGACAGAGAACTGTCAAAAGCAAATGCCTTCCTTAAAGCCAGTTCGGAGTTAAAAAGCAAAGTTGTCTTTAGTAAATCAGCACCGACATCGAATGTTTTTAAATTTATAGATGCCGTTTACACTAAAAATAGAAAACTGGCCTACAGCGAACTGCGGGACTTACTCGTGTCGTATGAGGATCCATTTTATCTCTTTTCGATGCTGTTATACGGTTTGAGAAACATTGCGTATGCAAAATTTAACTCACCCGCACTCGACAAGATGGCTCCATTTGTAAAATCTAAGGCAATAGCTCAAGCTCACAAATTTACACATACTCAAATTCATAATTTATATACAGATTTTTACAACATAGATAAAAACCTCAAAACCGGAAAGCTTTCACAAGAACTTGTAGTTGCATATACAATTGAAAAAATCCTCCAATAAAGCTAGTATGAACTAGTGTCTTACTTCATGCCCACAAAGTACGTAAAAGACGAATCTTATGATCCAATTTATAAAGAGGTAAATTATGGCTTTTTGTTTCGATCGCGGATAGTCCCGATACTATTACCGGCGTTGGGAATTGTTTTACTTGTTTCTCAAGTCATTCTACCGTTGGTATCGTTTAAAACACAAGATGAAATACCTTATGTAATGTCAACAAGTGTGTTGGGGTTAGCAACCGGTTTTACTGATTTCGAGTATTCTGAATTGAAATACGATCCACCACAAGACAAAACCGGTAACAATGGTGAAGCTGAACAAATCAAAAACGATAAGCCTGAGACCGATTCCTCAACTCAGGATGATTCAATCTCCCCAGCAACTGACAGTAAAACAAACGCTAAAACCACAACACCACCCGCACTTAACAAAGTATTAGGAACAACAACCCAAATTGACTCAAAATATTTTTATCTTACAATTCCTAAGCTAAATATTGAAAATGCAAAGGTGGAAATTAATGAACCAACTCTTGATCCGACTGAAGCGCTTGGGCATTATAAAAATTCAGCACTACCGGGAGAACCCGGAAACGCATTCATATACGGACATTCGGTGTTACCGTTCTTCTTCAATCCTAAAA
>CAZBWW010000006.1:0-25120 GCA_964496005.1 uncultured Candidatus Saccharibacteria bacterium | reverse complement strand
ACACTGGGCAAACTTGAGGCGGGAGACTTATTTTATGTAACCTACAACGGGCAGGAACTTACATACAAGGTAGAGGGGAAAAGGGAGTTAAAACCAAGTCAGGTTGATCCCCTCGCAGAACTTAAACCAAAATTTTTGAACGAATCAACTATGGTCTTAATGACTTGTTCCCCGCCAGGCACCAGAATTAACCGCTTACTTATAGATGCTGTATTGGTTGAATGAAAAACTGCCAAAAAACTATTTTCGCTCTTTGGTTACATCGTGCTCAAATTTAGAAAGAGCGTATTTTCGTGGGTTTAAAAATATCAAGTACGCAAAAAAGGCAAAAAGTGTTAATGAGAGAACTAAACCAACAGTCACGCTGGTAATTCCGGTGTTTGGAACAGAGCTCTGTGTACTCTCTGTCGCACCGGCAAGAACTACACGCGGCTGTACATCAACGTTTTGTTGAGCCAGTAAGCCAAAGGGACTCTCAACTTCTTCGGCTGCAGCAACTTGAGCTTGAACAACATCCGCACCATCCGAAATCCCTTGTACATCAGCAGTTGCTGTGTCGGGATCCGCAGTTTTTGTATACCCTAATGTTTCACTACCCGAACCCTCGCCTTCTATACTTACACTTTCTGACGGATCAGATACTAAATAGTAAAAAGCACCAAATACCAACAGGGAACCCACGAAAGTTAAAATAAAAGTTTTTAATCCGCTTTTTGCTTGTTGCGATGTTGTCATAAGGCAGGTGCTAAGCTTTCCAAAAATACTCTGTCTACCTCACCTTCAAAAGGCACAGATAAGGACCGAGTTTCCTCAGAAATCTCATAAGGATTATTTATCTGGTCATATCCAAAACTAATCCCTACAACAAGTATAAGCACCGTCATAAAAAAAATCAAGATAAACTCTTTAGTTGGTGTCATAACACTTCACTCCTTAACACTATAAATATGTAATTTTACCGAAACTTGTACTTCATTTACACTAACCGTATCTAAATCTCTCAAATCCTTGGTTGTTGATATACTTACTATTTTGTTAGTTCTTTTTGTTTTTTCTATAGCCGTAAATAAATCCGCAAGTTTCTGTTCGTCACCAACTAGTTGTATATCCAATTCATATACACCCTCTTCGCCACCTGTAAAATTAACACTTTTGACAACAAACCCCTGCTCTCCTGCCACAAACACCAGCGTTTCTAAATATGCATGCTCATTACCCCCAACCGGTATTGCCTCTCTTACAAATTCTACACCTCTATTTTTGTCCAAATACGGCTCAAGGATCGTGGCTCTATCCAAATTGCGTGCAAGGTTTTTACTAATTTCGCCATACTCTTTTATTAACTGCCGTTTAGCCGAAATTGCTTGATACCCTTTAAAAACCCCAAAATACCCAAACAGCACTATGTTAAGTACTAGAAACGCACTAAAAATAGCTAGTTTCCGGTTGGGCTTAGATTCAACTTCACGCTCATAAAAAGCTGGGAAAGTGTTAGTCAAGCTCATCGGTGTATATCTCCTTATTAAATTCGTATAAAGGATCTCCGGAATCAATAGTAGGCCCTTCAAGAACCTCGGCACCGGTCATAACAAGTTGAATATCAACATCATATGAGTTGCTATCAACTGCCAACTCAGCCGACGTCAATATAACCTCCAAGACTTCTTCATGCTCCAAAAAATTAGAAAGGAGAAGCGCAATTTTTAACGCGTCTGAGGATTTTAGTTCCAAATCTATATTTCCTTTTTGAACATTCTGACGCACAAAGGTAACTCCGGGTACCGCGCTTGAGTTCACTACAGCTAAATAGTCTGAAAACAGGATTCTTTCTTCTTGCACCGTTTTATATAAAGTTATTCTATTGTTTAGCGATCGCAAATCAGTAAGCACGGTTTGTTTTCCCGCAAATTCGTTTTCCAATACACGCACTCCGTCTGTTATCGCTTTTAACCGTAAATTTAAATAAAAGTTTACAGCAACAATTAACAAAAAAATAAGTTGAATCACAATTATTATTTTTGCAAAAAGACTCGCGAACTCACCGTTGCTAGTTTGAGAAAATTTTAATAAGTTTGGGCTTAGGTTTAACTCCGGCATTAATTTCTCAACCGGACTTTTTGTACTATCCTGCCCCGTTGTTATATTATTGGGATTTTGTTGCGGCTGCGGCTGACTTGGTGTTAGATTTTCTGGTTGGTTTTCTAACTGGTTTTGCTGTTTTTGTTCCTCGGTCATGGGCAGAAACCTTTCTCGAAATACTGGACTTGATCCTGTTCGCCTTGTTCTTATGAATTGCTTTCTCTTTTGCCGCCTTATCCACTACCTTATAAAGTGTCTTCTGTTGTTCTTTAATTATATCAATACTTACAGTTTTGTCTGTAAGTTGAGCTGTCATATTTTTAAGCACTTCTTTGACACGCCTTTTCCAATAGAGGTTGTGCTCACGCTTCTTTTTAGACTGCCTAATAGCCTTTTTAGCTGATGTTGTGTTTGCCATAACGTGCTGTATCATATCACATAGTATGCACATTATGAAGCTATTTAACTTTAGGGGCAGGTTTGGTTTTATGATCGGCGCGCAAAATACAATTGTTTCTGCAGCTGCCGTATTAGCCATTTCTGCCGGAGTAACAGCAATTCTGGGTTTAGTAAAGTCCAGACTACTTACCTCAAGTTTTGGGGTGTCAACTGAGCTTGGTGTTTTTTATACCGCTGATAGAATTCCCACGTTAATTTATTCGATTATAGTAATTGGAGCAATATCTACAGTTTTTATTCCGGTATTTACTGATTTACTCAAAAATAGTAAAGAGGAGGCATGGGTCGTAGCATCCTCGGTAATATCTGCCGGCGTACTTGTGTTTGTGTTATTAAGTGTTATCGTCATTTTGTTTGCTAATCCGATAATCGAGCTTTTATCTATAAATACATTTACTCCCGAAGAAGTTGAGCTTGGGGCAAATTTAATGAGAATTATGATTTTCGGCCAGCTTGTGCTAGTAGTAGGTAGTTTTACAACAAGTGTCCTGCAATCATTCCGCCGCTTTTTTTTACCGGCTATGGCACCGATCTTTTACAACATTGGCATGATTGCCGGAATTATTATTTTAGCTCCCTATATAGGAATATACGGACCTGCTGTCGGTGTGGTAATCGGTGCGTTTTTTCATCTGCTTATTCAGACCCCAAGTTTTCATGGAACCGGTTTTAAATATCGCCCCACTTTTGATTTAAAAAATAAAAACGTTAAAGAAATGATGCATATGATGCCGCCAAGAGTTACAACTGTTGTGTTTAACCAAACTGTCGCCACCATTAGTAATTCGTTGGCACTAACAATTTCAACTTCCTCTAACGTTATTTTAAAATTCGCGAGCCAACTGCAATTTTTTCCGGTTAGTTTGTTTGGCATGTCTATGGCTGCAGCGGCACTACCTGTACTTTCCGAACACTCAAGCCCCGACAATAAAGAAGATTTTAAAAAAATATTTTTAACTACAATGCACCAAATGCTGTTTTTGGTATTGCCTGCGAGTGCAATTTTGCTAATTTTGCGTGTTCCGGTTGTGCGACTGGTTTACGGTGTAGATAACTTTACCTGGGAAGATACTATTAGAACGTCTTATGCTTTGGCTTTTTTTAGTTTATCTATTTTCGCCCAGTCAACGGTTTATTTAATAACCCGCGCGTTTTATGCCTTTAGAGACACAATTACACCGGTCAAAGTATCTTTAATAACAATTGTATTAAATGTATGTTTGTCGCTGTTTTTTGTTAATGTGTTAAATTTTGGCGTGTGGGCATTGGCGTTTTCTTTTTCCATCACTGCTGTGATTGACGTAATTATCCTGCTGTATTTGCTCGCCGACAAACTAGGCGGGTTTAACGCAAACAGACTGTTTGTCCCTTTTATAAAAATCGGGTGGGCGACAGTATTTATGGCTATCTCATTGTATGTACCGTTAAAATTTCTGGATCAAGCTGTATTTGATACGACAAAAACTATTAATTTATTGGCTCTTACTGTGGTAGCAAGTCTAGCCGGAATGCTTAGTTATTTATTCTTCACTTGGCTGTTTAAAGTCGAAGAAATTGAACTATTTTATAAATTACTCCGCAAACTAAAACTGAAAGAAACCGCAAAAAGTGGTCCTGTTCACCTTGTACCGGAGTCGCAAGAAGGGATCTAAATTTTATGTATCTTTTTACTTGGATTTATATAAAACACAGATGAATTGGTTTGCGTTTAGTTTATTATCAATAGGCGCACTAGCTGTTGCTGAACTTACTCAACAGCATTTATTAAATAAAGAAAACGGTATTGATGAACGGACAAGTACCGTGCTAACTTTTCTTGTCCAAGCAGTTTTTACGTTACCTATAATTTTGTTAACTGATCTCAAATATTCAGTATTTACAGTTTTTTCTCCGGACCTATTACCGTATATAATTTTTGTTACTGTTATCGCAACGTTTGGCATAGGTTATTATCTAAAAAGTTTTAAAGTAGAGAATATAAGCATTTCAGCAATATTTGTATCCTTCTCAGTTGTCATTTCCACTACTTTAGGGATAATTTTCTTAAATGAAACTGCATATTTATATAAGTTTATTGGTATAGCATTAGTACTACTCGCAATTATTAGTTTGAATGCGAAAAATATAACAATAGAAAAAAATCATTATTATGGATTAATAGCTGGCGTACTCTTTGGTATTACCTATACCTTCGATAAAATAATAGTGACTGATATAAACCCGGTCATTTATGTATTCTGGGCATTTTCTTTAGTTTCACTTTTTGGATTTTTATTATATAGAAAAACTGTTATCACAACTTTAAAAAAAACAAAATTTAAAAACTATTATCCGATTATTATTTCCGGAACGGGTTACTTTCTATACAACCTGTTTACATTCAACGCATATGTTGCCGGTGGCGAGGTTGGACGTGTAGATGCAATAAACAATTCTCAGATTTTTTTGATAATTCTTGTAGAATATTTTGTCTTTAAACATAAGCAAAGTATTGGAAGAAAGTTAATGGCTGCAGGTATTGCTTTTACCGGGGTTTTTATTTTGGGCTTTTTTTAGATTTCTGACACAATTGCCTGTACTTAAGTGTTAATATGAATGTATGGATATAGGTCCTGCAATAATGATACTTTTGGTCCTTATGTTTATAGTTCCCTTTTTGATCGCCTTTTTTTTCTGCACTGATACTAGTGTTAATTTTAAGGGTGTTAAAAAAGCACGCCCTTCCCGGCGAAAGAATGCTTGGACTTGCAATAATTACAGGAATCATAATGTCGGTAGGATTCAATATTTTTAATTTGATTAGAAATTAGCTTCGATAGTTCAACGTTTCTGCAATTCTATCTTAAGTCTATTATGTCTATACGGTTTACTAGAACGTTCTGCTTCGGCTAATACAGGTACACATTTAGTAAAATTAGCTTCTGCCTGCCGAGCTTCAGCTATACCGGAGAGTAACCTGCCAACAACGGAATACTTCATCTCCTTAGTAAGGTGAGCTACACGCCGCCGGCCCAACTCATAATGAACGGGTGAATTTTGTCTAAATTCTTGTGATCCTGCCTCATTTCTTAAGCCATCGGCCTCTCTTTGCATTTCACGGTAAGCAACTACATCAGGATTGTCAGGTTCCAAACTCCGTAATTTTACTAGTCCCGCTTCTGCTTTTTCTTTTGCGTTTATAGCAGTTTGGGCACAATATTGTTCTGCCATTTCAAGATGTTCATTAGAACCGGCACGAATCCCCTGTGCGATTGCATAAAAAGCCTGGGCTCTTTCTGCTTGTAATGTGTTCGGAATAAAATTATCCGTATCTATACCCATTATCTTATCAAGCCTCACTTCATGTGCGCTTGGCGTTACTCTAACCGCATCACGTGGTAACTGCTCTGCTCGCCCTTTGCAGTCGTTTGCCATTTCCAAGAATAGCTGCTCAATACTACCCAAATTAACTTCTACCTCGACGGTATGGGGGATTAATTGTTCTAAATCAGTAGTAACCAAAGTCTCATCTGTCATAATTAATATTATATTTGATAATTTTGAATGTGTAAATTTTATAGTACAGATAATTTATATAGTGATCGAGATTGACTTTTCTTTAGACTTATAGTATATTATTCACAGTCTAATGACGCCTTGGTTTTCTCCGAGAAAAAAGGGATCGGTGGGTTTAATTACTCCCCTTTATTTCTACGAAGAGAAAACATTTACAACCGGCCAAGACCGGCCGGATCTGTAAAAAGGGCGTTTTTTGTGTTCTAATACCTTTTTATTTTATCCCGGCCGTGTGGTCGGGTTTTTTTGTACTAATGCTCATGGCCATCACAACGGTCAGCATTATATTGCACAAAAACTATATTTCCCAAGACACACACACCCGCTCTTTGATAAAAGAATTTATTGTTTTCGCCCTTATTTTGTAAGGGGTTTGTTGATATAGCGAATAGCAAAAAGGAGAAAACGATGAGATTCGCTAAGTATTTCACGTGTTTGGTAATCGTCGTACTCACCCTAGTAGGGTGCGGTACAAAAACTGAGCGGATGGAGCTAGCCGAAGAAGCCGCTCCCGCACCGCGAGCCGGTGGCGAGGGTGATTTTCGCGAGCGCGACCAGATCGTAATGGCCGACTATATTGGCAACAGAAACGATGTCGTGTTCTTCGCCTATCAACTCGCCGAGGACGGACGGCTGATTGACCAGTGGATCTGCCTGGGCAGACCCGCCAGCTCAACCGAATCGATCGAGCCGAACATCGCTGTTCCTCGCGGAATGACCGGCGATTGGCTCATCAAAGTCGACGGGCGGGAGGCGTACACGCAAGAGGTCATGGGAATTGACGGCACATACGGCGACGCCGTTCCCTACTTCTTCTGTATTACGCCAGAGGGCCACTACGAGCAATGGAGTGTCCTCGAAAGCGTGAGGATTTCCACACAACCGAGAACATATCCAGAGCCGGTAGTCCGAGTCGACGAAGCGCAGTTCGCCAAAATGGAAGCTGCAAAGCTGATCCTGGAAGCCGGCGGCTGTGTGGACAGCAACCTCAACGAAATCGACTGCACGATCGTTGAGGAAAACCTGAGAATGGATCTAGGTCAATAAGGAGGCCAAAGATGAAGATCCGAACCACAGTTTTACTTGTTCTAGTGCTAGTACTGGGATTGTTTCTGGTGCTAGGCACGCTGTACTTAACCGTCGGTCTGGGCTGGCTTGCAAAGCCGGCTGAGATATTGGACGCTGATGAGGCACAGCGCCAGTACACCGCCCTGATCGAGCAGTTTAATGTGCTTGAAAGCAAGCGCACACAAATTAGCTCGTTGCAGGGTCAAATTGACACCATTGAAACCATGAACGCCGGCTACGCGGACATGAATCAATGGTCGGTGCAGGATCGAGCCGATTGGCAAAATCTTAACACCACGCTCCCCGGCCTGGTAACTGCGTACAACCGCGAATGCGCGGCTTACCGATCTGCCTGGGCAAATTGGTTCGAATCCGGCGGCGCCAGAGTATTGGGCCTGCAGGATGAGATCCAAACAACTTGCGAGATGATCGGCAACTAAACCGACATTAGCAGGCTGTCATAGAAGGCCCCACACGTTTGATAACTGGAAACAGTATCTGCGTTGTGGGGCTTTTTTGTTAAGAAGTGAAAATTGAAGCGTAACCAAATCGCAACCTAATTCTTATACCCACAATTTAAACACCTCGAGGTCAACTTCAAACCGGTTTTACTTGTAATAGGCTTAGAATACGGGCTAACAGGAAATCCACAAGCAATACACTTGACCGGCGTAACTTTTTTTTGAATAATAGTTTTTCTATTTTCCCAGGTGGGAGCTTCGTTCACACTAAGAAAAAATTCAGTCTTCCCAATTAATACGTAATAGTCAGCTATATCAATTTTTGAACCAGCCCTAACAGTTTGATTTTTGCTTATGCCTGTAGTTTGCTTTTTAGTGTACATTAGATATTATGTATTTATTTGATTAAAGCAATTTCTACTTGTTATTGCTTGAATAGTTATTTGAGTTTAGTTTGACTACCACAATATATGACTAAAAATTTGCTTGGAACACAGGGTAAAACCATACTACAAAATTTGGCTGCCGGTAATAATGTGTTAGTTTCGGCACTGCCCGGAATGGGTTTATACACGTTTATTAAAGCAATTACCTCAGAATACTGTACCTCACAAAAAGCGCATGTAATTACTATTTACCCACATGAAACTTACACACTTACGTCAAAAGATTATGACTTTATACTTTTCGAAAAGTTTTTACTGGAAAATACATTTGAGCACAAAACAGTATATAAGTTTACACAACTTCTTTCCCGCCTTAACTCAGCAGATAAAAAACTACTAATAGTTTGTCACAAAATTCATGATTTTAGAAAACTGCCTACTTTTTTGACGTATTTAAATTCGCTATCTAGAGCAAACGACAGTATAACTTTGCTCCTTAGTGTTAATCACGGTTTTTATGTAAAAAATATGGATTCATATATTAAACCGTCAACAAAATGCTACACTTTTGCTGGTTTTATAGAAACTTTTGATACCGTCTTCGAAAAACTGTTAACCCAATTCTCACTTCCTTCAACAGTAAAAAAACAAAAAGACACACTTTTTAACTATGCTTTTGGACACGCAGGGCTAATAAAAAGCATGCTTGAAATTTACAAATATACTGGTTCATTGCCAAGTTACGAGGGGCTATTAATAAATCAAGAAATTGTGAGGCGGCTTGCGGAAATATTTCGTGATCTGGCAAATGCAAATATACCGTTTTCCATTGACAGTACCAATAAGCAACGGGGGGCGCTTACAGAGCTTGGATTGTATTACGACGGTAAATACCCAAAACTGCTAACTGACTATTACTTAACAAAAGAATATAAGCTGAAAACTGTATTCGAAATACTTACTACATCAGAAAAAGCTATTTTTAGAATATTAAATGACACGACTAAAAAATACCTCAGTCTTGATGAACTAGCATTTTTACTCGGCGAAAAAAAATACGAATCTGTATCTGACTGGGGATTGTACAAACATATTAATAATATGAATGCCAAATTGAAACCGCTTGGACTCGAAATAAAGAATAAACGCGGACAGGGCTATTACCTTACCGATTCGGAACAATTAAAATAGCAACTAACTTGACCTACAAACGCATACCACGTAATGGATTTTCCATTTTAACAACATAATTTTGCGCTATTAAAGCTGCGTTGTTTATTACTTTTAGTGCTTCGTATGTGGCAAAGTCGTCTGCCTTTGTTGTATTTATTTCAAAAAATATATCAGGTGCTGTTCTAAGCATTAATGCATGTATAAGCCGCATTGTTACTAAATCTTCCTGCCGCCATGCATTTGATCCAAACGGTCTTTCTTGTTTGCGCGGGTCGTTTGGGTTTGCAATATTGCGCATACATTCATTTATAGGTAAACCGCAAATGAAGGTAATTGGTACAGGGGTAGTTATAAGTGATCTCATGTATCTGACCTGCTCCATATTTGCTAACCCTGCAAGTGTATCCATTCCAGTCCGATAGGCATCTTCTGTTAACTCCGCTGCAAGTTCAGTAAGTGTACGGGATGTTAAAATTAAATCTTCCAGACCATATGCTTCTACATATCTCCACAGGTGACCACCGTTTGATTCTGTATTTTTGTCTAGACTATGAACCATTAACTGAAATGCTGAAAGCGGTCCTCTAGTATTTACAAACCAAGGTGCTTTCGAATCTTTAAAAACTGTCGCATAAATAGCTCCCATGCCCATTCTGGTAAAAATTTCGGTTTGAAACGCAAACGGATCAGTTGCTAAATCAGCCGCTGAAAGTATTTCTCTGACTTTATCCTTCGCGGTATGGCCGGGTATCTCACGTACCATCTTTTCCGTAAAAACACCTGCAGGCCCAACCTTCTCCAACAGATGTCTTTCAGCCTCCTGTTGAATAGTATGCTTTCCGGAACCAGGCAATCCCGATATTTCAACTAGCACCATATCCTGTCTTGGCGTAACTTCCCCCAATATCACTTTTTGTTCAGGTGTTAATGGCTCAAGATAAAAGTTTTGCCTTATGGTGGCTGCTAACTGCTCACCCGTAGTTAGTTCTTCGGTTCTAAGCGTACTTAACCGTAACGCCTCTCTAGAATCCAGACCAAATTCCTTATCAGTTCTAAAATCTCCCTCAGGTTGCCTTACTGAAAAACTATTGTCCGGCGGACTATTGCCCACAGCTCCGAGTACGTTTTCTTTTTCGTTCATACACTAATATCTTACAACAACTGCTGCCATAATTTACCCTGTTCTTGACAAAAGCTACTAATAAAATCAGACTTATCTAAAATGAGTAACAAAGGAACTGCCCTAATTTTATATTTGCTGTTGGTAATATTACTCTTAGCGGGAATTTTCGTCGGAACAAAAATAATAAGGGAAAAACGGTTTCAAGCTATTATTAAACCAACAGAATATCTTAGCGAAACAAACAATTTTAATTTGCCCGACTGCGAAAACCAAAGATTATTTTTTTCGGCACTTCCTGTAGAACTAGATAAAATTTCGTATATCTCCCCACTAGGAAATGTGAGCCCAACAAGTCATGTTTTTCCGACTGATCATATTTATTTTAATCGGTCTCTTGAAACAGATAAAAACAATATGCCGCTAAATTTTAACGAAGACGGGGTTGATATCAATGTATATTCGCCCGGAAGAGTATATGTTACGCGCATTGTAAAACTGGACAGGTCACTAAATGAACAGGACACAGAGCAAAGCGAACAAGGCGCCGAATCAGACTACGCAGTCTATTTCTCGCCATGCAAAGAGTTTGGTGCTTACTTTAGTCATTTAGCTACATTATCCGAAAAACTTTTTGCTAGTTATACTGCATTGGCTGAAGAAGATGAAACGGCTCAAGAGTGCAACACATATACAACGGGTGATAAAAACTATACACAATGTGAGGTAAGACCAACTGACTACCCCCAACTCGAAGCAGGAGAGTTGATTGGAACAGTCGCCCACAAAAATAACACTACTTCGTTTGATATGGGTGCATTCGATATGCGGACACCGGAATTAAAATTTGCAAATCCCGGCAGGTGGCACGACTTAAAAAAACACACGGTCTGTCCACTAGATTATTTTGTACCTGAAATAAAAGAACAACTTTACACTTTTGTAGGCGATACGGGTACACAAAAAAGAAGCGTTTTACCTGTGTGCGGAGAGCTTGCCCAAGATGTATTAAATACCGCACAAGGAATATGGTTTGTTGAAGGCACAAGTACCACAAATACTTATCCGGAAGACCCACATCTGGCATTAGTTCATGACAATGTTGATCCTGCACTTGGGGTGTTTAGCATTGGGACAAGTACAGTGAACAGCGGAATAAAAAACGGTCGCTATTATTTTTCCCCCCGCAACACAAGGTTTGTTAACCGGGACTTTGCAGATATTAAGGTTGACAATAATATTTACTGCTACGAAGGGTTAGTTAGTCAAAAAAATACTACAGAAACGGTAGAACTGTCTATAATTGTGCAACTAATAAATAACACCACTCTAAAAATCGAGGGTAAGGAACCCGGTTATTGCCATGGGGTACAAGGTGGGGTGTGGGAGTTTTCTAACCCGTCAGTTTTTGTAAGGTAAAATATATTTTAATTTATGCACTTTTTAATCATAACAAGTTATTTACTATATCATCTATTTTTTGCGCTATGCTTCCTGGTTGCCATAAACAAATATCCTCAATTTTCATTCTCAGAAACTGCGGTCAGCGCATTGGGAATGAAATCTTCGCCTGCACACCGGTTGGTTAATATTGTGTTTGTGTTTTACGGCCTTTTAACTGTCGTTTTTTCGTTTGTGTTGATTGACTACTTACCCTCGCTGGCCATTTCACAACTCGGTATTTGGAATCTCAAAATAACAGGTTTACTGATTACTTTGATAGGTCTACTACCATGGAACAAGAAATATGCACGCCAGCATTACATAGTTGCATTACTGGCGTTTTTGGCAATTGTAACCGGATCGGTGATTTTCATTGTAATTAATTTATATACCTCTTGGTTAACAGATAAAATTGTGCTGCTGAATTTAGTAAGTATTATTTTCGGACTGCTGTTCTTACTAAAAGCTGTAGCGTGGAATAAAACCAAAAAATGGACAGGCAAAGTGTGGGTATATGAATGGCTGTCAGCCGGGTCGGGGTTTTTCGCACTTTTTTTACTGACGCTAACACTTTTTCTTCTTTTTCTTAAATAAAAGGTTACACCTTAATTTTAGTGCTAAAATCAGTGCATGTTTGCGCAGGTAACTCAACAGCATATACGCAATTTTTGCATAATAGCCCACATAAACCACGGCAAGTCCACTTTGGCGGACAGATTGCTGGAACTAACAAATACGGTTGAAAAAAGAAAAATGCGCGAACAGACGCTGGATAGCATGGAACTTGAACGGGAAAAAGGGATAACTATAAAGCTGAAAGCCGTGAGAATGAATTATGACGCGGTCGATGGAAATAATTACCAGCTAAACTTAATTGACACACCCGGACATGTGGACTTCTCGTATGAAGTATCAAGGTCGCTTGCCGCATGTGAGGGTGCAATTTTAATTGTAGATGCTGCGCAGGGAATAGAAGCGCAAACTGTGTCAAATATTTATAAAGCGTTAGAGGCAAACCTAACAATTATTCCGGTACTCAACAAAATTGATTTGGAAAATGCCAATGCAGATGAGGTTGCGACAGAGCTTGAACGGGCGTTCGGGTTTACACAAAGTGAAATACTGCGACTGTCAGCAAAAACCGGCGAAAATGTTGACCGGCTGTTAGCAGAGATTGTACGGAGAATACCCCCACCTGCCGGCAGTGCGCAAAAACCGTTGAGAGCGCTAGTTTTTGATACTTATTATGATGAGCACCTTGGCGTTGTGGCGCACACAAAAATAGTTGACGGGCTAATTACCGCCGAGGACATAAAAAAAAGAGAAAAAATCAGATTAATGGCGACGGCAGCATTAGCATATCCTGAAAACATCGGCATTATGAACCCGCAAAAAACCCAAGTAGAAAGACTTTCAGCCGGAGAAGTCGGATATATTGCCACAGGTCTAAAAGACATAAAATCAGTAAGAGTCGGCGATACAATAACTTTTCAAAAGTATTTTAATAAAGGCGCGGAAATTAAGGGAATAGTAAAAAAAGCGAACACGCAGAAAAAAGATACGGATAGTATGACGATGGAAAATGACTCGTCAGCTACAAGAGTACAAGAAACGGCGGTAGTTCCCCTACCCGGCTACAAAGAAATAAAACCATTTGTGTTTGTATCGATTTTTCCTATTCAAAATAACAAATTTACAGAATTGCGGGAGGCATTGCAAAAACTAGCTTTGTCAGATTCGGCACTTAGCTTTGAGCCCGAAAGCAACAGTGCGCTAGGCTTTGGTTTTAGGTGTGGCTTTTTGGGCTTGCTGCATGCGGACATTGTACAGGAACGGCTTGAGCGCGAATACAATTTGGAATTACTTTCTACAATTCCAACAGTGGAATATAAAATTTACTTGACTGACGGAACTGTAGCTTCCATAAAAAATGCGGCTG
The DNA here is from genome assembly GCA_964496005.1 of uncultured Candidatus Saccharibacteria bacterium. Classification (GTDB taxonomy): domain Bacteria; phylum Patescibacteriota; class WWE3; order UBA101185; family UBA10185; genus CAZBWW01. The sequence goes on along the minus strand of CAZBWW010000006.1, from coordinate 11,437 downwards.
ATCTACCCTCGCCAACGAAAATCCAAAAAATTGAAGAGCCTTGGATACTGTTATCAATTATTTCGCCTGTAAAATATGTAGGCGGCATAATTACACTGTGTGAAAAAAGGCGTGGAGTTCAAAAAAAAATGGAGTACCCCACCCCGCACACGATTATTTTCGCATACGAACTGCCCTTAGCTGAATTGATTCATAATTTTTTCGATGAACTTAAAACTGTATCTTCAGGATACGCAAGTCTTGATTACGACTTTTTGGATTACCGCGATGTAGCTGTTGTTAAACTGGATATTTTGGTACATGGAGCCATTGTTGACCCCCTCGCGCAGATTGTACTTAAAAATAGCGCGCATGAAAAAGGTAAGGCTACTATTGCAAAACTGAAAGACACCATTCCGCGTCAGCAATTTGCCGTTGCACTCCAGGCGGCTATTGGCAGCAAAATTATTGCCCGCGATACTATTCCCGCGATGAGAAAAAATGTGTTGGCAGGTATTTATGGCGGGCATCGCGAGCGAAAGGATAAATTGCTTGAGGTGCAGAAAAAGGGTAAAAAACGGATGAAGAGGTTTGGGAAGGTGGATATTCCGCAGGAGGCTTTTAGAGAGGTGTTGAAGACTTAAAAAATCTACCACACCCTATCCACCAAACCCTCCGTAACCGCCACGATCCTTTGTATCCCGGCTTTAACCTGCATATTATAAGTAACGGTTGTTGTAAGCTCGTTTAAAAACGCTTTTGTGCCTGCAGTGTATCCCACAATTAACACTAAATCCGAGATTTGCTTTGTACCCGCATAAATATCTTTTAAAACTAGAACAATAATAATAAAGTTAAAAATAGAAACCACGTTTTGTAACGTAAACCATTCAAAAAACCGTAAATTTTGTACTTTCATAAATTTGGCCCGTACAAGCTCAGCCAATTTTTTTACTTTTCCTTCGGCCAGCAATTCAGAGTAATAATTTTCACGCGCCTGATCAAAAGCTTCATAGTTTTTTTCATATGGAAATGAAAACACAATTGTCACGATTGTGTATATAAGCATTAGTACTATTTGCAATAAAAACACACGTACATCTATAAAAAATAAAATAACCGGAATCGCAATAAATGAGACTATGGCAGTAACTCCGTTGTTATTCATATGGTCAACGAAACGCCGTAACGGTTGTGTTAAATTTCTGATTGATTGAGTAACTTCGCGTTTGTTTTCTTCTGTCGGACTAATATCCTCGATTAGCCGAGTTTGAATATTAATTAAGTACGCTTCTGAATATGCTTCTATACGCGTTTTGGATGACAACCGTAGTACATGATCAACCATTTCAATTACGACAAGTAATGCAAAAACTTTAATTGCTTGTGCGGGTGGGTTACCGTCTTCAATTACCTTGACACCAAGCGCAAAGACATACGTGACAACTAAAGGAGTAAATGAGCTGACTATCCTTACACCAACCCATTTTCCGAAAGTGCCGTTTTTATATTCTGAGATAATAGTTTTTTTGATTTGGGCAGTTTGCATAATCTGACACTAGTATACGGCATGTGCATTATAGGGGTAAACGGTATTTACTGCTTGACAACCTTAGCACTCATGTTACTATAGTGATAAGTTTAAGTTTGAAGGGTTTTTAACCCAAACCAAAATGTTAACTGAAAGACAAATACAACTATTAGAAGCGATAATTGAAGAATACGTAAACAATGCAGAACCCGTAGGCTCAACACTAATAGTCGAAAAATACAACTTTAAATGCTCGCCCGCTACTGTGCGTAACGACATGGCACATTTGCTTGATGAAGGCTATTTGGAAATGATGCACACTTCTTCTGGGCGTATTCCAACAACTTTAGCCTACAAACTCTATTTATCCGAAATTATGGAAGAGGAAGAGCTTGATGTATTACAGGAAGTAGCAATGAAACAGAGGTTATGGTCAAATAGATATGAATTTGAAAAAATGTTGCGCCAAGCTGTACTATCATTATCCGAACTTACAAAAGAATTAGCCCTCATAACAACAGAAGACGGACATGTGATACACGCCGGTGCTGTAAATTTGCTTGATGAAAAAGAATTTTGGGACATTGATGTTGCAAAAGCGGCACTACATGTTGTTGATAGATACGAGTTGTTAGAAAAAATATTCGAAAAAATAGTACCCAGTGAAACCGGCGGTGTAACTTATGTAATTGGTGACGAGCTTGGAGTTGAATATCTAGAAGATTGCGGCATTGTAGTCAGTCCATATAAAGTCGGAAAAAGAAGCGGATATGTTGCGGTTTTAGGGCCGGCAAGAATGCAATATCAAAAAGTAATTCCAGCGGTTAGGTACACAAAAAACCTTATTGAAGAACTTGGCGGTTCTTGGTAACACTTTGTAATTATTTTGCACACACCCATGCACAAAGATAAAGATTCAATTAATACAGATAAGGACAAAAACACGCCTCAACATGATCATCACTGTGTTTGTGGAGGGCATTGCGGATGCGGTCATGATCATCACGCTCATCATGCACATAAACATGATAATAATTCGCATGCAAATGAAGCAAACGGTGATGCAAACAATACCAACTCGCAATACACAACACAAACAGATAGTGACGACGTGGCCGTAAAGATTGCTGAATTAGAAAATAACTGGAAACGGGCGCTCGCCGACTATAAAAACCTCGAAAAAAGAGTTGCTGAAGAACGGGTTGAAATTGTTAGATATGCAAACCAAACCGTACTGTTAAAAATGTTAACAGTACTGGATAATTTGGAGCTGCTTGCGCAACACAACCCTGACGAAAGCATAAAACTTATTATGAAGGAATTTACCCAAATTTTGACTGATGAGGGAGTTGAGAAAATACAGGCTGATGGCATGGATTTTGACCAAAATTTAATGGATGCTGTTGAGATGGTGGAAGTAGAAAATAAAAAAGAAATCGGCAAAGTGATTAAAGTGGGACAAAATGGTTATAAACTATTCGGAAAAGTTATTAGACCCGCAAAAGTAACTGTGGGTTCTCAAAAGGAGGAAAAGTAGCATATGGCTAAAATACTTGGAATTGATTTAGGAACAACAAATAGTGCAATGGCAGTCATGGAAGGTGGCCAAGCGAAGATTATCCCAAACGTGGAGGGTGCTAACACAACACCATCAGTTATTGCTCCGGCCGCTAATTTAGTTGGTGTAACCGCAAAAAGACAACAGGTAGTAAATCCCAAAAATACTATTTTTAGTATTAAGCGGCTAATTGGTATGAAAACGACCGATCCCGAAATTCAGGCTCTTAAAAAAGATTATCCGTACACCATTGTTGACGGAAAAAATGGCATGGCCGCGGTTGAAATTGAAGGCAAAACTTACACCCCGCAGGAAGTTTCAGCTATGATTTTACGCAAGCTAAAAGCCGACGCAGAAAAATTTTTGGGACAAACTATTACCGAAGCAGTAATTACCGTCCCTGCATATTTTGACGACGCGCAAAGATCCGCAACAAAAGAAGCAGGTCAAATAGCGGGATTAGATGTGAAACGAATTATTAACGAACCCACAGCTGCATCACTCGCATATGGTCTTGACAAAAAAGCGAACGAGAAAATAGTGGTCTACGACTTAGGTGGCGGGACTTTTGATGTTTCGGTGCTTGAAGTCGGAGATGGTGTATTTGAGGTAAAAGCGACAAACGGCGACACACACCTAGGCGGAGATGATTTCGACCGCGTATTAATAAGGTGGCTAGTGGACGAGTTTAAAAAAGAACAAGGTGTTGACTTAAGTGAAGACAGACAGGCAATGCAAAGACTAAAAGATGCGGCGGAAAAAGCGAAAATTGAGCTGTCAAGTACGCTTGAAACAGAAATTAGTATTCCGTTTATCACAGCTGATCAGACAGGTCCAAAACACATGAATATTAGTTTGACGCGCTCAAAATATGAGCAATTGGTGGATGAGTTAATTCAAAAAACTATTAAACCGATTGAAAACGCGCTAAAAGACGCCGGGCTGAAAAAGACCGACATAAACGAGGTAATAATGGTCGGCGGTATGACCAGAATGCCCAAAGTTAATGAGGTTGTGAAAGAATTTTTCGGCAAGGAACCGCACAAAGGTGTAAACCCAGATGAGGTTGTAGCCATAGGAGCAGCTATTCAGGGCGGTGTGTTGGGCGGAGACGTAAAAGATGTGCTTTTACTCGATGTAACCCCGCTTACATTGGGAATAGAAACTTTGGGTGGAGTAAGCACGCCGTTAATAAAAAGGAATACAACAATTCCGACATCAGCGTCGCAGGTTTTTAGTACTGCGGCAGACAACCAAACTAGCGTAGAAATTAACGTACTGCAAGGCGAGCGTGAAATGGCTGTGGATAATAAAAGCTTAGGCAGATTTATTTTAGACGGTATACCTCCTGCGCCACGAGGCATGCCCCAAATAGAGGTTATTTTTGATATTGACGCAAATGGCATTATTAATGTAACTGCCAAAGACAAGGCATCAGGAAAGGCGCAGCATATTACGATCCAGGGTGGAACGGGCTTAAGCGATACCGAAATTGACCAAATGGTAAAAGACGCTGAAAAACACGCTGCTGAGGATGCGCAGAAAAAAGAAGTAGTTGAAGCTAGAAATACCGCCGACGGGTTAACTTACACCGCAGAAAAGGCGTTAAAAGACGCGGGTGATAAAGTGCCTGCAGATGTGAAACAAGATGTTGAAAGTAAAGTGGCAGCTTTAAGAAGTGTGATTCAAACAGCAGGTATTGATGAGTTAAAGAAAAAAACTGCAGAATTGAGCGACGCGATGCAAAAAATTGGGCAACATATGTACGGGCAACCCGATACGGATAATGCCGAGCGTGGTGGTAGTGATCAGGGCGGAACCGACGATGATAACGGAAATGGGGGTAATAAAGACGGAGGTAACGACAGTAATTCCGGCAGTGATGATACGGTAGATGGCGAAATTGTTGAAGAATAGGCAAGAAAAAGTTAAAATATAAGAATGCCCGGTTTCGAAGCTCGCACATCACAATTATCTCAGCAAGAATATGTAGATACTGTTGCGGGACTCGTGTTCCCGATTGAACATTTAGGTGTCATGTTATCTGAATTTGAGGAAAACCCGGAAGAATTTCCATCAGACACTACGCATGAAAACATTACTGCACGGGCTATGATGTTGGTAGGTATAGCTATTGACTCGCTTGTTGAACATGGCTACGACCTAACCCAACTGACCCGTGAGGATGGTACTCACCTAGATATTGAGGAACAAATAACTACACTGATGAAAACCATTAATGACCACGATGTAGGAGTCGGAGGAGTAAATGACGCACTTAATGAGGCTGATGCGCTTACTCCTACGCTTAGTAAATTGATTACTTCTCTTTATACCGGAGATGTCCCAACAGTTACAGCAAGTGGTATAGAACCCTACAACAACGGTATAGAAATAACTAGCATATATTAAACCCGTACTTGCAACCCCAAAAATTAGTTTTTTGGTACTAGCAACCCACCACGTAAACTGCTAAAATACCATCTGTATGTCAACCAAAAAAGATTATTACGAAGTGCTAGGCATACCCCGCTCTGCGAACGATGCCGACATAAAAAACGCATATAAAAAACTGGCAAAAGAACACCATCCCGATATGGTGGCAAAAGACGATAAAGAACAGGCAGAAAAACGGTTTAAAGAAATTAACGAGGCGTACCAGATATTAAGCGATGCCCAAAAACGAAAAATGTACGACCAGTTTGGGCACGCCGGTGTTGGAAATTCGGCTAGCAGCGGACCGGGTGCCGGTGGATATGGGGGTTTTGGGCAGGGCTTTGGTGGAGCTCAAGGACAATGGGGACCTTTTACATACTCGTATACAGGTACCGGCGGTGGGCAAGGCGCTAATTTTGACCCACTCGATATTTTTGAAGAAATGTTTGGGTTTAGGGGGTTTGGCGGTCAGCGAAAACCAAAAAAAGGCAAAAATTTATATTATGAAATGCATGTTGATTTTGGCGACGCTGTGCGAGGTGCCGAAAAAGAGATAGCAGTCGAAAGCGGAAAGGTAAAAATTAAAATTCCCGCTGGAGTTCGTCATGGGACTGAGATGCGTTTTCCCGAAAAAGGCATGTCCGCACCTAAAAACATGCCAAATGTACCTAACGGCGACTTATTCATAACTTTTAAAGTCCCGACACCAAAAGACTTTGCCCAGCGGGCAGGGGATGACTTGGGAACCCTTGTTGATATCGATTTTACTCAAGCCACACTTGGCGACACAATTACCATTCCTGTTGTGGACGAAAAGAAACCTGACGGGGTTGGTTCTGCAAAACTGAAGATTCCCGCGGGAACACAGCCGGATACACAGTTTAGGGTACGTGGTAAGGGTATGCCTAGATTGCGCGGCCGTGGGAATGGCGACGTAATTGTGCAAGTACGGGTTACAATTCCTGAGAGGATAAGTAAAAAACAAAGACAAATATTAGAAGACTACCGTAACACCCTCCCCTAAAGAATCAAGTCACTTGACCAAAACAGCAAGATCGTGGTAACTTTACACCGTATCAAAGCAAATAGCATTTGTTGACAGGTGGGTAAGTATCCCGCCTTTTTTGATAGAATTGTGATAACGGGATCCTTTTTTGTGATGCATGTTCGAAGGATCTTCGTAGCAGTGCGCAATTCAGATGTATTTTAATTTTTGGCGCACTGCGAGAAAAAGCAGATCGCAGCATTTTGTAATTCAGAAGCGATACTGCGTGCCTGAGAAATGCATCACAAAAAAATATGGCAATAACAGAATTTAAAGCGGCGTTAAATCAGGTAGCTTCAGAGCGGGGTATTCCGGTGGAAGAGGTAGTGGAATCTATTAGAACTGCTCTGGCATCCGCATACAAAAAAGATTTTGGCGGCGAGATTGAAGAAGTTGACGTTGTACTTAACCCCGACACTGGTGAAGCTCAAATTTTAAAAGACGGCAAAGATGTTACACCGGCAGGCTTCGGCCGAATTGCAGCACAAACTGCAAAACAGGTTATTCTGCAAAAAATCCGTGAAACCGAAAAACAGGTTATATTGGGAGAATTTGAAAGCAAAGTAGGTACACTCATGAATGGCATCATTTTTAGAATGGAAGGCGGTCGCGTAGTTCTTGATCTTGGAAAAGCACACGGTATTATGCCACAGTCCGAACAAGTTGAAACTGAAAATTATCGCGTTAATCAAAGACTTAAAGTGTACGTAAAAGAAGTTCATCAAGGCCAGCGAGGAACTGAAATAATTGTCAGCAGATCAGACCCCGAATTTGTTAAATTATTGTTTGCACAAGAAGTACCTGAAATCGCAAACGGCACAGTTGTAATCCAAGCAATCGCACGAGAGGCTGGCTCAAGAACTAAAATGGCGGTATATTCAAACGACGATAAAATTGACCCTGTCGGTAGCTGTGTAGGGCAAAAAGGAGTAAGAGTACAATCCATAATTGCTGAACTTTTTGGCGAAAAAATCGACATTGTCCCCTTCTCCCAACTTACGGAAAAGTTTATCGCCGCCAGTTTATCACCCGCACGTGTTACAGAAGTAGAAATTGACGAAGAAGAACGAAAAGCTACTGTTACAGTACCTGAAGACCAACAAAGCCTTGCTATCGGAAAAGAAGGCCAAAACGCCAGACTTGCAAATAAATTAACAAAATGGAAAATTGACATAAAAGGCGCAAAAGGCATATTTGACACTGAACGCGGTGAAACTGTCGCAGAAGCAAAAGATGAGGATGTTGTCGGTGTGTGGGATGCCGCAATAAAAAAAGTAGCAGCAAATGAGGAAAAAGCGAAAAATAAAGCTGCGAAAGAAGAAGCGGCAAAAGCCGCTGAGGAAGCTGAAGAACAAGAAGCTGAAGCAGAAACTACAGAAACTGCCGCTGAAACCGAAGCGGCACAACCGGAGCCTGAAGAACAACCGACTGAAGAACCACAAACAGATGACCAAAATGAAAAAACGGACTAAAATGGCGAGGACAGAACCAAATCTAACTAAATATGGCAACACAACAAAGCAAAACAACTCAACATGCAACACGCCCACCTATTGTAACTGTAATGGGCCATGTTGATCATGGCAAAACCAGTATCCTAGACACCATCAGAAAAACTAATGTGCAAGCAAAAGAGTACGGCGGAATAACCCAGCACATTGGTGCGTATCAAATTGAGCATAACTCAAAACTAATCACATTTATTGATACTCCCGGACATGCAGCGTTTACCCAAATGCGGGCACGGGGCGGTAAAGCCGCAGATATTGTAGTACTGGTTGTCGCCGCGGAAGAAAGTGTAAAACCTCAAACTAAAGAAGCAATAGCGCACGCCCAAGCCGGCGGAGCAACAATAATTGTGGCAATAAATAAAATAGATAAAACCGGTGCGGATCCCAGAAAAGTAAAGCAGGACTTGGCACAGGAAAATGTACTAGTTGAAGAATGGGGTGGAGACGTTATCAGCGTGGAAGTTTCGGCAAAAACAGGCGTAGGTCTTCCTCAACTGTTAGATTCGATTTTGGCAGTCGCTGAACTGCTAGATTTAAAGGCTGATGCAGCCGGTGAATTAGAAGCAGTAGTTGTGGAATCAAAAATTGATAAAAAACGCGGCGTTGTTGTTTCGGCAATAGTCAGAAACGGCACGTTGAAAGTTGGTTCCGAGGTAAATGCCAGTGGAATTGAAGCCAAAATCAAGTCAATGATGGATGACAAAGGAAATATGCTTACAAAGGCTGTACCCGCGATGCCCGTTGAAATACTAGGTTTTAAAAAAGTGCCCAATGTGGGTGATTTACTGGTAGACAAAAACAGTGAGCTAGTAGAACTCGCAAAAGATGAAAAAAGGCTTGAAATCATTGGTAAAGATACCAAGAAAACTGTGGGTGTAATAATTAAGGCGGACACTCAAGGCACCTTGGAAGCTGTTAAATCAAGCTTGGCAAATTTAGTAAGTGAATCGGTGGGTGCGGACTTTTCGATTAAATTTGTACTTACTTCTACCGGCGAGATAACCGATTCCGACATTTTACTTGCAGCTAACACAGGAAGTGTAGTTGTTGGCTTTAACGTGAAGCTTGCAGGCTCAGTTACTGAACTTGCGGCAGACCTAAGCGTTTCCGTGGCAACCTACAATACAATTTACGAGTTAATTGACGATATAAAAGATTTGTTGGAAGGTTCAGCTACTAAAGAGGAAGCTAAAATAAAGGGGCGCGCGCAAATTACTAAAACATTTAAATTAACGTCAGGTGATGTGATTGCTGGGTGTGAGATACTTGCCGGTGCACTTAAACCAAAACAGCGTATTTCCATTTACGACAGAGATCCCGCAACACTAGTAGAGGGTGACGAGCCCATATATATAGGTTCTATTAAAAAACTAAAGCACGGCAAGGATGATATTAATGTAGCCGGTAAGGATACTGAGTGCGGTGTCTTGTTAAAACCGCAGTTTGATGATCTAAAAAAAGGCTTATGGATTGAGGTTTTCTAAGTCGGAATTTGACACTATAGGATAAATGGTATAAAATACGTCCCGTTTAGGCTTTAGTTACACAAAAACGCTAAAGCACCCCCGCCCGGAAATCAAAAAAATATGCATATCGATAATTATGACCAACAGCAAGTCATAGACCTGCTGACAAATGCGAAAAATATTGCAGTAATACCCTCAAAAGTTGCGGGCTGTGATTCATTTGCTGCTGCAGTTGGGTTGTATTATATGCTTATTGCCAAAACTAAAGATACCGGGAAAACGGTTAAATTTGTATACGATGGTGAAGTTCCCGCGCAATGCGGCCAATTAATTCCCCAAAAAGAAATTTCAGCTAACTTGTCACAACGGGATTTACTAATCTCAATAAAATATGATGACACCACATCAACTAGTGTGTCATATACCACTGATAATGGTGTTTTTGTACTGAAAATGGGACCGATCTCAAAAGATTTTGACACTACTAAAATTCGTGCAAAAATAACAGGTTTTGATTTTGACCTTGTTATAACCGTTGGAGCACAAGAATTTGAAGATTTAGGCCAAATTTATACAAACCTGAAAACCGAAATTCATAACGCGAAAATCATAAATGTAGACAACTCGAGCAATAACAAAAGGTACGGTGTAGTAAATATAATTGACGCGAAAACTGACACTTTAGGTGAACTTATATATAAGCACGCAAGTTATTGGGAGCTAATTCCGAATAAGCAATCTGCTAAAGCCTTACTGACCGGTATAACATACCGTAACAACAACCAAAAAGTTGATTAACGCGGTAATAACTGTTAGAATGAAGGGCGATAACAAAGATGCAACAAAAACAGAAAGATAAATTAATAAAGGACAATCAGTTGCACGAAAGTGACACCGGTTCGCCTGAAGTGCAGATTGCAGTGCTGACAGAAAGAATAGATCAGTTGTCAGAACATTTGAAGGTCCATAAAAAAGACAATCATTCACGGAGAGGGTTGTTGCAAATGGTAAACAAGCGGAGAAGATTACTAGCGTTTTTGAAGCGTAAAGACGAGACTAGATATAATAAAGTGGTCGAGAAGCTTGATCTCGGAAAGTAGAAAAAAAAGTAGAAAAAAGTAGTAAAATTAGTAACTAATTAAAAAAGGGATTGTTTACTGCAGTGATTAGATTTGGGAATAATGAACATAAACTTTGTGGCCATTATCTCTTAATTTAATCGCTCTACACATCCCAGAAAGTAAAAATGAATAAAAAAATAACAAAAGAAATAGAGTTTGCGGGTAGAAAATTGGTACTTGAAACCGGGGAGCTTGCAAGACAGGCCAACATGGCGGTAAAAGCCAGTTACGGAGACACAGTCGTATTAGCAACTGTTGTCTCAGGCGGGCTAGATGCCGATAAGGATTTTTTTCCGCTTCAGTGTACATACGAAGAAAAATTATACGCCAGTGGAACAATAAAGAGCTCGCGGTTTATCAAAAGAGATGGAAAACCTACTGATGATGCCGTAGTAACACGCAGGCTTATTGACCACGCGATTAGACCTCTGTTTCCGAATGATTTTGCGGATGAGGTACAAGTTGTGTTGACTGTTTTGTCACTGGATCCTACTGCAGATCCTGAATTTTTAAGCATGATTGCGGCGTCCGCGGCTTTACATGCATCCGATATTCCGTGGGAGGGACCCATGGTTTCAGCACGAGTTGGATACATTAACAATGAATACGTGTTAAATCCCGCGAACGGTGATTTGCACGAAAAATCAGAAATGGACATGATGGTATCTTTCGCCGGTGAAGAAAAGAAATTCTTAGCAATTGAGGCTGAAGCTAACATTTTACCTGACGAAAAAGTACTTGGCGGGATAGAATTCGCCCGAAACAACTTAGATGACTTGCTTAAAACAAT